>JBGCEM010000100.1:0-98024 GCA_045106335.1 Paracoccaceae bacterium | reverse complement strand
TCCGAGTAATATCCGCGCCAATCCTGGCTCCGGTCCGATCTGTTCTGGTGCCCAATCTCAAGCGAGAATCCTAAATGTGCCTCAATCGGCGCCAAATCCTCAGCCAGATTTTCTAACCGTACAAACGCACTGGCCCGCATCTGACCGCGCGCATCCGTCATATACACCCGCGCCGAGTTGGCATGAAAACTTGCCATAATCCTAGGATGACAGGCAAAGTCCTCAAACGTTAAGGATTGCGCCAACGCAACTGCTGCATGGTCAAATGATTGATCCTGCAACCAGTGATAATAGCTCACGATTCGGTCCCACGGATTGCGCACCAACGTAAAACAAAACATCTGGTCCAACTGCTCGGCCGTAACCAAACCATCAATATCCGCCAAAGTCGCGTGCTTCCACAACCGCCCATGCGCCGTAGTCTCCGACAATTTGCGACGTCTTTTCAGTGCTTTAGGCGTATCCCCCAACATCATATCATCGCGCGCTGCGCGCTGCTCTAACGCCAATGACATTGAGGTGCCGCCCGTCTTGGGGATGTGAACAAAGATAAAACGGCGCGCTGCGCTGATGATCACGGTGCCGGACCCGTTGAGCGGCCCAAAATCAATTCAGCTTCCAAAAGACGCGTGGGCGGCGCACCGCTCGCGTCCGAAATCTGTGCAATTAAGAACTCGGCAACGGCCTCGCCTGCGCGGCGCACCGACGAACGCGTGGCCGTAAATATCGGCACATCCCCCCCGTTCGGCAAATAGCTCAGCTCATCATCATGGGTGATCACCGACACATCGCGCCCCATCACCAGCCCCAGCTCTTCAATCGCACGCCGCACCCCCAACGCCGAAATCAACGAGGACACCAACACCGCCGTCGGGGGCTGCGGGCCTTTCAAAAGCTGATGCATCACCTCATAGCCATAGCTTTCCGTCATCTTGTGAGAGGTGATCATCGCATGATCCGCCGCAATCCCGGCCTGTGCCAAGGCATCCAAATAGCCCGTTCGCCGCCGTGTGGCGAAATCTAAGTGCTCTAGCCCGTTCAACAGCGCAATCCGACGGTGCCCCAACTGTATCAAAAACTCGGTCGCCCGCATAAAGGCCCGCTTGTTGTTCACATCCACCCATGAATACGGCGTCTCGATCCCCGAAGCACGGCCATGCACCACAAAAGGCAACCCCAATTTACGCAACAACGGCACCCTTGGGTCCGCAACCGAGGGCGCATGCAACACGACACCATCTACTGCGCCGGTGGATTGTAATTTCTTGTAGTCGGATTCCTCAGCCTCAGCGCGCACCCGCGTGAACATCATCCCATATCCCACCCCCGCCAATGCCTGCGACGCACCAGCCACGAAATCCCCAAAAACCGGGTTCACCATTTCATGCTGATGCGAGGGCGGAAACACATGCCCCACCATCATCGACTGCCCCGTCGCCAACCCCTTGGCACGCGTGTTTGGGCTATAGCTGTGCTGATCCGCCGCACGCTGAACGCGCAACCGCGTGCGCTCGCTGACCTCGGGATAGCCATTCAGCGCCCGACTCACCGTCGTCTGGCTTAAACCCAGTTTTTGGCTCAATTCTTTAAGATTCATCGATCCAAGGCGCTTTCAATTCCAGATACAAATATTGCGAATTTTGAAAACACCCGTCAACGAGAAACGCCCGGCCCATGCAAAAAGTAGTCAAACAATATCAATTTCTATTGACTCTAATTCTAATTTGAACCCATTCTCACCGTCACTTGCGTTTTATTCAAAGCGCTTCGGGAAATTTACTACAAAGTCTGCGCCACGTGCGTAATGGGAGGACACATAATGAAACGATCGCTTCTTCTTGGAGCGGCGATTTCCGCATTGGTTTGCGGGAACGCTTATGCTGACGGACATCTGACTTTCGCACCGGGCGAAGGTCCGTTCAACTGGGACAGCTACACAGATTGGGCCGACAGCGCCCCGGATCTAAGCGGTCAGACTGTCACTGTCGGGGGCCCCTGGCTGTCGCCCGAAGACGGCTTCTTCAACAATGTTCTGGCCTATTTCGAAGCCGCAACCGGTGCAGACGTGATCTATACCGGATCCGACAGCTTCGAACAGCAGATCGTTATCGACGCCGAAGCGGGCTCTGCCCCCAATATCGCGATTTTCCCACAGCCGGGACTGGCCTCTGTGATGGCCGCGAAAGGCCAGCTTACGCCTTTGGGCAGCGGCGTGGCTGACTGGGTTGCCGACAACTATGCGGCGGGTCAATCCTGGGTCGATCTTGGCACCTATGCGGACCAAAATGGCGATCCGCAGATGTATGGCTTTTTCTACAATGTGAACGTCAAATCCTTGGTGTGGTACAATCCAGAAAACTTTGAGGACGCAGGCTATGACGTCCCCGAAACTATGGAAGACCTCAAAGCGCTGACAGATCAAATCGTCGCGGATGGTGACGTGCCATGGTGCATCGGGCTGGGATCCGGGGCCGCCACGGGCTGGCCGGCCACAGACTGGGTCGAAGACATGATGTTGCGCACGCAGCCACCCGAAGTCTATGACGAATGGACCACAAACGCGATTCCGTTTGACGACCCTCGCGTTGTTGCCGCCATCGAAGAATTTGGTTGGTTTGCGCGCGATGACGCCAAAGTGTCTGGTGGGTCCGGGGCCGTAGCCTCGACCGATTTCCGCGACAGCCCCAAAGGTTTGTTCAGTTCGCCTCCGCAGTGCTACATGCACCGCCAAGCATCCTTCGTCCCTGCCTTCTTCCCAGACGGGGTCGAGTTCGGCGTTGATACGGATTTCTTCTACCTTCCAAGCTATGCCGACAAAGATCTGGGCAATCCAGTTCTGGGCGGCGGAACACTGATGGCAATCGCAAATGCGTCCGATGCCGCAGCCGAGCTGGTAAAGTTCTTCCAACTGCCCATCGCCCACGAAGTTATGATGGCGCAAACCGGTTTCCTGACACCGCATAAAGGTGTGAATACAGACGCCTACAAAGACGACACCCTGCGCGGTTTGGGCGATATTCTGTTGGGCGCGACCACGTTCCGCTTTGACGGTTCTGACCTGATGCCAGGCGGCGTCGGCGCGGGTTCGTTCTGGACAGGCATGGTCGACTACACAGCCGGCAAATCTGCGGCTGACGTTGCGGCGGAAATCCAGTCCTCTTGGGACGCGTTGAAGTAAAACCCAATTGCGGGGGCGCCGCCATACGCCCCCGCATTTTCCATCAGAAAAGGGGCCTATCATGCATCCAGCACTGCAAGGACTGCTCACCATCGGCATCGGTGTTTCGGGATGTGTCGGTTATTTCTACTTTTCTAATATCGTCCTGGATAAGTACATTTTTCCAGCACGCGGTGCCAATGCTGGGCGCAATATCAACCGCGCCAACATGGTCCGCCCCTGGCTCTTTTTGCTCCCCGCCATGCTGGCACTTGGGATCTACCTGGTCTACCCCGTGTTCGAAACGCTGCGCCTATCAGTGACCGAACGCACAAACACCGGCTATGACTTCGTCGGCTTGGCAAATTACGGACAAATGCTGTCCGAATCCAAGTTCTGGGAAGCCATGCGCAACAATATGCTTTGGCTTATCGTTGTGCCCGCCCTGTCGACCGCCTTTGGGTTGCTGGCCGCACAATTGACCGACCGCATCCGTTGGGGCAACATCGCGAAATCCTTGATTTTTATGCCTATGGCGATCTCATTCGTCGGTGCTGCGGTGATCTGGAAACTGGTCTATGACACCCGCCCCGAGGGCCAGGATCAAATCGGTCTGCTCAACGCGCTCTACATCTTCTTTGGCGGAGACGCGCCCCAAGCGTGGATCACCCTGCCCTTCTGGAACAACTTCTTTTTGATGATCGTGCTGGTCTGGATCCAAACCGGGTTCGCTATGGTCATCCTGTCCGCTGCGCTGCGCGGCATCCCCGAAGAAACAGTCGAGGCCGCCATTGTCGACGGCGCCAACCCGCTGCAAATCTTCTTTAAAATCAAAGTGCCACAGATCAAGGCGACGATCCTTGTGGTCTGGACCACGATCACCATCACCGTTCTGAAAGTCTTTGACATCGTCTTTGCGATGACAAACGGGCAGTGGCAAACGCAGGTTCTGGCCAACTACATGTATGACAAAATGTTTCGCGCCAATGACTGGGGGGCCGGCTCGGCCGCTGCCATGGTCATCATGCTACTGGTGATGCCAATCCTAGTGTGGAACGTTAAAAACGCCCGTGAGGAGATGCGCTGATGGACGGAGTTGCTGGAAATCGTTCGATCCTTACATGGGTCGTAAACCTATCCGTTTTGTTCTTGGTGGTGTTGTGGATGCTGCCCACAGTGGGGCTCTTCGTGTCCTCGTTCCGCTCGGCAGATCAGATCGCCTCGAACGGTTGGTGGCACGCCCTAGGCGCGTCTGAACAAAATGTCGTGGTGCGCGCAAACGGGCCCGACGCACAAACGCAACAAGGCGACATCTACGTCATCGAGGGTCAGCTCTTTGAAGATGGCGTCCTGTCCAGCTGGGGAATTTCCTCGCGCGATATCAACGCCTTCCAACCCGGAGACGTGGCCGAACTGCGTCGCGGCGGCACTGTTACCATCGACGCCTCAGGCGCTTACCGGATGGAAAACACCGAACCCTTTGAGGGCGCACGTGGTCCTCGCCTGTTCGCTACGGCTGAAACGCCCCCCGATCTTAGCTTGGACAACTACCACCTCATGCTGCTGGATCCGGAAAATTCCGAAAGCATGGCAAAAGCGTTTTTCAACACGCTCACCGTGACCATTCCTGCCACGATCATTCCGATCCTGGTCGCCGCTTTCGCCGCCTATGCCCTGGCTTGGATGGAATTCCCGGGACGCGCGATCCTTGTCGCAGTTGTTGTTGGCCTGCTGGTCGTACCCCTGCAACTGGCGCTGATTCCCCTGCTGAAACTGCACCTGCAAGTTGGCATCGGCAAAGGATATCTAGGCGTCTGGCTGGCCCATACAGGCTTTGGACTGCCACTTGCGATCTACCTATTGCGCAACTACATGGTCGGCCTGCCCCGCGATATCATCGAAAATGCCCGCGTTGATGGCGCGACCGAATTCCAGATTTTCACCAAAATCATCCTGCCCCTGTCCTTCCCGGCACTGGCCTCTTTCGCCATCTTCCAATTCTTGTGGACCTGGAACGATCTGCTGGTGGCTAAAGTGTTCCTGATCGACAGCTCGGGCCAAACCACCGTGATGACCAACCAAATCGTCGAACTGCTTGGCACACGTGGGGGCAATTGGGAAATCCTGGCCACAGCCGCCTTCGTGTCTATCGCCGTGCCGCTGACCGTCTTCTTTACCATGCAACGTTACTTAGTTCGCGGCCTTCTGGCCGGTTCCGTTAAATAGGCCGCACCATGACGACACTCGACATGCACAAACCCACAAAAGACATAAAAGTCCGCGATGACTGGTGGCGCGGCGGCGTGATCTATCAGATCTATCCGCGCAGTTTCCAAGACAGCAATGGCGATGGCATAGGGGATCTTCCAGGTATCACCAGCCGCCTGCCCTATGTGGCCTCGCTTGGTGTGGATGCGATTTGGATTTCGCCATTCTTCAAAAGCCCGATGAAGGATTTTGGCTATGATGTCAGCGACTACCGCGACGTTGATCCGCTGTTTGGAACCCTAGACGACTTTAAAGCGCTGATCGCCGAGGCACACCGTCTGAACCTCAAAGTCATGATCGATCTGGTCCTGTCGCACTCTGCGGATCAGCACCCCTGGTTCGTAGAAAGTCGTGCATCGCGCGACAATCCACGTGCTGATTGGTATGTCTGGGCTGACCCGAAACTGGACGGAACCCCGCCCAACAATTGGCTGTCGATCTTTGGCGGCTCTGCTTGGCAATGGGACGCGCGGCGTGAACAGTATTTCCTACATAACTTCCTGGCCTCACAACCCGATTTCAACTTCCACAACCCCGATGTGCAAGACGCGCTGCTGGACATCGCCCGCTTCTGGCTGGAATGCGGCGTGGATGGGTTCCGCCTGGACACGATCAACTTCTATTTCCACGACGCCGAGCTGCGCTCAAATCCCGGTATCCCGGTCGATCAGCGCAATTCCTCGATCGCCCCGTCGGTCAATCCTTATAACCACCAAAACCACCTCTATTCCAAATCGCGCCCCGAAAATATTCCCTTCCTGGAACGGCTGCGCGCGCTGACGGATGAATATGACGCGCGCACCTGCTTGGGCGAAGTGGGCGATGCGCAACGTGGCTTGCAGATCATGGGCGAATACACCGCCGGGGACGCGCGCATGCACATGTGCTATGCGTTTGAATTCCTGACCGGCGCGCGCGCTACAGCGCATGAAATCGCTGATGTCTTTCAGCGCGTGACCGAAGCGGCCCCCGATGGGTGGCCCTGCTGGGCGTTTTCCAATCACGATGTGGAACGCCACGCCTCACGTTGGGATCTGTCCCGCGGTGCCCAACGCAGCTATGTGTGGCTGATGATGTGCTTGCGCGGCTCGGCCTGCCTGTATCAGGGCGAAGAGCTGGGCCTGGGCGAAGCCGATGTGGCCTTTGAGGATCTGCAAGACCCCTATGGCATTGAATTCTGGCCCGAATTCAAGGGCCGCGATGGCTGCCGCACCCCGATGGTCTGGAACACCCAAGACGAATTCGCAGGCTTTGGCAACGTCAAACCCTGGTTGCCTGTCGGCGCAGATCACACCACCCGCGCGGTGGACCGCCAAGAGGCCGACCCAACATCGCTGCTGCACGATTACCGCGCGGCCGTCGCCGCCCGGCGCACCCACGCGGCCCTACGTATTGGCACCCAAAACGACATGCACGCGACAGGCGATGTGCTGACCTTCACACGGCAATCAGGCCCCGACACCCTGTTCTGTGCGTTCAACCTCAGCGACCAAGCCGCGCCCCTGACCTTGCCCGCCGGGCAGTGGACCCAGGCCGCAAACACACCCCATTGCAGACCCAACGGGCTGGACCCTTGGGGACTCGCAATACTGCACAAAACCGAAGGGACATAACCCATGGCTGATCTGAAACTGACCGGATTGGAAAAGACCTACGGAGGCAAAATCAACGTCCTCAACGATATCAATCTGGATATTACCGCGGGGGAAATGATTGTCTTCGTCGGCCCCTCGGGCTGCGGGAAATCGACCCTGCTGCGCATGATAGCAGGACTCGAACGCATCACCGGGGGCGAGCTGCAGATTGGCGGGCGCGTGGTGAATGATGTCCCTCCTGCCCAACGTGGCATTGCGATGGTGTTCCAATCCTACGCGCTTTATCCGCATATGACCGTGCGCGAAAACATGTCTTTTGCGCTGAAACTTACGAATACACCGCAGGAAGACATCGACAAAGCCGTGTCCGAAGCCGCCCGCGTGCTGCAGCTGGATGAATATCTCGACCGCCTGCCCAAAGCCCTATCTGGCGGGCAACGTCAACGCGTTGCCATTGGCCGTTCAATCGTGCGCGACCCGGCCGTGTTCCTGTTTGACGAACCACTTTCGAACCTCGACGCCGCCCTTCGGGTTGCCACACGGATCGAAATCGCGCGCCTGAAAGAGGCCATGCCCGACCGCACCATGATCTACGTGACACATGATCAGGTCGAGGCCATGACCCTCGCCACCCGCATCGTCGTGCTGGCCAATAAAGGCATCGCGCAGGTCGGCTCGCCTCTGGAACTCTACGAAACGCCGCAAAACGAGTTCGTCGCGCAGTTTATCGGCTCGCCTTCGATGAACCTGTTGGCCGGGAAAATCACCGGCACAGGTGCGCAGACCACTGTCACGCTTTCCGCCGGGGGCACCGCGACGTCGACGATCCCCACCACTGACGCGGATATGGGCAAAGAGGTCAATATCGGCATCCGCCCCGAGGATATGACCCCCACAGACCAGGGCGGCGTGTTCACAGGCCGCGCAGATTTCACGGAAGCTCTGGGCGAAGTCACTTTGATTTACTTCGAACCCGAAGCAGCAGGCAAAGAGCCCGTGATCGCCAAATTGCCTGGTATTCACAAAGACTTGCGCGGATCCATGCTCAGCTTGTCCGCCGATCCAGCCAAGGTGCATTTGTTCCATAACGGCCAGTCTATGCGCTAATCCGGGTGCGCCAGGCGATGATCATCCCCGCGCTGGCCACCAACGCAATCCCACAGGCCTGCACCCAAGTCACCGGCTGGCCCAGCATGATCCAGGCCGCGATGGGTCCGAAAATCATGATCGTGTATTCAAACACGGCCACGTGGCTGGCCTCGCCCAACTGATAGGCGCGGTTCAGCATCGCGACCCCCAGCACCGATCCAAAAGCCTGAACCAGCAACAGCACCCAAACCCCATCAATTGGCCAGATCCAAGAGCGCGTCAAAAACGCCATGCCGCCAGCGCCGACATCAACCTGCAGCGCCCCGATCAGCACCAAAATAACCGACCCCAAAATCCCTTGCATCACAAAGATCCCAAGCAGCAGCGTCAGGGTACTTTCGCCCTCACACAGACTGCGCGTCGCGACGACCCCGCTGGCATACAACGCCCCGCCCAGCACCGGCATTAACAAAACCCAGCCCAACGCATCGCGCGACGGCCCCAAGACCACCAAAATCCCGATAAACCCAAGCGTTACCGCCATAATCCTCCACGGACCAATCGGTTGGTGCAAAAGAAACGCGGTGATCAACAGCACAAAAACCGGGGCGGTAAACAACCCCGCCAAGGCCATCGCAATCGGCATAAACGCCAACGCGCCGAAATAACAAAACATCCCCGTGGCAATCAAACTGGATCGAAACGCCACCGCCCGCAGCTGACGCGGGCGCAAGGTCCCAAACCCCAGCAACGACAAAAGCGCAATCACCGGTGCGGCCAAAACCAGACGCAGAATCAGAAATTGCCACAGGCTGATGATCTGCGCGATCTCGACCACCCAGATATCAATTACCCCAATCACCGCCATGGCCGACACCATCGACAGCGCTGCAGCCATCGGGCGGGTATGTGTTATTTTGCTCATAGGCTCGACTTTTGCATAGCTTTGCCCCAAATCTCTGAGCAGAACGGGACAAAATTCAGGGAGAAACCGACATGGGATGGATGCGCGACGAAACCGGCTTGGACAAATGTGCGGCGAATTATGTGCCCCTCACGCCGCTGTCCCATTTGCGCCGCGCAGCGGACGTGTTCGCCAACCGGCTGGCTGTTGTTTATGGCGATCACCGGGTCACCTACGCTCAATATTATGAACGTTGTTCGCGCCTTGGATCTGCGCTTACCAAACTGGGTGTTGCCCCCGGCGAGGTTGTCGCCACGCTCATCCCAAACCTGCCCGCCCAGGCCGAGGCCCATTTCGGAGTGCCCGCCTGTGGCGCTGTGCTCAACACCATCAACACCCGTCTCGATATCCATACGGTGGCGTATATTTTTGAACACGGCGAGGCCAAAGTCGCCCTGGTTGACACCCAGTTCATCGCACTTGCCGAAGCTGCCTGTGCGCAGATGACCACCACCCCCCCGATCTTGATCGAAATCCCTGATCCTGCAGCGAATTTTCCCGCAACGGGGCGGCACCAAACCTATGAAGACCTCCTGAATACCGGCGATCCAACGACACCTTGGATCATGCCGCAGGACGAATGGGAAAGCATTGCGCTGTCTTATACCTCGGGCACCACCGGGCGGCCCAAGGGCGTCGTCCACCACCATCGGGGGGCGTATGTTATGACCATGGGCACGGTAATCTCGTGGCGCATGGTGATGAACCCGGTCTATCTGGCGATCGTCCCGCTGTTTCACTGTAACGGCTGGAACCATACGTGGATGATGCCCGTGATCGGCGGCACACTGATCTGTTGCCGCGACATCACTGCGCCCAACATTTTCAACGCCATCGCAGATGAGAAAGTCACCCATTTCGGCGGAGCGCCCATCGTGCTAAACATGCTGGTCAACGCCCCAGACACCGAACGCCGCGACTTTGATCATCAGGTCGAAGTCTTTACCGCAGGCGCGCCCCCCGCCCCCGCAACACTGGCCAAGATCGAGCGCATGGGATTTAACGTCACGCATGTCTACGGGCTGACCGAAACCTACGGCCATGTCACCGAATGCCTGTGGCGCGACGAGGATTGGCACGCCCTTGAAGGCGATGACCGCGCCGCCGTCAAATCGCGCCAAGGTGTTGCGTTCCCGATGATGGAACACATCACCGTTATGGACGAAACCATGACCCAAATCCCAATGGACGGCACGACCCAAGGCGAAATCGTCATGCGCGGCAATGCGGTGATGAAGGGGTATTTGAAAAATCCCGACGCTACCGCCGAAGCCTTTAAGGGCGGCTATTTCCATTCGGGCGACATCGCTGTGCAGCATGACGACACCTATATCCAGATCGCCGACCGCGCCAAAGACATCATCATTTCGGGCGGGGAAAACATCAGCTCGGTTGAAGTCGAAGGTGTGTTGATGGGCCACCCGGACGTGTTGCTGGCCGCCGTTGTCGCAAAACCGGACGACAAATGGGGCGAAGTGCCTTGCGCCTTTATCGAACTGAAACCGGGCACCGCGCCCTCTGGTGCAGACTTGATCGCCTTTGCCCGCCAAACCTTGGCCGGGTTCAAAGCGCCCAAACACGTGGTGTTCCAAGAGCTGCCGAAAACCTCGACCGGCAAGATCCAGAAGTTCGAACTGCGCAAAGTCGCCGCAACACTGTAACCCCACCGCACGCCGCACTTACCCAACCCTAACGGCCGCGCGGTATACCTAACCCGCAATTGCACACCCGCATCGCCCCAGACAGCCCGCATCCGGGCCAAGGCGGTGCGGCTCAGGTTTTGATAGCTCGCAACTGCGCGCTGTTGTCTCCCGCTCGCCCGGGATCCCGCTATCTGTCGCAAAAACCGGCAGGCCTGCTTTTCCTGAGAAAAACGCAGCGATCCCCCCGCCCAGCCCGCAGATCTGGCGCGGGCCGCTTGGCGTGCGCCGCACACAGTGATACCCTAACCCAAAGCAACAAAATTCCGAGCAGAACGCCGCTATGGTCGCCTTAAAGAAATACGACAGGATCGAAGCCGCCGGTCTGTGGCGTGACCCCGAAGACGGGCAACGCCGCGACGTGATCGTGGTGCTGGGCGATGCGACCTTGACCATCAAAGCGATGAACGACACACCGCTCGCCCATTGGTCTATCCCTGCGATCGTACGCGCAAATCCAGGCAAAACACCAGCACGTTTTCACCCAGACGGAGACACCACCGAAGAGCTTGAACTGCCTGAAAACGAAGCCGAAATGACCAACGCGATCGAAACGCTGCTGCGCGCAGTGGATCGCGCCCGCCCCACCCCGGGTCGCTTGCGTGGCCTTGGTGTCGTGCTGTCTTTTGCCATCGTTCTGTATGGTTTGGTGTTCTGGTTGCCCAGCGCCTTGGTCACGCACACGCTCACAGTGGTGCCAGATGTGGCACGCAAAGACATCGGCGCAGAGCTTTTGGGCCGGATCACCCGTGTCGCCGGCCCGGTCTGTGGCACAACGTCCAACAGCTCGGCCCTGGCCCGCCTTGGGACCCGTCTTGAGGTGTCCGACATCGCGGTCATTCGCAGTGGGACAGCATCCGGGTTGTACCTGCCCGGCGGCCTGATCCTGATCCCCCGCCAACATGTGGAAGACCACGACGAACCTGACATTGCAGCCGGGTTCATCCTGGCCCAACACCTGCGCAGCACTCTGGCAGATCCGCTTCAATCCCTGCTGGACCATGCAGGCCTGCGCAGCACGTTCCGTTTGCTCACATCGGGCCAACTCGACACCGCAGCACTGGACAGTTATTCCGAATATCTAATGCGGGTGCCCCAGGATCCGATACCTGCGCCGCTTTTGCTGAACCGCTTTGCTGAGGCCAAATTACGCAGCGCGCCTTACGCCTATGCCCTTGATATCACAGGTGAAACCGTCTTACCGTTGATCGAGGCAGACCCCATGCGCAACCAAATCGTGACACCGTTGATCAGCGATGCTGACTGGCTAAGACTTCAAGCAATCTGCGCAGGTTGACCCGCCAAGCAGCCTGAAAAGCCCAGACCGTCAATTGCGCAAATACGCATCCCCAAACCCTTGACGTCGCACAGAAACCAATGCCTTGCGCGCAGCATCCGCTTGCGTGAACGGTCCCGCCATAACTGTTTGCAAAGTCCGCCCACCGCGCGTCAACGTCCCGATCTGCACGGGCATGCCCAACTGACGCAGCCGCGTGGCGGTGTTTTGCGCATTGCTGGGCACGCCAAATGTGCCAACTTGAACAAACCGCCCCACCGAAGCGGATTGTCCGTTTCGAGCCGGGGCAACTTTCGCCGCGACAGGTTTCGCTTTTGCACCTGCTGGCACATCTTGGGCCGGTGCCTGTGCCGCAGCACGATTGCGCACGATCCGCTTCACCGTCTGCCCATTGCGTGTCATCAGGGTCACTTCCCCCAATTTCCGACGTTGCGTGGCGAAATCTGTGTAGGGATAAACCAATGCAACACGCGCCGTCATGTCCCGACCTGTGTTCTGATCAATCAATCGGCGCGGCACCGTCGTAGTCCAAATCAGGTTCATCTGATCTCGCCCCGCCAACGTGCCCTCAGCGCGCTTGCTGTTCAACCGATCATCATCCCAAGCCGGGCGATAGGATCGCGGCACCTTAAAGCCGGTGGAATTTGCGCGCTGTTTGGCCAAGTGTTTGGGCACTACACGCGTCGCACCTGGCAGGTCTGTGGACGCAACCGGCCCTGTGACGCTCTGGGTCTTCTTTGGGGAAACACGCACCGTGGGCGCCGCCGCCGTAGCGGCTTGTGCCGGTTTGGCCACGACTTTCGGTTTGACCTTCCGTTTGACCGTTGCCGTTTGGGCAACTGGGGCGCTTGCCACCGGTGCATCCAATGTCAACACCTCGACACCCGCCATCTCGCGCGCCGTCCCGCCATCGCGCCCGGCCACTTGTGTCGGCTTGGCCCCGCAGACATGTTTGCGCGATCTGGTCAATCGCGGCACCCAGGTCACATTCGCCTGCGTGCCCGCCCGCACATAGACGCATCCCTGACTGTCGACATATTGTGTCCCACGATAAGACAATGGCGGAAACTCAGCCGGTGCGGCTTTGCTGCCTTGGGCTTGTGCTGCCGCGCCCGATGGCATTGCCAATGCCGCCAAAACGGCCCCAATCGAAAAGTATGACAGTTTCATCGCGAACCCCATGAAATCCAAGCCAAAGATGCCCTACTGAGCGCGGCGTGTAAAGCCAGGGTGCAAAGTTCAGCCGCTCACTTTGTTCCGAACATCCGATCCCCAGCATCGCCAAGTCCCGGCACAATATACCCGACCTCGTTCAAACGGGTGTCCACCGCTGCCGTCACAATTGGCACATCTGGATGTGCCTCTTTCATCCGTGCGATTCCTTCTGGTGCTGCCAGCAGACACAAAAACCGAATATTCTTGGCCCCCGCACCTTTCAGCAAATCAATCGCCGCGGCCGAGGAATTCCCTGTCGCCAACATCGGATCCACCGCAATCACCAAACGCTCATCCAACGCATCGGGCACCTTGAAGTAATACTGCACGGGCTGAAGCGTTTCTTCATCGCGATACAGTCCGACAAAGCCAACGCGCGCCGAGGGGATCAGCTCAAGCACCCCATCCAGCAACCCATTTCCGGCCCGCAAGATCGACACAAGGGCCAGCTTTTTGCCCGCCAATACCGGTGCGTCCATCTCGGTCATCGGCGTTTGAATGGGCTTGGTGGTCATCGGCAAGCCTCGGGTGATTTCATAGGCTAGCAGCTGGGAAATCTCGCGCAGCAGCTGCCGAAACACCGCAGTCGAGGTCTGACTGTCGCGCATCAGCGTCAATTTATGTTGCACCAGCGGGTGATCCACCACCGTCACATGATCTGTCATTTCCAAGTTTCCCTCTTGCCCAGCGCGTGTATGAACGTTGGTGTCATTTTGCTGCATATCCTGCAAGACCTCAGCGCCTTTGGGTTATCCCCAAATGTTCTGCCACCAAATCCGCAACCCCTGTAAAGCCGATCTGCCCCAGCGTCCCTGGCCCACGTCCGGCCACCAAAACAGGCGCCTGTTCGCGGGTATGATCAGTCCCAATCCAGGTTGGATCCGTGCCATGATCTGCGGTGATCACCATAATATCGCCGTGGCGCAATTGCGCAATCACCTGTCCCAAAGCCGCATCGAACCATTCAAGATGCGCCGCGTATCCGCCGGGGTCGCGGCGATGTCCGTAAAGGCTGTCGAATTCTACGAAATTGGCAAAGGTCAAACTGCCCGGCACCGCGTCGCGCACAAGGTCCCCCAAATGCGACATCAGTTTTGCATCAGGCCCTGTGCGGACCTCATCGATACCCGTGCGCGAAAAGATATCGCCAATCTTCCCAATGGCATAGACATGATGTCCGGCGTCCTGCACCCAATTGGTCAGCACAGATCCCGGTGGCGTGATCGCATAATCGCGCCGATGCGCAGTACGTTGAAAATCACCGGACTTGCCCACGAAAGGGCGCGCGATCACCCGGCCCACACGCATCTCATGCAAACGGGGTGCCACAGTTTCGCAAAGCTGATGCAACCGGTCTAAGCCAAAACGCTCCTCATGCGCAGCGATCTGAAACACGGAATCCGCCGAGGTGTAACAAATTGGCCAACCCGTGCGCAGATGCTCTTGCCCCAGCCGCGCCATGATATCCGTGCCCGATCCGTGACACTGCCCCAGGATCCCATCAGTGCCCGCCGCGTGACAAATATGCGCCACCAAATCGGCGGGAAAACAGTTCTGCGTGTCGGGAAAATAATGCCAATCCCAAGGTACGGGCAACCCCGCCAGCTCCCAATGGCCCGAGGGCGTATCCTTGCCTTTCGACACCTCACGCGCCACGCCCCATTGACCTGTTAAGTCGGCCTCTGGCCACAGATCTCCAGTCGAGGCGTGCAAGGCCCGCCCCAGCCCCAACCCGCTGAGAACTGGCAAATTCAAAGGGCCTTCCGGCCGGTGCGCGCGGCACCATTCTGCGATATGACCCAAGGTGTTTGCCCCTGTATCGGGCACATCGCCGTTGAAAAAACTGTGCGCATCTGGCGCGCCGCCAATACCAACGCTGTCCATCACGACTAAGAATGCGCGGCCCATCTATCCGACCTGCGCGTGGATCAGGTTCGGCTCTGGGGTCGGCGCATCCGAAATCGTGTAGGCCGTGCGCACGGCGGCCACCGCGAGATCTGCCTGATCGGCGCGCGCCGCATGCACGGCCCCCAACACGTCCTTTGGCCCAAGTTTTGACCCTAATGGTGCCAATCCGGACAGGCCAACAGCCGGGTCAATCACATCGCGCTCAACGCGCCGCCCTCCGCCCAAGGCGATCACCGCCAAGCCCAAGGCCTCGCCATCAATTGCGCTGACATACCCACTTGTTTCAGAGGTGATTTCACGGATCACAGGCGCTTCGGGTAAATACCGCGAAGGCTGATCCATAAACGCCAAAGGCCCGCCCTGGGCTGCAATCATCTTGCCAAAGGCTTCCGCGGCGGCCCCACTGCGGATCGCGCCCAACAGCGTCTTGGCCCCATCTTCGATATTGCGTGCAAGCCCGGCCCCATGCAGCAACACGCCGCCCAAGGCCAAGGCCACTTCCAACACGGCACCCGTCGCTTCGCCCCGCAACACATGCGCGATTTCTAACACCTCAACGGCATTGCCGATCGCCGGAACCAAAGGGGCGGACATGTCCGTAATCAATGCCGATGTCTTGCACCCAGCGGCATTGGCCGTGTGCACCAAAGCTTCGGCCAATTCGCGCGAGGCCTCAAGATCTTTCATGATCGCGCCGGATCCGGTTTTGACATCCAAGACCAAACCATCCAGCCCGGCCGCCAGTTTTTTCGACAAGATCGAGGCGGTGATCAGATCCAAACTGTCCACTGTCGCCGTCACATCCCGCACCGCATAAAGCCGCTTATCGGCTGGGGCAATATCCGCAGACGCCCCCACAATCGCTGCCCCGGCTTGATCGACCACGGCACGAAAGCGCGCTTTATCCAAAGCCGTGGACACACCCGGGATCGCCTCAAGCTTGTCCAAGGTTCCGCCCGTGTGCCCAAGCCCGCGCCCCGAGATCATCGGCACCGCCGCCCCGCACGCCGCCAATGCTGGGGCCAAAACCAGGCTGACACAATCGCCGACACCGCCTGTTGAGTGTTTGTCCAAAATCGGCTTGTCCAGATGCCCCCAGTCCAAAACGCGCCCCGAATCGCGCATGGCCAGCGTCAACGCCACACGGCCTGGATCGCCCAAACCGCTTAGGCACACGCCCATCGCAAACGCCCCCGCTTGCGCATCCGTGACCGTGCGGTCCGCGAGACCCTGCGCAAACCATGTCAACTCATCCGCGCTCGGACGTTGGCCTTGGCGTAACTTGCCAATAATCGTACGTGCATCCATGTCGTGCTACCCCTTAGATCCCATGTGATCCGCCCCAAATGCACCTGGCAGCAACGCATCCAACCGCGTGCTCTGTTCCTGCCCAGCCACAGTCGCCATAGTGATTACCACATCGCCCGACCCGAATTCTGCAAGCTTCTGACGACAGCCCCCACATGGCGCGACTGGGGTCGGCCCACCTGCCACAACATAGACCGCCGTCAGCTGTGTTTCCCCTGCCGCCACCATCGCCGCAATCGCACCCGCCTCGGCACAGGTGCCCTCGGGATAGGCGATATTTTCCACATTGCACCCGGCATAGATCTGACCCGAGGCCGCTTGAATAGCTGCCCCAACTTGGAATTTGGAATAGGGCGCATAGGCATTGGCTTGGACGCGCAAGGCGGCGGTTTTCAGGGACATCTTATTCTTGAACTCCATTTTGGCTGCACCATGCTCTGTGCGCATTGATTTTGCAAAGAGTTCGACAGGATCCGTCTACACACTTGCGGTGAATATTCTGCAAAACGCCCCTTGGACTGCGCCACATCCTTTCCAACACCTTTGCGATATGCAAGCATAAGGGAAAGGTGGCGCCGCATGGCAGGCTATCGCAAAACGACCTTCCCCCAAGGAGCCCAACACAATGTCAGACACCCAAAATCTGCGTGAAGCCGCGCTGGCTTATCACCGCTATCCCAAGCCCGGAAAGCTGGAAATTCGCGCCACAAAACCGCTGGCCAATGGACGTGATCTGGCGCGGGCCTATTCGCCGGGGGTGGCCGAGGCCTGTTTGGAAATCAAAGCCGATCCAGCCACAGCGCGCGACTATACAGCCCGCGGAAATCTGGTGGCCGTGGTGACCAATGGCACGGCTGTGTTGGGCTTGGGTAACATCGGCGCATTGGCATCCAAACCGGTGATGGAGGGCAAAGCGGTTCTGTTCAAGAAATTCGCCAGCATTGATTGCTTTGACATTGAAGTAAACGAATCTGATCCTGAAAAACTGGCCGATATTGTCTGCGCTTTAGAACCGACTTTTGGGGCGATCAACCTCGAAGACATCAAGGCACCCGATTGTTTTATTGTGGAAAAACTGTGCCGGGAACGGATGGGCATTCCAGTCTTTCACGATGACCAGCACGGCACAGCGATTGTCGTCGGCGCGGCGGCCACCAACGCATTGCATGTGGCAGGCAAGAGCTTTGCAGACATCAAATTGGTCTCAACGGGCGGGGGCGCTGCGGGGATCGCGTGCCTGAACATGCTGGTGAAACTGGGGGTCAAACGCGAAAACATCTGGCTTTGTGATGTGCATGGGCTGGTCTATGAGGGCCGCGAGGTGGATATGAATCCGGCCAAAACCGCCTTTGCCCAAGCCTCGGACAAGCGGACCTTGGATGAGGTAATTGAAGACGCGGATATGTTCCTGGGCTTGTCTGGCCCCGAAGTGCTCACCCCCGATCATGTTGCCAAAATGCGCAACGCCCCGATCATTTTCGCCCTAGCAAATCCGACACCAGAAATTCTGCCCGACCTGGCGCGCAAAGTCGCCCCTGATGCCATTATCGCCACGGGGCGCAGTGATTTTCCCAATCAAGTCAATAACGTATTGTGCTTCCCCTTTATCTTTCGCGGGGCGTTGGATGTCGGGGCGACCACAATCAACGATGACATGGAACTGGCCTGCGTTGAAGGCATCGCCAAACTGGCCCGCGCCACCACCAGCGCCGAAGCCGCCGCCGCCTATAAGGGCGAGCAGATGACATTTGGCGCAGATTATCTGATCCCAAAACCGTTTGATCCGCGCTTAATCGGTGTCGTCTCTGGCGCTGTGGCCAAAGCGGCGATGGCCACGGGCGTCGCCACGCGGCCCATTGCGGATCTGGAAGCCTATAAGCAGGAATTGGATGGATCGGTCTTTAAGTCCGCCCTGGTCATGCGCCCCGTCTTTGACGCTGCGGCCACCGCATCGCGTCGGATTGTGTTTGCAGAAGGGGAAGACGAACGCGTGCTGCGTGCCACCCAAGCGATCCTGGAAGACACGCCTGAAAAGCCCGTGCTGATCGGGCGGCCTAAAGTGATTGAAGCGCGCTGCAGCCAGCTGGGCCTAAGCATTCGCCCTGACCAAGATTTTGAGATTGTGAACCCCGAAAAAGATGATCGATATCGCGATTATTGGGGCAGCTATCATGACCTTATGGCGCGGCGCGGGGTCACCCCGGATCTGGCCCGCGCGATTATGCGCACAAACACCACCGCCATTGGTTCCGTCATGGTGCATCGTGGCGAGGCCGACAGCCTTATCTGCGGGACCTTTGGCGAATTTCGCTGGCATTTGAACTATGTCACCCAAGTGCTGGGGCGCGATGGGCTGCATCCTGTGGGCGCGCTGTCGATGATGATCTTGGAAGACGGGCCGCTGTTCATCGCAGACACCCATGTGCATACCACACCCACCCCGCGCGAGATGATGGAAATCGCCCAAGGGGCCGCGCGCCACGTCCGCCGCTTTGGGATCACGCCGAATGTGGCGTTTTGCTCGCAGTCTCAATTTGGCAATCAAAGCGATGGGTCCGGGGCGCGTCTGCGTGAAATGATGACTCTGCTGGACCAAGACGGTCAAGATTTCACCTATGAGGGCGAGATGAATATCGACACCGCCCTGGATCCAGATCTGCGTGCACGTATCTTGCCGGGCAACCGCATGGAGGGTTCTGCCAATGTGCTGATCTTTGCCCATGCCGATGCCGCCTCTGGTGTGCGCAACATTCTAAAAATGAAGGGGGGCGGGCTTGAGGTCGGTCCAATCTTAATGGGAATGGGGAATAAAGCGCATATCGTGTCACCTTCCATTACTGCGCGGGGATTGTTGAACATGTCAGCTATCGCTGGAACACCTGTCGCAGAATACGGATAGGGATTGGGTGCATCATCTTTAGCAAATAAATTTACAGTTTTTGGGCCACCTGTTCTGGGGTGGCTTGATGCGGGCAAAGGTGCATCATTAAACCTTGCACAACACGGACGCGCATAAGGACAGACGGCATGAGCTATTCACACACATATGAGCGCTGGCAGGACGATCCCGAAACCTTCTGGATGCAAGCTGCCAGTGCCGTAAGCTGGGACAGCGCGCCAACTCAGGCCCTGTATGATCGCGGAAACGATATCTATGAGTGGTTCGCCGATGCGCGCGTCAACACGTGTTACAACGCCGTCGACCGGCATGTCGAAAACGGGCGCGGCGACCAAGCGGCCATTATCTATGACAGCCCCATCACCGGCGCGAAATCCACCACCACATACCGCGCGCTACAAACCCAAGTGGCGTCTCTGGCCGGTGCGCTTTCCGCGAAAGGCGTCACCAAAGGCGACCGGGTCATCATCTACATGCCGATGGTGCCCGAAGCCCTGGTCGCGATGTTGGCCGTCACCCGCATCGGCGCCATTCATTCCGTGGTCTTTGGCGGATTTGCCGCGAATGAACTGGCGGTGCGCATTGATGATTGCACCCCCAAAGCGATTATCGCGGGATCTTGCGGTGTTGAACCAGGGCGGATTGTGGCCTACAAACCACTGCTTGACGGGGCGATTGAGCTCGCCACCCATCAGCCCGAATTCTGCGTCATATTGCAACGCAAAGAACACAGCGCGGACTTGATTGCAGGGCGCGATTTCGATTGGCACGCGATCCAAGACGGGGTGAGCCCTGCGCCATGCGTCCCCGTGGCGGGAACAGATCCGGCCTATATCTTATATACGTCTGGCACCACGGGCGCACCTAAAGGGGTGGTACGCCCCACCGCAGGGCATATCGTGGCGCTGCAGTGGACCATGAAAAACATCTATAATTGCGATCCCGGCGATGTGTTCTGGGCGGCATCGGATGTGGGTTGGGTCGTGGGGCATTCCTATATTTGCTACGCGCCTTTGTTCGCGGGCTGCACCACTGTCGTGTTTGAGGGCAAACCGGTCGGCACGCCCGATGCAGGCACGTTTTGGCGGGTCATTGAAGAACACAAGGTCAAAAGCTTTTTTACCGCCCCCACCGCGATCCGCGCCGTGAAACGCGAAGATCCCAAAGGGGAAATGGCCGCCAAATATGATCTATCTTCCATGTGTGCGTTGTTTTTGGCCGGTGAGCGCGCAGATCCTGACACGATTGAATGGGCGCAAAAACTGCTGAAGAAGCCAGTGTTAGATCATTGGTGGCAAACAGAGACAGGTTTTGCGATTGCGGCAAATCCGATGGGGCTTGAGTTGATGGATGTGAAGATCGGCTCGCCCTGCGTTGCGATGCCGGGCTATGACGTACAGATTTTGGGCGAAGATGGGCATCCTGTTGCGGATGGGGAACTTGGGGCGATTGCAGTGAAATTGCCGTTGCCCCCCGGGACCTTGCCGGGGCTTTGGAATGCTGAGGACCGTTTTCGCAAAAGCTATCTGACGGCGTTTCCAGGGTATTACGAAACTGGCGACGCGGGCATGAAAGATGCTGATGGCTATTTGTACATTATGGCACGCACGGATGACGTGATTAACGTTGCCGGGCACCGCCTGTCGACAGGCGCGATGGAAGAAGTTTTGGCCGGGCACCCTGACGTTGCGGAATGCGCTGTGATTGGGGTCAGTGATTCCCTAAAAGGACAGATGCCGATTGGTTTTCTGTGCTTAAACAGTGGTGTAACGCGCGACGGGACTGAAATTATTGCGGAAGAAGTCGCGCGGGTTCGCGCGCAGATCGGGCCGGTCGCTGCGTTCAAACTTGCTGTGGTGGTGGACCGGTTGCCCAAGACGCGGTCGGGAAAGATCTTGCGCGGGACGATGGTCAAAATCGCCGATGATGAGAGCTTTAAGATGCCCGCAACCATCGATGATCCGGTGATTTTGGATGAGATTCGAAGCGCATTGCAGACAATTGGCTACGCGGGCAGCTGAGGTCTTGGGCTGTAGGGCGCAGCCTACACCTTGTTTCAATTGGCGTTGAAGGCTAAGGTTGAACGGCGTTCACGAAGGACTTGTTGATGCCGTCCCCACCCGAGACCCGCCGAGACCGCTTACGCAATTCGTTGATTGATGCAGCTGAAGCTGAAATCGCGGCACATGGGTCCCGTAGCCTGAAGGCGCGGGACCTGGCACATAAGGTCGGATGTTCCGTCGGGGCGATTTATACACACTTTAAGGATATGCAGGCGCTTGTACTGGCCGTAAATAAGCGCACATTTCGCCAGCTTTCAGAGGCCCTCGCGCAGGGTGCACAGGGCAAACACGACAGTGATCCGCAAGAGCGACTGGTTGAATTTGGACATGCTTATTTGGCATTTGCCGCCCAAAATACGCATCTATGGCGCGCATTGTTTGATTTTGGGGACACTGTTCCGGACTGGTATCTGGCTGATATCAATGATCTTTTTGCCCAAATTGCAAGACCGCTTGCGCACGTACACCCTGAAAAATCGCGGGTTGATTTGGATATTTCGGTGCGGGCCTTGGCGGCAGCAGTGCACGGAGTAGTTCTGTTGGGATTAGAGCGCCGAATATCGGCGCTGCCAGTCGATCAAGTCGCGCACATGATATCGGAACTGGTTATGCGCAGCGTTCATTCAAGCGGGACAAAGCCCGCCTGAACATGGTTCAAAATCGTATAGACGGGATTCAGACCGATTAATCTTTGCCTTGTGAACAACGTTCAACACTGACCGATGGAGAGATGGCGTAGGACCCAAACCCCTTGCGCCATCATCTAAGTTACAGATTGGGATATAGCGGGAAACGGCCACATAGTTCAGACACTTCCGCTTTGACAGCCGCTTCGACATCGCCATTGCCATCTTCACCATTTGCAGCCAAGCCATCCACAACTCGGTTGATCCAATCGCCGATTTGGCGGAATTCGGGTTCTCCGAAGCCACGTGTCGTGCCTGCGGGGCTGCCCAGACGAATGCCCGAGGTGATCATCGGCTTTTCGTCATCAAACGGCACGCCGTTCTTGTTGCAGGTGATATGCGCGCGGCCCAGGGCCTTTTCTGTAGCGTTGCCTTTTACGCCTTTGGGGCGCAGATCGACCAATAAAACATGGGTATCGGTACCATGTGTCACCGTTTCAAGCCCGCCTTTGTGCAACTGATCCGCCAAAGCTTGCGCGTTCTTGATAACCTGCTGTTGGTAGATTTTGAAATCCGGGCGCAGCGCTTCGCCGAATGCGACAGCTTTGGCGGCGATCACATGCATCAAAGGACCGCCTTGGATGCCTGGAAAGATCGCCGAATTGAATTTCTTGGCCAGCGCTTCGTCATTGGTTAGGATCATGCCACCGCGCGGACCGCGCAAGGTCTTGTGAGTCGTGGTCGTCGCCACATGCACATGTGGGAAAGGATTGGGGTATTCGCCTGCCGCGATCAGCCCGGCGAAATGCGCCACATCCGCCAGCAGATAGGCGCCGACCTTGTCCGCGATTTCACGCATTTTGGCAAAGTCGATGACCCGGGGAATCGCCGAACCGCCTGCGATGATCATCTGCGGTTTGTGCTCAAGCGCGAGCGCTTCAATTTGCTCATAATCAATGTCCAGCGTGTCGCGTTTCACACCATACTGTACCGCATTGAACCATTTGCCAGATTGGTTTGGCTTGGCCCCGTGCGTTAGGTGGCCTCCCGCATCCAGGCTCATGCCAAGAATCGTATCGCCCGGCTTTAACAGCGCTTGGAACACGCCCTGGTTCGCCTGTGAGCCCGAATTGGGTTGCACATTGGCAAAGCCGCACCCGAACAATTCGCAAGCCCGCTTGATCGCCAAATCTTCAGCGATATCCACAAATTGGCAGCCGCCATAATACCGCCGGCCAGGATAACCTTCGGCGTATTTGTTGGTCATCACACTGCCTTGCGCCTCCATCACAGCCGCCGAGACGATGTTTTCGGACGCAATCAACTCGATTTCATCGCGCTGCCGCCCCAGTTCAGAGGTGATCGAGCCAAACAATTCGGGGTCGCGCTCGGCCAAACTTTCAGTGAAAAATCCATCGTCGCGATGCGTCATGTTCATGGGACTATCCTTTTGTCCAAAATCTGGTGGTGTTTCCTATCGGAAACGATCTGCGCCGCATAGAGGCATTCGCGACATTTCACGATTTATAGCGACGTCGCTGGTGTGCAAGATAAAAGTGTGTTTCAGTTTGCATAACGACGCCTATCCGGACTGCTGTAATGACGACGTGTTCATGACCCTGAAGATCGCTTTCACGGCAGCGCGCGCGCCTGTGGCCCAATCTGCGTTGGCGGCATTGACGGCGCGCTATGGCACCTATGATCCCAAACTGGCCGATGTCATCGTGGCCCTGGGCGGGGATGGTTTCATGTTGCAAACCTTACATAAAAGTCAGGCGTTGCGCGCGCCAGTCTATGGGATGAATCGCGGAACAATTGGCTTTTTGATGAATGAATATGCCGAAGATGATTTGCCTGAACGCTTGCAAGCGGCTGAGGATGCAGACATCAATCCCCTTGCGATGACGGCCTATTTAAAGGACGGAACTGAGGCGCATGGCCTTGCAATCAATGAGGTTTCGATCCTGCGCGCGGGTCCGCAGGCGGCCAAATTGCGCATCAGCGTGGATGGGCGTGTGCGGATGACCGAGCTTGTGTGTGATGGCGCTTTGGTGGCGACTCCGGCGGGATCGACGGCTTATAATTATTCCGCACATGGGCCAATTTTGCCAATTGGATCAGATGTTTTGGCGCTTACAGCTGTCGCTGCGTTCCGTCCCAGACGATGGCGCGGGGCGCTGTTGCCCAAAAAGGCGCGGGTTCGATTTGAGGTTCTGGAGCCCGAAAAGCGCCCGGTCATGGCGGATGCGGATGGCGTGTCTGTGCGCGGTGTCTTGGCCGTCGATATCCGATCCGAGCCTTCGATTTCGCACCGCATCCTGTTTGATCCCGGCCATGGTCTGGAAGAGCGTTTGATTTCGGAACAGTTTACATGATTATCCCCGAATTTGCCGCAGCAGCCCCGCGCGGTTTGTGCACGGATTGTGGGATTTCGCGCACCAAACAGCCAGGGGATTGCGGCAAGGCCTGTCAGTTCATAGCGCCGGACTATCCCCGTATGGAACAAGCAATTCATGGGCGCACGCGCGGTTCGGGGGACGAAACATTTTTTGGGCCCCATATCGCGATGTACCGCGCCGCGCTGACCCCACCGGCACCTGGTGCGCAATGGACGGGCCTGACCACAGCGCTGGGGGCGGCTTTGCTGCGCGCGGGCAAAGTGGATGCGATTTTGACCGTAATCCCGGACCCAAATGACCGTTGGAAACCCCTGCCCGCCTTGATCACGGATCCCGACGACATGGCCCAAGCACGTGGTATGCGGATGGGCTACGGGCCGTTGTTGGCATTGCTGGACACTGCACGCGCACAGGGGTTTTCGCGGTTGGGTGTCATCGGAATTCCGTGCCAGGTTTACGCTTTGCGCGCGCTGGAACAGGACCTTGGATTTGAGGCACTTTTTGTGATCGGCACGCCTTGCTCGGACAATACAACCACCGAGAATTTCCACGACTTCCTGGCGCTGTTAGATGAAAACCCAAACGAAATCAGCTATCTAGAGTTCCGTGCCGATTACAAAGTTGAGCTGCGCTATGATGATGGGCGCAAGCGCGAGATCCCATTTTTGTCGCTTCCAATTTCCGATCTTCCGGGGGATTTTTTCCCGCTGACTTGCCGCACTTGCGTCGATTACACGAACGCATTGGCCGATATCACCGTTGGATATATGGGCGGGCAAGGCGATCAATGGGTGATCGTGCGCAATGCACGGGGTCGGGAATTGCTGGACAATTTAGGGGATCAAGTGCGGCTGGATGCCCCCGGATCCAAGGGCAAACGCGCAGGGGCTGTGAAGGGCTTTGTCGCGAATACAGATCGTGCCGCCGGCGGGTTGCCGTTGCGCCGCATGCCCAATTGGCTGCGCCCAATCGTAAGTTGGCTGCAGCCCAGGACGGGGCCACAGGGTTTGGAATTTGCCCGTGCGCGGCTAGAAATGAAAGCCGCTGAAACGATTTTGCACCTGCGCCGCGCAGCACCCGCAAAGATGAAAAACATGATTCCCGACCATGTTTGGCACATCGCCGCGCCCTACGACCTGGCGCCGAAGGACGGTGAACGCAAACCCTGAACTTGGCTGGGTTCTGCGCAAATAGCGAGCGGATTTCTGCCGAAGCGCGCAACATGATTGCCCCGACGTCCCCCTTGATTCTGTGTCATCCTGGCGCATTTTGGCGGTATGTTGATGAAACCGATATTTGAGACGGGCCTTACACTGGCTTTGTCTCCTTTGCTGATTGCGCAATCCGCCTGGGTAATTAAGCGCGCGCAGAGGCTGCCTGAACCAACAGGACCACGCAGTGGCAAGATCGGGACAGGTCCTGACTTACGCCTTTTGGTGATCGGCGACAGTTCTGCGGCTGGGGTCGGTGTGCAGACCCAAGACCAAGCTTTGACCCCACAATTGGCACGCCATCTCAGCGTAGATCGCGCAGTGAGTTGGCACTTGGCCGCGCGAAATGGGGCAACTTCGGCGGATGCGCCAGGTCTATTGGATCTGGTGAAGGGACACGAATTCGACGTTGTCTTTGTGATATTTGGTGTAAACGACACCAAGAACTTGCGGCGGCAATCGCATTGGCGACGTGATGTGTCTGAGCTGTTAAATCGATTGCGCAGCGACTTTGGAGCACCAAAAATTTTTGTGTCCGGGTTGCCTCCGATACGGGATTTTCCCCTTCTTCCCAACCCCTTACGAAGCATGTTTGCCTGGCGCGCGGCGCGTTTTGATAAGGTTTTGAAGCAGATCACTGTGGCAGAAAACTGTGCATATCTGCCAATAGATGTGTCGTTAAATTCTGATCACATGGCCAAGGACGGGTTTCATCCCGGCCCAAAGATTTACACGCAATGGGCCGAACTGGCCGCCCCACGCATACGCTCTGTAATTATGCGCTAAATTTGCCCAGACCAAACCATCCATGTCAAAAACAGCCCCAAAACGATCAAGATGTTAAGTGCAACAACACCGCCCAAAGCAAGCAAACGTCCCCGGCGTCGCTCGGCCAAGTCAATTGCCTTTAAGTGATCAAATAATCGCGTTTGTGCCGCGCCTGCCATTTTGAAATCTATCATTTTTTCCAGCTTCGGATGGCCAATTTTGTCCAAAGCATCGCTGAGAATGTCGCCGTCTTTGCGGTGCGCTCTGGGCAAAACCCGTTTGCTGCGCATCAACATATCCCGCAAATCCCGGCCTTTAATGCGGTGCACTTTGCGCAGCATGTCTTGCACGGCTTCTGTGCCAAGTATCAATTCGTTGCGGTCCATACTTACCTTCATAGCCCTCTGGTCCACGGCTTGCCAAGCGGCTATGCAGGTTTCATGCTCGCGTTGACCCGATATGATGGCCCACCAAAGGCGACTCCCTGTCTCATCGCTCATGGCTTGTATGGCTCTGCGCGCAATTGGGGCGTGCTTGCCAAGCGCTTATCGGTCGCGCGCCCTGTGATTTGCGTTGATATGCGCAATCATGGCCAAAGTTTTTGGTCCGACAACCACGGATACGAGGACCAAGCCGAAGATTTGGCACAGGTGATTGCATCCGAGGGCGCGCCAATGGATGTGATTGGCCATTCTATGGGGGGAAAGGCGGCAATGGTGCTGGCTTTGAAAACCCCAAATTTGGTGCGCCGTCTTTTGGTCGCTGATATCGCGCCTGTGACGTATTCGCATTCCCAGTTGGCGTTCATCCACGCAATGCGCGCCGTAGATTTATCCCGGGTAAGCCGCCGCTCGGATGCGTCAGATCAGCTTGCAGAACAAGGCGTTGCCCCAGAGTTACAGAGCTTTTTCACCCAATCTTTGGATATTAAGAACGGCCGCTGGTTTTATAACCTGGATGCGCTTGAGGCCGAAATGCCTAAGATCATGTCTTTTCCGGATCTCGATGCGCAATTTGACAAATCTACGCTATTTTTGGCAGGTGGCGCGTCGGATTATGTTCAGCTTCAGTATCGAAATGTGATCAGATCTTTGTTTCCCAAAGCGCGATTTGCAAAGCTGTCAGGTGCAGGCCATTGGTTGCATGCGGAAAAACCACGTGAATTTCAGGCAACTGCCGAAGTTTTCCTGTCATAAGAGTGCCGGACCTCAGCTTGGAAAGATCCGGCGCATTTCAGTCTTGAACTTTGACCAACTGAGAACCGCTTTGTTGCCGGCAAACCCGTGATAGTGTGATTTTCCAGTTGAATTTGGCAGTCCAGCCCAGATTTTGGCCAAGTTATTCATGAAGTTGGTTTTGCTGATCGTCCCAGCCATGAAACCGCTAAGGCCCGCGTCCTCGAGCAACAGGTCCGCCAGTGCATCTTGCACCTGCGGCGTAAACTGCGTGGATTGCGGCAGGCCAAGCTCAGCAACCAAGGCACGCAAAGTATTCGGAATGAACTGGTAGCGGCCGATGGCATGGTTTTGGTTGGGTGTTTCAACGGTCCATTTTTCAATTTCGGCCAATGTCATTTGCGTCGGTGGTTTCGGAGTTTTTATCTTCGCGCTCCACACGACGGCATCGTATCCCGCCCGCCCAGCTTCCGCATAAGCGATTAAGTCGCGTAAACCTATGACACCGGGATTGTTTAAAGCAGAAATTGACGGCTTTGCGGATAGCAATTCCACCGGATCCACCGACAATCGTGGTGCGTTCGGGCCAAATAGCCCCCCAGTCCGTCTGCCCGCAAACAGACTGGCTGGGGGACCATTTAATGATCCTTCCTCTGCCCCCAAAGACACTTTCAAAAGTGCCCCCCGCGCGCCCAAACCAGCTTTCGAGCTTAACAATGATCCCTGACCGGCTAAAAGCGGTGCAGCTACCACCCCGCACGCCAAACTTATCACAATACCAAGAGTTCTTAGTGTATATATCATCGTGCAGCCTTCTGGTTGCTGGTTTGTTCCTGTTCCGTTTACATTTGTAAGTCTTACCAGCCAGTGAGGACCTAGCCCCAAAATCGAACAGAAAGGGAACAATTTGCCTTAACAGCAAACCGTTCCAATTTGCGTCGTGCAAATCACTGCCATGGCTTGCGCTGAGATGCGCTTGACGTATAACGCATCGAATTTTGCGCCTTTTTTCGTGCTGTTGCTTTAGGGGACCTTGATGCCAAAACGGACCGACATCTCTTCGATCATGATCATCGGGGCAGGCCCTATCGTCATTGGGCAAGCCTGCGAGTTCGACTACTCTGGGGCTCAGGCTTGCAAGGCGCTGCGCGAAGAAGGCTATCGCGTGATCTTGGTCAATTCAAACCCGGCGACGATTATGACCGATCCGGGGCTGGCAGATGCCACATATATCGAGCCAATCACCCCCGAAGTTGTCGCAAAAATCATTGAAAAAGAACGCCCTGACGCCCTATTGCCCACGATGGGCGGCCAGACCGGTTTGAACACCTCATTGGCGCTAGAAGCGATGGGTGTACTGGACAAGTTCGGCGTGCAGATGATTGGTGCGAAACGCGAAGCCATTGAGATGGCCGAAGATCGCAAATTGTTCCGCGAGGCGATGGACCGCTTAGGCTTAGAAAATCCCAAAGCGACGATTGTGACCGCCCCTGACGGAGACTTGGATGCAGGCGTGCACATCGCGCTGGACGCATTAGAGGAAATCGGCCTGCCGGCCATCATTCGCCCTGCCTTTACCTTGGGCGGAACCGGCGGAGGTGTGGCATATAATCGAGAAGATTATATCCATTTTTGCCGCTCGGGGATGGATGCGTCCCCTGTCGGGCAAATTCTGGTCGATGAATCACTTTTGGGCTGGAAAGAGTTTGAAATGGAGGTCGTACGGGACACGGCGGACAACGCAATTATCGTCTGTGCCATTGAGAACGTCGACCCTATGGGCGTGCACACCGGCGATTCGATCACTGTCGCGCCGGCCCTCACGCTGACGGACAAAGAATACCAGATCATGCGCAACGGCTCGATTGCAGTGCTGCGCGAAATCGGGGTCGAAACCGGCGGATCCAACGTGCAATGGGCGATTAACCCCGAAGATGGGCGTATGGTTGTCATTGAAATGAACCCGCGTGTCTCGCGGTCCTCGGCGTTGGCGTCAAAGGCGACAGGTTTCCCTATCGCAAAAATCGCTGCGAAATTGGCCGTGGGCTACACTTTGGACGAGCTGGACAATGACATCACCAAGGTGACGCCCGCCAGTTTCGAGCCGACAATTGATTATGTTGTCACCAAAATTCCAAAATTCGCATTTGAGAAATTCCCTGGATCCACGCCCTATCTCACCACTGCGATGAAATCCGTGGGCGAAACCATGGCGATTGGACGCACGATCCATGAAAGCTTGCAAAAAGCGTTGGCGTCGATGGAATCGGGCCTGACCGGTTTTGACGAGGTCGACATACCCGGCGCACCCGACACGGCGGCTGTGATCAAAGCGATTAGCTTGCAAACCCCCGACCGGATGCGCACGATTGCCCAAGCGATGCGGCACGGCATGTCGGACGAAGATATCCACGGTGTCACCATGTTTGATCCGTGGTTCCTAGCCAGAATTCGCGAGATCGTTGACGTTGAAGACGACGTGCGCGCCAATGGTCTGCCCCGCGATGAAGACGGTTTGCGTGCGCTTAAAATGATGGGCTTTACCGATGCGCGCCTTGCAAACCTAACCGGACAGGATGAGCTAAGCGTGCGCCGCGCCCGTCAAGATTTGGGGGTGCACGCTGTGTTCAAACGCATCGATACGTGCGCCGCAGAATTTGAGGCGCAAACGCCATATATGTATTCCACCTATGAGGCCCCGGCCTTTGGTGAGGTCGAATGCGAAGCACGGCCTTCGGATCGCAAAAAGGTCGTGATTCTGGGTGGCGGGCCGAATCGGATCGGTCAGGGGATCGAGTTTGACTACTGCTGTTGTCACGCCTGCTATGCACTGACCGATGCTGGCTATGAAACGATTATGATCAACTGCAATCCCGAAACGGTGTCCACCGATTATGACACGTCGGATCGGCTGTATTTTGAACCGCTGACCTTTGAACATGTAATGGAAATCCTGACCACCGAGCAGGAAAATGGCACGCTGCATGGGGTGATTGTTCAGTTCGGGGGGCAGACTCCGTTGAAGCTGGCCAATGCATTGGAATCTGAGGGAATTCCGATCCTTGGAACGTCTCCGGACGCGATTGATCTGGCCGAGGACCGTGAGCGGTTCCAACAATTGGTACAATCTTTGGACCTGAAGCAACCGGTCAATGGGATTGCACACACAGATGCGGAAGCTCTTGAAATTGCGTCAGATATCGGTTTCCCCTTGGTCATTCGTCCGTCCTATGTTTTGGGCGGTCGCGCGATGGAGATCGTGCGAGATCAGGCGCAATTAGAGCGTTATATCTCGGACGCTGTGGTGGTGTCGGGCGACAGTCCTGTGTTGCTGGACAGATATCTGGACGGCGCGGTCGAGCTGGATGTAGACGCGCTGTGTGACGGCAAGAACGTGCATGTCACCGGAATTATGCAACATATTGAAGAGGCCGGTGTACATTCGGGCGACAGCGCCTGTTCACTGCCGCCTTATTCTCTGGACAACGATCTGATTGCAGAGGTCGAGCGCCAAACATTTGCTTTGGCGCGGGCGTTAAATGTTGTTGGGTTGATGAACGTTCAATTCGCGATCAAAGACCGTGTCGTATATTTGATCGAGGTCAACCCGCGCGCATCGCGCACCGTTCCCTTTGTCGCCAAAGCCACAGACAGCGCGATTGCCTCAATCGCGGCACGTGTCATGGCGGGTGAAATGTTGTCCGCTTTCCCAAAACGCCCGCCTTACGCACCCGACGCAGAATACGGCAGCTCTAAACAGGCTGGCGGTCCGATGACCTTGGCCGACCCGAACATGCCTTGGTATTCGGTGAAAGAGGCCGTTTTGCCCTTCGCCCGTTTCCCTGGGGTCGATACGTTGCTGGGGCCAGAAATGCGCAGTACGGGCGAAGTCATGGGTTGGGATCGCGACTTCCCTCGGGCGTTCCTGAAAGCACAGATGGGCGCGGGTATGACGCTGCCTGAAACGGGCTGCGCGTTTATTTCTATTAAGGATGCGGACAAGACACCTGACATGATGCAAGCCGCCAAAATACTTGTGGATCAAGGCTTTACCATCCTGGCCACACGCGGCACTGCGGCCTGGTTGGCTCAGCAAGATGTGCCCTGCGATGTCGTCAACAAGGTGCATGAAGGCCGCCCGGACATAACAGACCGCATGAAGGATGGCAGCGTGCATTTGGTGATGAATTCCACCGAAGGGGCGCAGGCGGTGGAGGACAGCAAATCCATCCGCAACATCGCGTTGTTTGGGAAAATTCCTTATTTCACAACTGCAGCAGGCAGTCACGCTGCCGCATTGGCGATCAAGGCGCAGGCCGAGGGCGATCTGGAAGTGAAAGCACTGCAGGGCTAACCAACAGCGTCGCTTAGGCCTGGCGTTGCACCAGAACAGATCCCACGGAATAGCCTGCCCCAAAGGAACAAATCAGCCCAAGATCATCGGGCTGAAAGTCCTGCGAGTATTTTGAAAACGCGATGATTGATCCGGCGGACGATGTGTTGGCATAGTCTTGCAGAATGTTTGGTTGTTCATCTGGATTTGGCGTGCGGCCCAGAACTTTCTTGCCGATAAAGTCGTTCATGGATTTGTTCGCCTGATGCAGCCAAAGCCGTTTCAGATCGCCTGCGCTGACGCCATCATCGGCCATGTGATCGGCGATATGTTTGGCGACCAAAGGCAAGACTTCTTTGAAAACTTTGCGGCCCTCTTGCATAAATTGCATATCGCGCCGATCCGACACACCATCGGGGCGCGCGCGGCGCAGAAAGCCGTTATTGTTGCGGATATTATTGGAAAATTGCGTCGCACAGCGGGTGGATTTGATCGCGAAATGACCGGGCCCGGCGTCTTCGGCGCGCTCAATCAACACGGCTGTCGCCACATCGCCGAAAATAAAGTGGCAGTCACGGTCGCGCCATTCCAGATGGCCAGAGCAGATTTCGGGATTGACCACCAGGGCCGAGCGGATCGAGCCCGCCTTGATCATATCCACCGCCGCTTGCATCCCGAAAGTCGCGGAAGAACAGGCGACATTCATGTCAAACGCAAACCCACCAATACCCATAAGCTGTTGAATTTCAATCGCAATCGCGGGGTAGGCACGTTCGTGGTTAGACGCTGCACAAATCACGGCATCCACATCCGAGGCCACGCGCCCCGCCTGAGCCAATGCTTTGGTGCAGGCATCCACGCCCATTTCCGCCATCACGCCAGGCTGGTCATCGCTGCGTTGGGGCAGTGTCGGGTGCATGATATCTGGGTTCAAAATACCAGCTTTGTCCAACACATAGCGCTGCTCGATGCCACTGGCTTTGTGAATGAATTCGACCGAAGAATGCTCTTTGGCCGTGGCCTCGCCCGCGGCAATCGCCGTTGCATGTTTGGCGTTCCATTTGTCCGCATATGCGTTGAAGGCTTCGACCAATTCGGCATTTGTGATGCTAAGGGACGGGGTGAAAACCCCGGATCCAGAGATGGCGGCTGTGTACATGGGAACCCTTTCTGCGCATGGTCTGATCTGGCCGCAAACGCCGGCAAAGGTCAAGGCCCGCCCCAATCACGGTGCCCTCAGATGTCCTTCATCGAGACCCGTTTATGAACTGCCTCGGCATCCTCGACCCGTTCGGAATAGCGATCGACCAAATAGTCGGCCCGACCGCGCACCATCCAGGTGAATTTGACCAGTTCTTCCATCACATCGACAATGCGCGCATAGAACGGGCCTTCTGGCAGACGCCCGCGTTTAAATTCCAACCAGGCTTTGGGGATGCTCGATTGGTTCGGGATCGTGACCATCCGCATCCAGCGCCCCAGAATCCGCATTTGGTTTACCGCGTTAAAGCTTTGTGAACCGCCGCTGACCTGCATGATAGCCAGCGTTTTACCTTGGGTCGGGCGAATTCCGCCCTTCAGCGACAGCGGCAGCCAGTCAATCTGCGACTTAATAATCCCCGTCATCGCCCCGTGCCGTTCTGGACTGGACCACACCATGCCTTCGCTCCAAACCGCCAAATCGCGCAATTCCACAACTTTGGGATGGGTGTCATTCACATCTGGATCATCGACTTGCGGCAAGCCTTTTGGATCGAACATCCGGGTCTCGCAGCCCAAATGGGCCAGGATCCGCGCGGCTTCTTCGGCCGCAGCGCGGGAATAACTGTCTTTGCGCAAAGAGCCGTACAATAACAAAATCCGGGGGGGATGCCCCGGATCACCAGGCGCTTTCAGCAGCTCAACATCTATTGCTGGTAAGGTCTCTAGAACAAGAGCGGACAGCGCGTCCTCAGCCACTTTCTTCTTCCAAATGCAGCTTCATATCGATCAAAACCTGTTGCAACATCACGGTTTCACGCAGCAGACGCTTAGCCTCATTCACCGAAATCACGCCGTCCTCGATGGACAGCTGATATTCGCTCATCAACATCGCAAAGCGCTGCGCCAAAGCAATCACATCCGCATTCACCCCGCCCGACCCTTTGGCGTCATTGGGACGTCGATCATCATAAGATAGCGAAATGCCCTTTAATTCCGCCAATGCCGCCGTGACATGAGGATAGCTTGAGGCTTCTTCCAAACGCGCCACCGAATCCACCGGCATAAATCGATCCGCATGTTCGGGGTTGTCCGAGTAATATCGACCCAAGGTCGCCTTGGATTTACCAGTCAGTTCGCACGCAGGTTCGACACCGACGTCTTTCACCAATGCCTCAGTGTGCTTTTTGAGATAGCTGCCAATCGCCGATATTGTCATTCTTGATGCACCTTCATGTGCGACGCCTAAGTCTACCGCGGGGAACACTTGCCATGTTTTCCCATTAATGGGAAGGCAGGAAAACGTCATACACAAAGCTGTCCTAAGGTTATCTTGGATGTGTAAACGTAACCAGTTCCCAAGCACTGGTATCAGGGTGGGACATGCTCCAAACGCCGCACAGACATGTCGGGTGGCGGGTCATGTTCGCACAAGCTCTCTATCGCGGGTCATGAGTCTGCGAGGATGGCTTATATGTGACACGCGATCGGCATCGATTTGATGCGCGCGATATCCACTCACGGATCGGCGGTCCCACCCTGAATATTAGCTGCGCGCCAAGACCCAAAGTCAGATCAAGTGGTTCAAATCACACCGCGACTGCGCTAATCAGCACGTATGGCAAAGCTATATTTCCATTACTCCACCATGAACGCAGGCAAATCGACCGTTTTGCTGCAGGCCGCGCATAATTACCGCGAACGCGGGATGGAGCCATTTTTGCTGACGGCCAGTTTCGATAATCGCGCAGGTCCCGGTATGATCGCGTCGCGCATTGGGATCGACGCCCCGGCAGATACGTTCACGCCAGACACAGATCTGATGGCCCTTATTCGCACACGCCACAGCACGACACCGATGGCCTGTGTTTTTGTCGACGAGGCCCAGTTTCTTTCCGAAGATCAGGTTTGGCAACTGGCCCGGGTGGTGGATGATCTGGGAATTCCGGTGATGTGTTACGGACTGCGCGTCGATTTTCGCGGCCAATTGTTTCCGGGCTCTGCCACATTGTTAGCATTGGCGGACGAAATGCGCGAAGTCCGCACGATCTGCCACTGTGGTAAAAAAGCGACGATGGTTGTGCGCATGGGAGCCGATGGCACCGCCCTGAAAGACGGTGCACAAGTGCAGATCGGCGGAAATGAGACCTATGTGTCCCTGTGTCGCCGCCATTGGCGCAGTGCTGTCGGCGATATCTAGACCGGGTTCGGCAGCGCTTGTCCTGCGAAAAACGCGCGCAAATTATCCACAGCCATAAGGCCCATATCAGTGCGCACTTCTAGCGCCGCAGTGCCCAGATGGGGCAGCAAAGTAACTTGCTCCATAGCTATCAAGGCGTCGGGAACTTTGGGTTCAAATTCATACACATCCAAGCCTGCCCCTGCGATCTGACCTGCCTGCAAAGCCGCAATCAACGCCGCCTCATCTACCACATCCCCACGTGAGATATTGATGAAATGCCCATGCGGCTGCATCGCCTCAAATGTCTGCGCACCAATCAAATGATGCGTCTCACCACCGCCCGGAACCGCCGCCACCAGCACATCCACGGACCTAGCCAAGTCAGGCAAATTGGGCATGCGCGTGGCTGGGAAATCCAAATCCTTGGCAGAGCGATTCACATACTGCACCGTCATCCCAAAGCCAAAATGACACCGCCGCGCAATCGCTTGACCAATGCGTCCCATGCCGACAATGCCCACGGTCTTGCCACTCAGATGCAGCCCCAGCAATTGTGTCGGATGCCAACCGGGCCATTGCCCTGCGCGCAACAGGCGTTCGCCCTCACCAGCACGGCGCGTACTCATCAGCATCAACGTCATCGCAACATCCGCGGTCGCATCCGTCACGGCGCCCGGCGTATTTGTCACGGCAATCCCCGCCGTCTTGGCCGCCGCCACATCGATGTGGTTAAAGCCTACACCGAAATTGGCCAACACCTTCGCACGCGGATTAGCAACGTCTTGAAACACAGTCGCGCTGAACATGTCCCCCAAAGTCGGCAAAACCGCATCAAAATCGCGCAAAGCCCGCCGCAATTCTTCCCCATCCAAAGGCAAAGTTTCGGCGCGCACCTCGACATCATCGAAGTTGCCACGTGCCGCCTCAATCACAGTATCCGGCAGCGGCCGGGTGATCCAAATTTTCGTCATCTCAACACATCCTTGCGCCTAAAGGAACTTCCTGATCCGGGCGCACCAAAACAATACCACCACCCGCGTCTTCAAAGCCCAAAATTAATACGTCCGACATAAACGGCCCAATCTGGCGGGCGGGAAAGTTCACAACCCCCATCACCATCCGCCCAATCAAATCATCACATGTATAATGTTCCGTAATTTGCGCAGACGATTTACGAACGCCAATATCTGCACCGAAATCAACCCACAGCTTTATGGCCGGTTTTCGCGCTTCGGGAAACGGCTCGGCCCGCGTCACGCGTCCGGCTCGAATATCGACCGCCAAAAAATCCGCAAACTCAATCTTATCCACGCGATAACGCCTTAGATCGGTCCGTGGCCGCCGAAATCGTCGCACCAATTAACGGCGACAGCCCCGTGTCCGGATCCATCAAGATCTCAAGCCCCGCCGCAGTCGTCCCATTCGGCGATGTCACATTGACCCGCAATTGGTCGGGGCCTTCTTCCGAACGCTGCGCCAAAGCGCCAGCCCCAGCCACAGTCGCGCGCGCCAAGTCCATCGCTAACTCGGCCGACAACCCCTGGGCCTGCCCAGCCGCCGCCATCGCCTCGATCATGTAAAACAAATAAGCCGGCCCAGATCCCGAAAGCCCCGTCACAGCATCCATCTGATCCTCTGAACTCAGCCTTACAACTTGTCCAATCGCGCGCAACATCTCTTCTGCCAGAACCAGATCCTGTACGCTGGCCTGTCCATTCCCAATCAGCGCCGTAATGCCTTGCCCAATCGCTGCCGGCGTATTCGGCATCGCCCGCACAATTGGAGTCCCCACCCCCAAAATCCCTTCATATGTCGCCATCGATGTCCCCGCCGCCACAGATAAGAACAAAGTAGACCCACCGCCCATAGCAACCAATTGTGGCAAGGCATCCGCCATCATCTGAGGTTTCACAGCAACCAAAACCACAGCAGGCGCGCGCGGAAGCACATCATTCACCCGAACACCTAACTGCTGTACCCATTCAGAAGGCGCCGGATCCTGAACCCAAACAGACTGCGCACGCAACCCATCCCGCAACCAGCCCGCCAACATAGCAGACCCCATCTTCCCACAGCCCAGCAATACCAAACCACGCGCTTCAATCTTTGAAAAATCCATGATCCCTCTTAAGCCCTGCAAAATCTTGTCTATCGACACGTAAACAGCAAAGCTGTCAACATTTCAGCACTCATCGCCGGCTTCACTTAGCTAAATAAACTCCCGCCGGAGGCTCCGGCCCCCGCAAAAAGCTCAAGCGCGCCCATAGGCTTCCGCAATGGCCACACCAATCGCTTGTTCCGGTGTCTGATCGCCCCAAACCAACAATTGCAGGGCAGGATAGTACCGCTCGGCACTCATCACGGCGGCTCCAATCATTGTATCGACTTGCTCAGGCCCAGCATCTTGACCACCGGCCAAAACAAGGCCGTAGCGATAGACCATCAGTTTCTGTTCGGCCCAATACGTGAACGCCCCCGCCCAACATTGGTCATTGATTAAGTTCAACAGCGCAAACAATCCCGGCAATTTTTCATCGGGGGGTTCCATTTCGAACGTACAGACCATGCGCAAGGTTTCATCGTAATCAGACCAAGCCAAAGTTATCGCGTATGTCCGCCATTGGCCTTCTACAGCCATTGCAATCTGATCATCTGCAATGCGGTCGAAATCCCAGTCGTGATATGTCGCTAGATTTTCAACAATGTCGATAGGATGTAGGTCGTCTTCAAAAGAATGCTCGCTTAGGGCCATAATGCCACCTCATACTCGCCAAAACACGAAGCTCTTTGGCCCCTTTGTGTTAATTCGGCTGCTCAATTGGCCCTGGAACGCGACCAAAACCAATACCGCATGGTGCCTTGCGCCGCGCTGTTGTGGCAACCCTTTATTTGGGGATAAGCACAATAAGTTGTGGATGAACTGGTCATTTGTCCAATTTGTTGTTGGTGCTTTTGTTGCCGAGCAGCTGGTGCAAACCGACAATACATGCAAGAGCTTTATAGATGATTACAAAGTTCACGCCGATCGCTTCAGCCGTCGGAAGCGTCATGGTTGGTTTGTCGACCGTGACTTTACCCAGTTGTATTTTGGCGCCACAGGCACAGTGATCTTTGTGTTGGGTCGTGATTGCGCGCCGATCTGATGTTGCGCTTCCTGCCCCATATGGCAAACGTCTTGTCTACAGCACTGTTCCCGTGCGCACAGATTTTTGTGCGACTAAATCCGTCACAGCAGCATCAAACTGCTGAAAATGCGTCGTGCCCAGATGTGTTTGGAACGCAGCCGCATTGGTATAGACTTCGTACAGCGTGATCAGGTCTGGGGCGTCATCAACTTGAACCACATCAAATCGGTGGCAATCGGGCTCTTCGCGCAAGGAGGTCGAAGCATTGGCGCGCATCAACGGCAAAAACTTATCCATTTGACCCGGTCTGATCGTAAGCTCAACACAGACTGCAAACATCTTATTTTTCTCAACTTTCATTTTTTGACCCCGTGCATCCGAGGTATAGGCAAGCTCACTAAGAGCGATCACTGGAAGATAATCTTTTGCTTCATTCTCAAAAACTTGGCGCCCATCCAAAGCGGCCACCACATGCATGTTCAGCGCATTGACGCATCCGCCCCCGAAAGTTTCGTCGGGGGGATAGGCCGGTTCCAGATGTTGCACGTTTTGGGTCCCAAAAGCACGCAGGGTCACGCGCCCCATACCGTCTAAGCAAAGGGTGCCGCCCTCGCCTTCGATTTCCATTTCGCCCATCGTGCGACGCGGCGCGTCTGTGCGGTGATCGGACAAGCGATTGCCGTCAAATGTGCTGGTGGCACCACTGTCGTGGTGCAAAATCATAAGCCCCGCATCTTCGCCCTGAAGAACGGGATTGAGTTGTCGCAGATCGGCATAAACCGCGCGCACATCCCCCAGCAGCCAGCGGAACAGGTCGATAAAGTGCACACCGGTTTCGTGGATCAACAAACGCTTCATGGTTTGAAACGAGGGTTGCCGGGACAGGTAGGCATCCGGCCCGCGACCGTCACCAGGACGCAGTGCAAAACGAGCGCTGAACACCTGGCCCAATGTTCCGCTGTCCAACACGTTTTTCATGGTGCGATACCATGGTTGAAACCGGAAATTTTCATGGATCAACAGCCGGGCACCCGCTTTTTCCGCAGTGTCTGTCACCGCGCGCGCTTCATCCAAGCTGGTGCAGAATGGTTTTTGGCAGATGATCGTGCGTCCTTTGGCAAGTGCGGCTTGCACCAACTCAGCATGAGCAACTGGCGGGGCCACAATGTCGACGATGTCCGGATCTTGTGCCAGCGCTTCTTGCAAATCTGCGACAATTGGGGCGTTCATTTCGGCCTGCGCCCACGCGCGGCGCGCAGGATCCAAATCTGTGGCCGCCACAAGGTGCGCGCCGGGCATTGTGCCCCAGGATTTAAGGTGAAACTGACTGAAATACCCCAGCCCGATGACGGCAACTTTATACATGATAGCCAATCAACCGAGCATGTTGAGGGCGTCTGCAAAGAAATCAGCTCCCCCGAAATTGCCCGACTTCAAAGCCACCGCCACGCGATCTGCATCTAGCGTTTCGCACCAGGGCACACCGGACGCAATCTGCGGGCCAATACGCAAGGCCGAAATTCCCAAAGCCGACACGACAGCGCCCGAGGTTTCGCCCCCCGCAACGATCAACCGCTTTATGCCGTTGTTGCGCGCGTGTTGGGCGACCTGGCCCATGAGGGTTTCGATCATGTGGCCCGCTTGTGCCGCGCCTAAAGACTGTTGCACCTTGGCGACCTCGGACGGATCTGCCGAAGAATAGATCACGCACGGGGCCGTATCTTTGCGCGCGTCAATCCAAGCACTGATTTCATCCGCCAATTTCGGGTCCCCCGCCACATCCGACGCTGCGACCTGGTAAGTGCCCCAATCCGCCGGGATATTGGCGATTTGCGCGCGGGTGGCTTGGCTGCACGACCCAGCCAGGATCACCGTGCGGCCTTGCGCCATCGGCGGGCTTGGGATCTTTGCGGTACTTACATGTCCTGCGGCACGCCAAGCGGCGGGCAGTCCTTTGGCGATGCCGGACCCGCCTGTAACCAGCGCATGATAATAAGCCACTTGACCGATCACGTCCAAATCGCTGTCATCGACCACATCGATCACACCGTATTTGAAGCCCTGTTGCTTTAAAGCATTGATCCGCGCCGTGATGGCACCAGCCCCGGCGCGCACAGTGGCCAAGTCGATCAAACCGACGTCGTGTTTGGATTGCTGGCCCATCAAGCGCATCAAATCGCTGTCTCGCATCGGCGTGAGCGGGTGGTCCTTCATCGGACTGTCCGCCAACAATTGGTCGCCAACGAACAGCTGCCCTTTGTAGATCGTGCGCCCGGCCCCGGGAAAGGCGGGGCAAACAAGCGCAAAATCCGTGTCCAAGCGTGCCATCATCGCATCCGCAATCGGACCGATATTACCGTCTTTTGTGGAATCAAACGTCGAGCAATATTTCGAAATAATCTGACGCGCGCCGCGCGCTTTCAGCCAATCAACTGCGCCTAGGCTTTCTGCAACAGCCGTTCCTACAGGCGCTGTGCGCGATTTCAGCGCGACCACAACAGCATCGGCATCGCCCAGATCGATGTCCTCTGCGGGTTGACCAATCACTTGAACACAGCTCAGGCCTTCGCTCATGAACGTATTGGCCAGATCCGTCGCCCCTGTAAAATCATCGGCAACCGCGCCAATTCGTATGGACATTACGCGTCTCCTAAAGCGGTAAGAACGGCGTTTGTGACAGCCAATGTGCCCATATCGCCGCCAAATTCCATCGGGCGCAGTTGGTTCTGCGCAAAGCCAGTCTCAACCGCACGATCCAGGTGATCTGCAGCCAAAGCATAGGCAGAATAGCCCGTTGTTTCAGACAGATAGTCCAGCATCAAACCGGCCGAGAGAATGGCTGCCAGCGGGTTGGCGCGGTCTTGCCCCATGATGTCGGGGGCAGAGCCATGCGCCGGTTGGAACAGTCCGACCTCGTCGCCGATTTCAGCGCAGGCGGCCATACCCATCCCCCCCACGAGCCCGCCTGCAAGGTCCGACAAGATATCACCAAAGATGTTTTCCATCACCATGACATCAAAGTCCCAAGGTTGGCGCACCAGATCCAGCGCCATCGCGTCGACATAGTTGTAATCCACCGCAACATCTGGATGGTCCGCTTTGATTTCATCAAAAATCTTGCGGAAAAACGCCTGCGAGGTGAACACATTGGCCTTGTCGACACAGGTCAGCTTGCCGGATTTGCCCTTGGCCTTGCGCCGCGCTGCCAGTTGAAAGGCAAAACGGTGCAGCTTTTCGGTGGTCGCCCGGGTGATGCGCATGATGTCATTCACCGCCGCGTCGCCTTCGATTTCAGCGCGCCCATGCACAGCGGCAGAATAGAACAAACCTTCAGTGCTTTCGCGCAAGATCACCATGTCGATCCCAGCAGCACGTGGGTCGGCCAGGCGTTGCGGCGCGTTGGGATAAGCACGCACGGGGCGCACGCCGGCATACAGTTGATAACGCTCGCGCAGGCGCAAATGTGGCGAAATTTCGGTGCCATCTGGATGTCGGATCGCGGGCAGCCCAATGGCCCCCAGGAAAATCGCTGCTGCTTGACCCGCGGCCTCTTCGCCGCCTGGTTCAATGTCCTGTCCGGTCTGTTCAAAATACCCAGCCCCTGCAGCAATCGGCTGGCGGGTCAACTTTGGCGCCTTGGCCAGTTTCACAGCAGCATCCGCCACCGCTAAAGCCGCTTGCGTCACATCCGGCCCAATTCCGTCGCCCGCGATGACGGCGATTTTCACATCTGTTCCCACACTCAAAGCCCCGGCAATCTGTAATTTTCTAACAAGGCCAAAAGCTCAGCCGAGGTCCGTCGCCGATGTGCGCGAAACGCGGTCCGGGCTTGATCTGAGGCCCCTGCACGCAACGCATCTAGAATGTCGCGATGATCGGCGGTGGACTTATAAGGCATATCCCGCAAGCGCAACGTCACAATTCGGGCGCGATGCGCTTGTGCCATAACCTCACTGACAATTGCCGACAAACGCCGGTTGCCATGCAAGGCCAACAAGGTTTGATGAAACAGATCATCCGCAACGCCCCACGCATCCAAGTCTTTGGCTTCAAGTGCTTTTTCCATTTGGCGCGTCGCAGCTTCAAGGGGTGCCAATGTGATGGCATCCGGTTGGCGCGCGGCGAAATTGGCTGCCGCTTCGGGTTCGACCGCCAAGAGGATTTCATAGATCTCGGCCATATCAGCGGCCGAAATTGGTAACACACGTGCACCGCGACGGGGGATCAATTCCACAAGGCCTTCGGCTTCCAGTCGGATCAAAGCTTCCCGCACCGGCGTGCGAGACATGCTTAAACGAAGCGCGATTTCAGCTTCTGGTGCTTGGTAGCCCGGCGGCATGTGATTGCACAGGATTTCGGCACGCAATTGTTCATACGCCCCTCCGACCAATGAATTTTTTGCCCGTGCAATCATGTTCAATTTCCCTGTTAACACCAGACGTGTCATGTTTTGCATATGGCGTCAAATGCATTAATGTATACATTAACTATGTCGGATTTTCGCGTAAGTTTGGGGATAAAAGGCCCCTGCCGAAAACCCAAGGTATCACGTACTGCGGCTTTGTTGATGGCGTGGATGCCCCCGAAAACGCGCCGCGCTGCAGGGCATTTGTGGTTCACGTTTAAGACAGGGTGCTTTCATTCCACCACGTCGAGATCTGAGTTTGACTGACCTGCCCTTTGACACCGATGCCCACCAGCGCATAGCTGGTCATGCCCTGAGTTTCGACGGAAATGCGCACCACATCGACCGTGCGCCCGACAACTTGCACGTGCCATGCTGCATCGACCCCAGGCACAAATCCTTTCAACCGATAAAGCCCCGGCGGTCGCTGTTCAATTTTGGCCAACAGCGCGTCGCGGGTCATAGTCTGCGTTGGAAGTGTTGACCATTTCACGAAATCCGCATGGGATCCTATAGGATCCGGGGCGTCACCATCCAGCGCCCAAATCAGCGGGCCAATGCTTAGGGCGTCGCGCAAAACGCGCGGGGCATCCAAAGTAAGATCGGCTTTGGTCACCAGTACCAGATCTGCTACGCGTACTTGGGCTTGCAGTTGGGGCGCAATTTGTGGGTTTTGGATCAGATCCGGATAGTTCAGCCCATCAACAACTGTGACGATACCACCATAGCTCAGATCGGGTTCCGTTTTTGCAACTGTGGCGATTTTGGCGGGATCAGCAATGCCGCTGGCCTCGATGATCAGATGGTCGGGTCGGTTGGGGCGGTCCAGCACATCGCCTACGGCCAGGAACAGATCCGCCCCCATCGTGCAGCACACACAGCCATTTGTGAGTTCCAGGACTTTGTCCGAGGCGCGTGACAACAGGGCTGCGTCTATATTCACAGCGCCGAAATCATTGACCATAATCATCAACTTGCGACCATGATCGCTGGTGAGCAAATGGTTGATCAGCGTGGTCTTACCCGCCCCCAAATAGCCGCCAATGACTGTCAGGGGCAGTTTGCTCACAGCAGATGTACCTGCCCGCCCGACACGGTGCCGAGCACGGGAATGTCTTTGAGTGCCACGGGATCTACTGTTGTGGGATCTTCGCCCAGGACTGCAAAATCCGCGATTTTGCCAGGCTCGATAGACCCGATTTCAGCGTCCAGCCGCAATGTATAGGCCGCGCCAAGGGTGATGGCGTGCAGGGCCTCGTCGACGGTGATGCGTTCGGCCGCGCCCATTGACGCCCCTGTCATCGTCAAACGGTTCACAGCACACCACGCGGTAAAGAGCGGGCCCAAAGGCGTTACGGGCGCATCCGAATGCAGCGCGATGTGCACGCCTGTATCCAACGCCGTGCGCGCGGCGTTCATGTACTGCGCGCGATTGGCACCCATGGTCAGCGCGATATGTTGGTCCCCGAAATACCACAGATGGTTGGAAAATATGTTACAACATACCCCCAAATCCACAGCCTTTTGATAAAGCGCGCGGTCCATCAGTTGACAATGCTGCAGCACATGACGCGCGCCGGGCCAGGGGTGTTTTTGCGCAGCCGCTTCTAATGCGGCCAAAGAGACCTCGGCGGCTTCATCGCCATTCACATGGATATGCATTTGCACACCCGCGGCCTGCATCGCCTCGCAGTGGGCAAAGATTTGATCGGGCGCCGTGTTCCACAACCCATTTGGCTGACCATCCACATAGCCCGGCCAACGCACCCGCGCGGTCCAGCCTTGGATCGAGCCGTCAGTCATCAATTTCACAGCCCCCAACCGCAACTTATCTGTGCTTTTGCCTTTCAAGGACTGCGCATAGGCGGCCATCTTAGCAGGATCACTGCCCGCTGTGCCGATGGCCGGAACGATACGAACAGGATAATCTGATGCGCCCGTGACGCGGGTCATGATGGCCAGATCTTCTTCCTCAAGCGAAGAATAAAGGTCCGTGACTGTGGTGACGCCTGCGCGTTTGCAGACCTCGCCATAGCTTTTGATACTGTCTTCGGATTGGCTGAGACCGCGAAAATCGATCCCCAAGCGCCGCATCACCGGGAACATGGCGGCCATTTCCTGCAACTCGCCCGTAGGTGTGCCATCGGGGCTTTTGATCACCCCTTCGGCATTGGTTTCGCGGCTATACCCTGCCAGTTCCAACGCTTTCGAATTCACGCACATCAGGTGGAAATTGGAAAACAGAATGGCGATAGGACGGTCGGTGCTGATCTGATCCAGATGCGCGCGCGACAATCGCTGGGACGTCAAAAAGATCGGGTCAAATCCCCACCCGACCAGGGGCGTGTCCGCGTCCAAATTGGCCTCTGCTTGCGCAAGACGCGCCACCACTTCGTCGATATTGGTCATGCCAGGCCAAAGCGTGCCATCGGGATCGGTGCGGTCGTGATACCCCGCGTACGTATAGCGCCACATCGCGCCCGCCATCATATGGGCATGGCCCTCGACCAGACCGGGCATCAGAACTGCATCGGCGAATTGATCATCCTGCACCACATCGCCCCACCCAACCGCGCAATCTGCATCGCCCACGGCCAGGATCCGGCCCTGTTTGACAGCCACATGGGTGGCCTTAGGACGACGCGGGTCCATCGTTAAAACTTTACGCGCTTTGTAGAGAGTGATGTCAGACATGGGGGCCTCGGGCAGTGTTTACAGGGTTAAAGGACGGCCCAAACCATCCCGACATAGGTGAGTTGATGCAGCGTCTGATCCGCGCCAAACGCGCGCCAATATCCGGCATCGGCGGGACCATGCCCGGCGCGTTCGGACCACACGCCCTTCAGGTAGTCGATGTGAAAATGTGCAATGCCCTCGCAGGCCAGCACGATCACCCCAAGCGCCAAAGGCACACCCATCACCAGAAAACATAGAGCAGACCCCACAACATGCACAGCGCAATGGAGGGCGCGACCCGGGTGCACATAGGTCGCGCGATTCATCAACATGATCGGTGTTTGCAGAAAAAAATCCGCAAACATGTGCTTGAATTGCAGCAATCCCAGCAGGATCAAAATAGATATTAGATCCAAATCACGCTCCTTCTTTGGGAAATGATGCAACCCCTTGCGCCTAAAAGCAATTGATCCCGCGCATTTCCTGAGTAATGTCGATAAAAATTTTTGATCTTTGTTCTGACAGATGTGTCTGAACAGAGACTGCCGCAAAGGATTGGTGGGCCCTCATCGAACGCTCATTGTTCACATTTATTTGGAAATTCTCCAAACGCGACCAGATAGTTTTGCTATGCGCAACACTCTTTTTGTTTCCGCTTTTGTATTTGACCCTGGAGCTGCCCAAGCAAATCATCAACGGCGCCATCGGGTCGGATACGCCCGAAATCACCACATATGGTATGACCTTCTCGCAGATTGAGTATCTGTTGATTTTATGTGGGTGTTTTTTAGCGGCCGTGTTGGCCCATGGCTTGCTGAAAATGCGCATCAACACCATGAAAGGGGTGCTGGCCGAGCGTCTTTTGCGCCGATTTCGCTATACATTGATCGCGCGCATCCTGAGATTCCCGCAGCCCTATTTTGAGCGGACCTCGCAGGGTGAATTGGTGTCGATGGTCACCGCCGAATCCGAGCCGATGGGCGGTTTGATGGGCGATGCTTTAGCGCAACCCGTGCTACAAGCGGGCCAAATGCTAACAATTTTAGGATTTTTATTTGCACAATCCGTCACCTTTGGGTTGGCCGCTTGTGCGTTGATCCCGTTGCAAGCCTGGTTGATCCCGAAACTGCAGCGCCAGATCAACAAACTGAACAAACAGCGCGTCATTCAAGTGCGCGCACTGGCCGCCGAAATTGGGGAAAGTGCGGCCGGGGCCAGTACGCTGCGCACCCATGCGGGCTGGCGGTTTCGCCTGGCGATGATCACAGATCGGTTGGGCAAGCTGTATGCTTTGCGCTTTGAGATCTACCAGAAAAAATTCTTCATGAAGTTTCTGAACAACTTTATCACGCAGCTGACACCTTTGTTGTTTTATTCGATTGGCGGCTATCTAGTGATCCAGGGCGAGGTTACCTTGGGCGCATTGGTGGCAGCGTTGGCGGCGTATAAAGATCTGGCCGGGCCCTGGAAGGAATTGCTGGCCTATTACAATCAATCCCAAGACATGGCGGTGCGTTGGGAGACGATCACAGATCGTTTCGCGCCAGCAGGTATGGTTGACGAGGCGTTAATAACTGACGCCCCTGAGACAATGCCGCGTCTGGACGGTGACATCATATTGGACAGCGTGACAGTGCGCGATGCGGATGGCAATCCGGTGCTGGAAGATCTGAACGCGACCTTGCCGGGCGGGGCATTGATCGGGGTCGCGGCCCCAAGTGACGAGGATCGCAAAGCCTTTGGCGATCTGTTGACGCGCGAATTGGTGCCGTCTTCGGGGCACATCCAAGTCAGTGGCCAAGATCTGAACGCGCTGCATCAGATCTCTTTGGCCACGCGCATCGGGCATGCAACGTCGCGCCCTGTGCTGTTTCAGGGCAGCTTTGCAGACAATTTGTTGATGTCTATCCGCGCTGTTCCGCTGGACGCGGGCTCTGATATCGATTTCGCATTCGAATCCGTACGCGCCGGCAACAGTGCAGATATGCTCAGCGCCAATTGGACGGATCCAAGTCGCGGTGCGCGTGATAGTCTTGAGGCTTTGGAAGACGCCTGGTGCGAGATCGTCGAGAATATCGGTGGGGCGGGCGCCTTGTTTCGCCGCGCTATGGATCAGGTGTTGGACCCGGACGCGCATGGCGCATTGGCGGACAGCTTGATTGCTTTGCGCGGCGCGGTGCGCAGCGCCTTGCAGGCCAAAGGGCTGGAAGATGCCGTGCATGTGCTTGATCCCGACACCTATTGCCCGGCCCTGCCCGTGGTACAAAACCTATTGTTTGCCACCCCGCGCAGCCCTTTACTGGCGGATGCTTTGGCAGAGCGTTTAGAATATTTACACCTTTTCAAAAAGCTTGGGTTGGAAAAAGATCTGATGGATTTGGCCCTGGCTGTCATGGACGGTTTGCGCCAAATTTTTGGGTCGGGTGGCACGGACCACCCCCTGTTTCAAAAAACCGGACTGGACCCCGAAATCTATGACTCGGTCCTGGGCAAAATAGACGACTTACGGGCGGGAAAACCCGTGGAAGATGAGTCTATGGCACTGATTTTAAGTGTCCCGTCGTCCATCACCGCAGAACAGGTCGGCCCTGCGTTCCCTAAAAAGATCCGGGAAAATGTTCTGAAATTGCGGGCACAGCATGGGGCCACCCTGCGCGATCAGATGGCAGATATGTTCGCGCCGATTGGGACGGATCAGGTGCTATGTGGCTTTACGATCCTGGAAAACGCGCTGTTTGGCAAAATCTCGGACGAGGCGGGACCAAAGGGCGAAGCCGTGCGCCAAGTTGTGGCAGATGTGCTGCGCGACAACGGGGTGTCGCGTCAGGTGTTGCGCTTGGTGTTTGACGTACCAATTTCGCTGGGAGGCGCTAATTTGCCAGCCACCTTCGCCGAGCCTTTGGCCGTCAGCCGCGCCGTCATCAAGCGGCCTGATATTTTGGTTTTGGACAAAGTCATGTCCAGTTTTGCCCCCGAGGTGCGCGTACGTATGATCACCGCTTTGCGCGCCGAACTGCCTAACGCGACGCTGTTCTATTTGGCCCCGACCCTGGAAGAAAACCTAGAATTCGACTTAACCTTAGAGATCGCACAAGGTCGATTGACGGGGGGTGACAGCGCCCCCACTGCGGCACCAGATGGCGAGGTCACGAATGATTTGACCCGCAAAGTCCAAGCGTTAAAGCAAACGGCGCTGTTTGCGGCGCTTGATCGTAAGCAAATCCGGTTGTTGGCCTTTGGCGCGCGTTGGTATCGGACCGATCCAGGTCGCTATGTGTTTCATAAGAATGATGCACCCGACAGCGGGGCCTTTTTGATCCTTGAGGGCGAGGCAGATCTGTTGTTGCCCAAAAGCGGTGAAGACGATCAGGTGATTGCGACTGTTGGGCCTGGTGCGCTTGTGGGCGAATTGGGGCTGATCCGAAACGAGCCACGCGCGCTGGATATGCGCGCCAAATCTGAGCTGCGCTGCCTGCGCCTGGGCGTTGAAGAGTTCATGGCTGTTGTTGAAAACGACGCAGCAACGTCGTTTAAAATCCTGCAAGTCGTTGCGGGATATGTGCGCACTTGACGCAAAGCCTGAAACGTTTTCAGCAATACTTGATCTATTTTTTCGCGCCCCGCCCCTTTGGTCAAAGGCGAAACGTGATGTGCGATGGCGCAGATAAAACTCGAAAAGTTATCGTCAGGCTTCGTCGTCGCTTTGATCTTTGCTGAAGCTGCGCAGTATCATTTGCAAATCCGCCAATGTATAGGGTTTTGTCAGAACTGGCATAGGCGGAAATTCAGCCAGCATTTTTTCGTTGGCACCGTAACCCGTGGCCAGGACTGCCGGTATGCCATCGTTCCATAATTGCTCGGCCACTGCTAGGGACGTCTCAGCCCCCAAGTTCACGTCCAGCAGCGCAAAGGTAACATCCCCTGCGTCCAGCGCGTTCAAAGCCGAGTCAACCGAATTGCACGAATACACATCTGTGGCACCCGCCGACTTCAACAAACTGGCCGCGTCAATTGAGATAATCAGACTGTCATCCAAGACCAACGCAACCCCATCAATGCTGACGATCTTTTCGGCAGTTGGCAGGACGGGCGTTGTTGGAATTGCGTCTTGCACAGGAACATTCAACAATCGGACATGGCCGCCTGGCAACGCGAAACTTGCAGTCAAGCCATCCGGCGTAAAGGCAACCGCAGCCGTTCCGCGCAGCTCGAACGGCACTGATTGTTCGATAATCGTCAGCCCAAACCCTTTATGCATGGGTTCTGACACAATCGGGCCACCCTGTTCGCGCCAGACGATATCGACGAACCCATCGCCACGGGCGGTAATCTGAACAGTCACCGTCCCGCCTGGCACACTAAGGGCCCCGTATTTCGCTGCGTTCGTGACCAATTCGTGCAAGACCAGCGCAAGCGTTGTGAAGGCTGCAGGGGACAGATCAATGGCATCGCCTTCAAACTTCAGCTTGGGCCCGCTTTTGCCCAAGAAATCTTCCAACTCTTGTTCAACCAATGCGCGCAGGTTGACCCAGCTCCAGTCATTTTCGGTCAGCTGATCATGCGCGCTGGACAGGGCATGCACGCGTGCTTCAAGCACATTGGCATAGTCTTCAACAGTTGCCGCCTCAGCGCGCCCTTGCGCCATCAACCCATGGATCAGATTGAGGATATTGCGTACGCGGTGGTTCAACTCTGCAATCAGCAGGCCTTGGCGCTCTTGCACTTGCTGGCGGTTTTCGCGGCTGTCCTCGGCGATCTTTAACTGCACTTCAACAAGCGCTGCCCGCAACGCTTGCGCGACCCGATACTCCCAATCTTGCCACACACTGATACGCGCGTGGCGCTCATCTAACGCACGAAATAGTAACAGAAAATCTCGGCTGGCACGGGAAATTGGAATGGCCATCATTGCAGTTTTGTTAGGATCTATACTGTCGGAGGTTAAACCAATATCTGACAGACGTTCCACCATCAGCGGCTCGTCCAAATACTGTTTGTGCAGGTAAGAGAACAGCCATTCAAACTCGGCCTGCGGCACAGAAAGACCCTCGGCGGAATACTGGCCCAAATGACGGATGATCATCCCGTCACTTGGCAAAACGGTCGCAATGTCACGCGCCACGGGACGGAAAGCGGGCAGGAATTCGGGCGTGTCGGACACACTTTGAAGCAAGGCTTCGCGGATATCGAACAGCTTTTGCTGCGCTTGCTTGATGCGTCGTTTGCTAAGGCGTTCTAATTCGTACCCAAACAGCAATGTGAACAGCGCCAAGGCACTGCGCCGCCCAACCGAGGGCAAATATGCATCCGAGTGATGGCAGACAAAAACGCCCCACAGGACATTTTCCCGGCGGATTGGAATGATCATCGCCGCGCGCGCGCCGTCCCCTTGCAGCGCGCTGCGGAGCGTTTCGTCGGGCTTGCAACAACTTAAGTGTTCAACCAGCGATTGAGGTTCCAAATCAGCAAGCTGGTCAGAAACCAGCACCTCGATGTCATCTGTTTTGATGTCAGGAAAGATATGAAGATGTTGATAAGGGTTGCCGGCATGGGCGCGTGTTAACAGAACGCTTGGGTCCGTCGACAGCGGGGGCGATCCGGTACACACCAGTGGGCCCGCAAGACCATTCAAACCAACCCGGTGCACCGAGACACGATCCAAACCGGACACAGCCCGAACTGTGCGCGCAGCTTCCATCGCCGCATCTTCGATTGTGACTTTTTGTGACACACGTCGAACCAAGCGCTGCATTTGTTCGACTTCCGTTGACAGACCCGGCACCTTTTCGGCTGGTTCCAGTTCATAAAGTACATTCGGGCCGCAGCGCGTCACGGTCACATCCATAAGTGCGTCGGAATTTGGGGCTGGGCAACGTTGCAGATGAATAACCGGTTCGGCTTTTGACAAAAATTGCGCCGGAGAGCGTAACTTATGCGCCGTTTCTTCATGAAACACTGCGCCAAACGCTTGGCCAATAAGCGCTTCAGCCTCTTGACCCACCCACTGACTGCAGTTTTTGGACGCCGCTATGATCGTCCATTCCGGTCCAACGGCAATCACACACGCAAAAGATTGCACACGTCCTAAAACGACCGAGCGATGTACCTGGTCTGCCAACGTCTCTGATTCCGAATTACTCATATCCGTCGACCTTCACGCACGATTATCCCAACATCATTCAGATTTGCCGCAGCGGCAAAGATTAGCGAATTGACGCCTTAGCAGGGAAATCTGCGCAAGAGGTACCCGCTAAGGCTGCATTTTAACGCATTCGCGGCGATTAACAAAGCCTAACTAAGTCTGAATATCAAGAGCTTGCAGAGATCTCTTGCAGAGGATCCGTCAACGTTTTGTTCAAATGCTTTAACAGTCAATTAAAAGTCGCACGATCTGGATTTCACGTTTTAACCCCCTGTTAACGCGGGTTAGCGAAACCATACGACGGGGGCGTGAGAACAGGGCAGTTCCATGCAAGTTGTTAATATGTCGGTATCGAGTGGTGGCCGGATTGGTGAAACCATTTCAGAACAGCATCACGGCGTCGGGATGCTGTTTCAGAATGACGATTTGGCACAGGGAAGCGATTTCCGGGCTGTTATCGAAGCGACAAGCTCAGATGTGATCCGCTATCCGGGCGGCACTGTGGCGGAAGAGTATTTTGATCTGGGCAATCCCAATCAAAACGTGACGCAAAACATTATAGACGTTAAACATGGCGCGGACTCTGTGCGCACGCAAGCCGTTGTGGGTCTAGACGAATATCTTGAATACACAGCTGAAATTGGTGCGTCTCAGCTGATTTGCTTGCCAACTTACCGATATTTTGACCTGACGACTGGTGGTTTGGTCAGTGGTGCCGAAGCCGAAATTAAGGCTTTTGTCACTGAGCTGTTGACCGATCGTTTGGGTCCGGTCGAGCATGTTACGCTTGAGTTGGGAAATGAGTTTTACCAAGACCGCTTTAACTGGAGCGACGCGCAATTTGGCGCATTGCAGGCCCAAATGGGCGAATGGATCGACGCGCAAGCCACTGCCCTGGGCTTGCGCGATGATCTGACCCTATTGGCCCAAGCTGGCAGAAGTGCCGAAGAAAATCAGATGCTTGCCTCATATTTCACCGACCCAAATGGCCCAGGAATTGACGGTGTTGTAACCCATTTTTACGGCACGAACTCAAGCGGCAACACATTGGCAATTGGCGGCGGCATTGGGCGACGTTTGGAAGAGATCAACACCGTTTGGTCCGATCTGCTAGGCCCTGACTTTGACTTGGCCGTAACAGAATGGAATGTGGGCGAAAGTGGCGAAACAACAACTTTGATCAACGGGATTATGCGCTCAGCGCCATTGTTGCGCATCTATGCGGAAATGATCGAGCACGGTGTTGATCTGGCCGCAATCTGGTCCGCGCAAACCAATGGTCCCGCAGGCTTAAGCCAGACCGAAGGCCGCGACCGGGACCTATCCCCCACGGGGCTATTCATGGCCATGTTAGCAGATGCCACCGAGGGCAGTGTGCTGTTGGATCCGACAGACTCTTTCAAGTTGGAAAACAGCGCGGGCGCGGATTTAGGCTATGTCTATAGCTTTGAAAAAGACCAGGAAGCCGTTACATTCTTCTCATCCGGCATCGATGATACGATTGACTTGAACATTGATATCACACGGTTTTATACTCCAGAGGCCTATGTCTATGCCACTGTGTTGGGGGCCGCGCCAGATACGGAAGGCACCGAATATTGGGCCGAAGCGGGACTGACGCAACTTACGCGTTTGCCAATTTCTGGCGGCCCTGGCAACTGGACGTTCAATCATATCCTGCAACCATTTGAGACGTTGAAACTGCACATTGTGCACTCCAAAGGCGTAAATATCCAAGGCGACACACAAACTACGATAATAGATGACTTGACTGGCTCATTTTACGCCGATGCTTTGGCCGGTGGCATGGGCGACGATATTTTAGATGGACGCGCGGGCAGCGATACGTTGGGCGGCGGCAGCGGGGATGATGTGTTGCTGGGCAAAAGTGGCGCGGATGATTTGATGGGCGGGTCCGGCAATGACTCACTTTATGGCGGTCATGGTGATGATGTGATGCGCGGCAGCACGGGCGATGACCTGATGCGGGGGAATAAAAACGACGATTCGCTGCATGGCGGTGATGGCACAGACAAATTATATGGTGGGGCCGGAGACGATGCCCTGTTCGGCGATCTGGACCGCGATTTCTTACGCGGTGACGCGGGCAACGACACGCTTGATGGTGGCTTAGGGAACGATAATTTGACCGGTGGTGCGGGGGCTGACGTCTTTGTCTTTCGCGATGAAAGTTACGGATTTGACCGCGTCAAAGATTTCGAAGTTGGCCTGGATAAGATTGACCTGACCGATTTCGGCATGTCCTTTTCCCAAGTCGAAGCGTTGATGGAAGAAAACGTCTGGGGGCTTAGAATTGATTTTGGCGATCGCAATGTGATGTTCTTTGAGGACTTAGTACAAAGCGATCTGACGGCGGACCAATTCCTGCTATAAGTCCAAGGGACGCCCGACAGAACCCTGTCTTAGACCTGCGGGGGCTTTGTCATAAAAATCCCAAAACGATGCCGCATGGCGGGAAGTTTATCCGCCAAGCCTACGGCAAGTGTTTAGGTGTTTTCGGGCGGCTCGAAAAAGCTCCAGCAATTGGTGAAGCCGGGCACGTCAGCGCCGTGATGCAAACGCGCGGCGTCCATGCGGGTAAAGGCCGTATGCGATGCCTTCATCCGCAGCAGGAATTCCTGGACCACGCGCCCGGCAGTGTCATCTTGGACCGCCAATTCCATCACATGGGCTAAGGTGTTCAGCATCAAATCTGTCCCGCCGACCGGAAAGCGATCCAGCCCTTTGAAACCGGATTTGGTCTGCGGACGGGTCTGAGAATAGACCGCATTGGCCGACTGCCCTTCGATCGCGCGTTCCGCTTCGTAGAGCTTTATTGTATTGGCCAAAAAGTATGCGGCGGTGCCAATTTTTTGCTGCGTTGGCGTGACCCCGTGATCCATGAAGGTCTGAAACGAAGATATCAGCCAACGTGTTGGCAAAATGCCAAGCAAGAAAGCATGCTCTTCTTGCCATAGACGTTGAAAAATCACTGCGGCATGTTCGGTAACATCTGTTCCCCGCCGCAAGTAACTAATTGAAAGCGCTAAGATTAACGCAGTTTCCGGGTAGCCTTCGAACCGACTGGACAGAATTTGGATTTGGTTTTCCATTTGCGCCCGCCCCCCTTCGGGAAAGTCGGGCGGACCAATCACCAGTTTCGTGCGCATCGGCGTCAGATCTTGGGTCAATTCGGGTAGCAAATTTGGCTGAATTTGGGACGTCACCCGCACTTGCGCGCGCGACCACAGTGGGGTCAAGCCTTCAGCCAACCAGTCCGGCGTTTCCAAAGCAGGGGGCCAAGGGCGGGACGACAGCGTCACCGGCTGTGATGTCGCCGCGCCTTTGCTCTCAAATAAGACAGCTTTGGCGGTCTGTCTGGCATGATCCGACGCCCCTATGCCATTCAGTTTTTCCAAAATTTGGATAATTTCGGGGTTGGGACGGACATTGTAGCGGGTGTCACTTTCTGTTGGGATCTCAGCGTTCGTTCCTAAGATTGCGCGCATCAAAGCCAGCGGAGACGAGAAGTCTGGGGTTTCATCATAGCTGAGCTCAATAAAATCCGATCCCAATCGCGCGCGACTGCGCCCATAAACCCCATCCCACAGGGCATCTGTCTTGAAGAAGTATTTGAATTTTTCAAAACTTTTGAAGCGGTTACGGTATTTTAGATGCTGCACATAGGCGCTATACAGCCAGGTATCGGGGTCCCGATCGAACACGTAAAACCGCACTTGCACATCACTGGGGATCGCATTGCGCAGCGTTTGAATGTTTTGCCAAAGGCGCGGATAAATCCGCTTTCGCATCGTACGACCCGGCAAATCACCCGCAAGATCTTCGCGCGACAAGATGAAGTCACCAGTTTGATTTTGAACATCTTCAGCAAGTTTCTTCGCGCTGATTTGAATCCGTTCGCCATCCTCAGAGTGCAGAGCATGCGCCAGATTTGCGACGACCGGGCCGTCAATCAAATGCAACCCAAAGCGATCGGCAAGCTCAGTTTGGTGGGCGCGAAGATAGGCCTGCACGGCAGACGAACCCGTTTTATGTGGCCCTAAATGAATGTGGACAGTCTTGCTCATATAGCTCCGGTTATGTGTGTTTTTGGTTTACCCCAGAAGGTGCGCTGCGCAAGAGCCTATTCGCAATTGAGTTAAATTTGACAGAAAACTGACGAAACTTTGCTTTAGAGTTGGAATATTTTTGCCTTTGCCGTTCATCAAAACAGTAACCCCGCTGAGTTACACCGGTCGCAGTTAATTATTGGGGGCAGTTATGCTGGTTGATTTGAATGGAATTGAATACCACGTTCGGGTTTCACACACTGAAGGACGCGGAATGTTATATCTACGCATGGTGGATGAGGCCTTTACGATGGTGCCTTTGCGAACCAGAGCGTTCAGCGCACAACACGTTGTGCGACTTGTCGAAGATTATGCGCAGACCCAGGTCGATGCCGCAACGGCTTTGAAAATTAAAGCCTATGCCATTTCCCAACGCGAAAAAACGATATCCGGCAAGAAGCAGGCTCAAAAACCGATGCGCCGCACCGGGACATAAACCGTTTGGGGTTAGCGGCTGGCCCTATTCTTGCGGCAGGCGCCCGTCGGGTCAGTTACCCAACGGGCGGCGTTGCTAAACAAAACGGTTCACGTAATTTTCCAAGACCTCTTGACGGCCTGACCGGGGTTGCGGATTTATGTTTTTGTCCAATACACGCTGAGTGATTGTGCTTAGATCGCTGTTCAACATTTCTGTTGCAGCAGCCGAAGACCATCCTTCGTAGCGTTGTTGCAGTGCATCTTCCAAACCGCCATCCTCGATCATGGCTGCCGCGGCCTTTAAACCGCGTGCGCAAATATCCATGGCACCAACATGTCCCGCAATCAAATCCTGAGGATCTAAGGATTGGCGACGAAGTTTAGCATCAAAATTCGTGCCCCCCAATCCAAGACCGCCTGCCTTCAAAATATGATAATACGCCAGCGCAACTTCGGGCACATTGTTGGGGAACTGATCCGTATCCCAACCGGATTGATAGTCATTCCGGTTCATATCAATCGATCCCAACATACCCTCTGCCGCAGCAGTTGCGATTTCATGTTCAAAACTGTGTCCCGCCAAAATCGCATGACCTTGTTCCAGATTTAGTTTCACCTCGTCTTCCAACCCGTATTTGCGCAAAAAGCCAATGCAGGTTGCCGCATCATAGTCATACTGGTGCTTTGAGGGCTCTTGTGGCTTCGGCTCAACCAAGATTTGACCTTTGAAACCAATTTTATGCTTATACTCGACCACCATGTTAAGAAACCTGCCCATATGATCCAGCTCTGTGCCCAGATCTGTATTCAGCAAAGTTTCATAACCTTCACGACCGCCCCAAAGAACATAGTTTTGGCCGTCCAGCTTATGGGTCGCGTCCAGACATGATTTCACAGTCGCTGCGGCAAACGCAAAAACATCCGGATCTGGATTGGTTGACGCCCCGGCCATCCAACGGCGGTGCGAAAACATGTTGGCTGTGCCCCACAACAGTTTGGTGCGGCGCGACGACATTTTTTCGCCAATGTAGTCCGTAATTTCATCAAGTGTCGCGAGGTTTTCGGCAAAGTTCCCTTGATCCGGGCGAATATCAGCATCGTGCCAGCAAAAAAACGGCGCATTCAAGATATCAAACATCTCAAAAGCGACATCGGCTTTCAGTCGGGCCCGGTCCATACTGTCTTGCGGATGCCAAGGGCGTTCAAACGTTTGGCCACCGAATGGGTCTTGCCCTTCCCAGGCGAAAGAGTGCCAATAGGCGACTGCAAAGCGCAAATGATCTTCCATCCGCTTGCCCAGGATCACTTCATCCGGATTGTAGTGTTGGAATGCCAGTGCCGTGTCGCTTTCAGCGCCTTCAAATTTGATCCGGTCCAAACCTTCAAAAAAACCAGTAGTCATTTGATTTATCCTTTGTCCTTAGGCTCTGCCTGGCCCGGCGTTTTACCCAAAATGATCATCGAAAGAAGATCATCATCCGTGACGTCATCGATATCCACAGTTCCAACAAGCTTACCGTTCTTCATGACGCTGGCGCGATCGCACAGCTCCATTACCGCGTGGACGTCGTGATCGATTAGGAAAATTCCAATGCCCTCGGCCTTAAGTTGTTGGATCAGTTGCGCGACCATCTGCGTTTCCTGTGGCCCCAACGCCGCTGTGGGCTCGTCCATTATTAAGATCCGTGCGTTGAAATAGACCGCGCGCGCGATCGCAACAGACTGTCTTTGCCCGCCCGACAAAGCCGAAACCGGGTCTGAGAATTTCGCAAAATTTGGGTTCAAGCGGCCCATGATTTTGCGGCATTCTGCCTCCATTGCGCTGTCATCTACCAGGCCCATGGGCGTGACCAGTTCGCGTCCCAAGAACAGGTTTGACGCAGCATCCAGATTGTCGGCCAAGGCAAGCGTTTGGTAAATCGTTTCGATGTTATGCGTTCGGGCATCGCGCGGATTGTTGATTTCAACTGGCTTGCCATCGACAAAGATTTGGCCACTGTCTTTGGCATATGCCCCCGACAGAACCTTGATCAGCGTCGATTTTCCCGCACCATTGTGCCCAAGCAGCCCGACCACTTCGCCAGGATGAAGGTCGACACTGACCTGGTCCACGGCCTTCACGCCGCCGAATGAGATTGAAATGTCTTTCATTTCCACTAGCGGGGACGCGCCTTGGGCGCGCAGCTCTTTAGACGTTGCCATTATTTCGCCCCCAGCCGTTTGCGGTACACAATGTCGATATAAACTGCCAAAACCAGGACCGAGCCGACGACGATGTTTTGAAACGGAGCGTCCACACCGACCATAGCCATACCCGATTGCAGCGCTTGCATGATTAACGCGCCAAGAATTGCACCATATATCGTGCCCAACCCACCTGCCAGCGCCGTGCCACCAATCACAGCGGCCGCGATGACACGCAATTCGTCCAAAGTACCGATATCATTGGAATGGTTAGATAATCTTGCCGAGGCGACGACCGCTGACAGCGCACATAAGAACCCCATTAGCGCAAAAATCTTCACCGTTAGCATCCGCGTGTTGATGCCCGACAGCTCGGCTGCATCCGGGTTGCCACCAGTTGCGAAAATATAGCGCCCAAAGCGTGTCCGTTTGGCAATAATTGTCATAACGACTGCGACTGCGATCAGGATAAGCACGGAAATCGGCAGGCCGTAGCCCACGGTCAGACCTTCGGGCAGCTCTTCGCCACGCGCTTCGAACATGCGTTGCAACCGCCGCTGTGGGATTGTGTAGGAATTTAGGATCCAGATAAAACCCAGGATCGCGCCAGCAAAGATCGCTGACAAAGTCGCCTCGGCCCAGACCGGCTTGACGCCGAACCCATGTTTCAGCTTGCCGCGCCGTCCGTTCCACTGGGCAAACACTGCAAAAGCCGCTGCCAACAGGCCCAGAACCCAACTGAATGTCGTTCCCAAAGTCCCATTCGTGCCACCAAACATCATGAACGTACTGTCCAACGGACCGATGGTTTGCCCCGAGGTCAAATACCAGGCCACGTTGCGCCACACGAGGAAGCCACCAAGCGTCACAATAAATGCGGGAATCGTCAAATATCCAATCATCCACCCGTGAAAAGCACCTATCAAGCTTCCCGCGACCAGGCCGACTGCGACGGTGATGATCCAAGTCATCGGGTTGTCCAAGCCAAGCCCAAAGGTGGTCGGCAGCACATCCGTCTGAACCATCGCCATGATCGCAGAACAGGTCGCAAGCAAGGCACCGACGGACAGATCAATGTGTCGTGTCACGATAACAAACACCATGCCGCAGGCCATAATCGCCACAGACACGGTTTGAATTGTCAGGTTAAACACGTTGCGCGGTGTCAAAAAACGACCGTCCGTCAGGATGTTAAAGGCAATACATAGCAGGATGAATGCGCCGATCATACCCAACAGACGCGTATCGATCTCCAATTGCTGAAGGAGCGAGCGCGGTTCTTTGTTGGGGATCGGCTGAGATGTCGTGTCGGTCATAGCAGACTTCCGAAATATCAGCAGGGGATGTCAGCACCCGATTTTGGCAGGCGCTGACATGTTAATCGGTTTAGTTACAGGGTGCTGGACCAGCCGTCACACCTTGGCACAGTGCGTCTTTTTCGATCCACCCTGCGTCAACAACGACACTGAGGTTTTCGGATGTGATCGGCACGGGCTCTAAGAACAGCGCTGACATTTCTGTGCCAGCGGGTGACGTCCAAGATCCGGCTCCGCTGACGGACGCCATGTCTGTTCCGCCAGCCAATTGCACAGCGATTTCACCCGCAGCGCGGCCCAGATCACGTGCGTCTTTCCAGACGGAAACAGTCTGTGTACCTTTTGCGACGCGGTTCAAAGCAGCATGATCCCCATCTTGACCGGACACTGGAATGCCTTCCATACCTTGGGCTGTCAGCGCGGCTACCACGCCCCCGGCAGTTCCGTCATTCGAGGCCACAACAGCGTCAACATTGTTGTCTTGTGCTGTCAGGATCTGTTCCATGTTGCGCTGCGCGTTAGCAGGCAGCCAGCCATCTGTGTAGGCCTCGGCCACGATGTTGATATCACCGCTGTCGATGGCGGCTTGAAGGATTTCCTGCTGACCACCGCGCAAGAAGTCTGCATTCGGGTCGGTTGGCGAGCCTTTGATCATCACGTAGTTGCCTTTCGGCAAGGCGGCGAACACGGCGCGGGCCTGCATCCGACCCACTTCGATATTGTCAAATGTCAGGTAAAACGCGCGATCATCTTCGATCAAACGGTCATAAGCCACGACAGGAATGCCTTCGTCGGCGGCAGCTTGCACAGCAGGGCCAATCGCTTGGGCGTCTTGCGCCAAGATAATCAAAGCATCGACGCCTTGTGCGATCAGGCTTTCAACGTCAGCCAATTGCTTGGAGGCAGAAGATTGCGCGTCGGCAGATACATAAGCTGCGCCGCCTGCTTCCAGCGCGCCGACGATGGCCGCTTCGTCAGTTTTCCAGCGCTCTTCTTGAAAGTTCGACCAGCTGACGCCGACCGTCAAGTCCGCTGCAATAGCCGTTGTGCCTGCCAACATGGCGGCGACGGAAAGGGTTCCCAGCAGTTTCATTTTCGTGTCTCTCCCTGAATGTGTAGAACTGTAAAGCCCGATGTCGTCGAATCCGGCACCTGACGCTATATCCTAGAGTCAATTTATTTTAACTGTCAAAATATTTCTTGAAAAATTTTTGGAAGCCAGGTTTCATGAAGTCAAACAATGAGGGTTTTGACAAGCCGATGAATACCCCAGCGACAAAATCAGTTTCAGAACAACGTGAAATTGGACGTCAACAAGTTTTGGATACGATCCGCGCAAAGCAACAGATTGCGCGAATCGATATCGCGGCTGTGACCGGATTTAGCCCGGCCACCGTGACGACCATCACGGCTGAGTTGTTGGCTGGCGGATTGATCCAAGAATCGGCAACCGATACCCGTGACCCAGGCGCCAAACGCGGACGGCCACGGGTCACGTTGCAACTGCGCGGTGCTGCGCATTACATCGCTGGTGTCAAAGTTACACAATCCTCGGTAACGGTCTTGATCGTGGATTTTGAAGGTGTCGAGGTTTTGCTGTCTGAAACACCCCTGCCAGCAGCGCGCTGTACGCCCTGGGATCTTGTAAATGCTATTAAGATGTCCCTGGAAACGGCCTGTACGAAGGCTGGATTGGTGCTGTCTGACTTGTCTGGCGCAGGTGTCGGATTGGCTGGATTTATTGATGCGGATGCCTGCTTTGTGCATTGGTCTTCGTCACTGTCGGAACGCAATGTCGATCTGGGCCCAGAACTTGCCCGCCAATTGCCGTTCCCTGTGTTTATAGACAATGATGCCAATCTTGTCGCCAAAGCCGAGCATCTGTTTGGCGAGGGGCGCAATCATTCCAATTTTCTTGTGGTCACGATTGAGCACGGTGTGGGTTTGGGGATTGTTATTGACGGGAAAATCTTTCGCGGAACGCGCGGATGCGGAGCCGAGTTTGGCCATATGAAAGTTCAGATGGACGGTGCCTTATGTCAATGTGGCCAGCGCGGTTGCCTAGAAGCCTATGTCGGGGAATATGCGTTAATGAACGCGGCCAGCCTGTCCCATGCAGAAGCGTTGTTTGACGACATCGCAAGTCTAAGCGCCGCCGCTGCGCAGAACGATCCTTTTGCGCATATGGTTCTGGATCAAGCGCAACGCATGTTGTCTTTGGGCCTGGCGAATTTGATTAATCTATTCGACCCACAACTGATCATTTTAGCAGGGAATGACCATATGGTGCGGGTGCCATATATTGATGCCGCAATTGAGCAGGCCTCGCGGTTGATTGTGCAAGTCGATGCGCCGATGCCACCGATCCGTGTGCACAGTTGGGACAATTCGCTTTGGGCCAAAGGGGCAGCAGCCTATGGGATTGAGAAAGTGTCAGCCCTATCTGTGCGAGATTTGGTGCGCAATGGCAGTTAGGCTCATTGTATGGCTTTGCGGCCTTGCCGTATCGGGATCTGTGCACGCAGAAAATGTCCCTCAATTTATGCCGGTGCCTGTGGCCGAACATGTCTATGCGGGCGGATGGGAGCATTTCGTCGGCGGAGGTGTTGCAGCCTTTGATTGTGACGGCGACGCGCTGCCCGAGCTTTATGCCGCAGGCGGCACCAACCCGGGCATGCTCTTGCGCAACACCACGCAAGGTCCCGGCCAGCCCCTGTCTTTTCGCGAAAATACCCCCGACGCATTAGCACTTACCGGCATGACAGGCGCCTACCCCATCGACGTTAACAGTGACGGCTGGATGGATCTGGCAGTCTTGCGCGTAGGGCCCAATCTTTTGATGCGCGGCTTGGGCAAGTGTGAGTTTGCCCCGTTTGCGGACCTGAACTTCCAGTCCAAGGATCACTGGACCACCGCATTTTCCGCCACTTGGGAAAAGGGCAACACGTTGCCGACCTTGGCCTTTGGAACTTACGTGGATCGTGCGGATCCGAACGGTCCATTTGGCACGTGCGGTGACCCACAACTCTATCGCCCTACAGGTTCCACGTATCAGCCCGCGCAGCCTTTGACGCCAGGGTTTTGCGTTTTGTCGATGCTGTTTTCCGACTGGTCCCGCACCGGGCGCGCCGATTTGCGGCTGAGCAATGACCGTCATTATTACGTACGCGGCGGACAGGAACAGCTTTGGGAGATGGCCGCACAACCGCGCTTGTTCACCCAAGATGACGGCTGGCAGCCATACGCGATTTGGGGTATGGGCATCGCCTCGCGGGATCTTACGGGGGACGGGTTTGCGGATGTTTATCTGACCTCAATGGGCGATCAAAAATTTCAGCTATTTGATCCAGAAGCGCGCGGCCCGGTCTACCGCGACGCCACTTACGCGCGCGGCACCACGGCGCATCGCCCCCATGTGGGCCAAGATGGGCGGCCCTCGACTGGGTGGCATGCCGCTTTTGGCGACGTGAATAATGACGGGCGCGACGATATTTTTGTGGCCAAGGGCAATGTCGAACAGATGCCCGGCATGGCGATGGAAGACCCTAATTCACTTTTGATACAAGGCGCAGATGGCACGTTTGCCGATCTATCAGAACCGGCCGGAATTGCCAGTATGGCCCGCAGTCGCGGGGCTGCTTTGGTGGATTTGAACTTGGATGGTGCGTTGGATTTGGCTGTCGTGAACCGCCGCGCGGCGATGGAAGTGTATGAAAACACGACGATGTCGGGCAATTGGCTGCTTGTGTCGCTGGACATGACCGGGTCGAACCGCACAGGTATTGGTGCCGTCATCGAAATCGATCAGGGTGACTCCCGGCACACGCGCGAGGTCACAATCGGCGGAGGCCATGCAGGCGGCGATGCGGGATTTCACCATTTCGGACTTGGTACAGCGCAAAGCGTGCAGCTGCGTGTGGTCTGGCCAGATCAACATGTGGGGCCTTGGCAGCAGGTGAATACGAACCAAATCCTGCGCCTACACCGTTAATTATTGATCCACCGCCAGCCCTGAGGGCACAGAACCCGGCACACCCAACCGTTCCGCAGGGTCTTCAAGCGTGGCCAGGAATGCAATTAGATCCGCAATTTGCGCGTTTGATAGGGCCATAGGCGCAAGAGTGTTGGACGCCGCGATCTGCGCCATGGCATCCGCATCGGTTCGGAGTCGTGTGTCATCCACGCCCGCCAATGGCGGCAAGATCGCAGCGCTGATATCATACGCTTTAAGCCCGCTGACGGGATCAGTGTGGTGGCGGATCATCGCTTCCAGATCGCGGTAGGCCCCGCTATGTCCATAGGGCGCCGTCAGCGTCACATTGCGCAAAGACGGGGTGCGAAACGCGTAGGCATCACCGATTTGACCGGTTACGCGCATGCGGCCTTCATCGCGCGCATGGCTTTCAAACCGCGCAGCTTTCCCGGGTCCGATTTGGGGCAACGCAATCGAATGGAATGCGTGATCGGTCTGAAACCAGCCCGCATGGCAGGAATTGCAGTTGCCCTGTCCGTAGAACAACTTCATCCCGCGCAATGCTGCCCCGGTGATCGGAACTTCACCCCGCATGTGAAGATCGAACGGGCTGCTATCCGCGCGCCACTCAAACTGGATAAACTCTGCCAACATGTCCGAAATTAGCGGGAAAGTGATGGCGGTGCCCGCCCCAACTGTTGCATCAAACAACGCCCGGTAGTCCGGGATATCGGCAATACGTCCCGCCAGTAGATCCCATGCGCCACCCGGCTGCGCCAACAGACCTTGCCGTACGGCTTGACTGACATCATTTTCCGAATAATGGCCCGCCATTTCATCCGGTGACAATACAGGAAACATCGATTGCGCCGACAGTACAGACGAAAACCCAGACACCATATCTTGACCCAAAGGTGTCCTAATACCCCCGGGTTGATCAGGATCTGCCTCAAGCCTGCCATCGTGAAACATCACGTTGAATTCCTGTGCCCCTAGGTTCCAAAGCGCGGGCGCGTTGCGCGGAATGCGTTGTTCTGGCGGGTTTTGAGGATCTGCGCGGCGCTCTGGCCCCAGACCAATGCCGCCCTCACCCAAGGACAATGACACCCCATCCGAGGTCCCGAATTTAGGATGGTGGCAAGTCGCGCAGCTGATATTGCGATTGCCCGACAGGATCGGATCATAAAACAACAGCTGCCCCAAGCGGGCGCGATCTGGTGCAATTGTGACAAATTCAGGCGGCGGGCCGAGATCCTGTGCGACACTGACGGTGCCAAGACACAACCCGACGCCCACCAACCATTTGCGTCCCCAAAAGCCAGCCATCAACCGCGCGCGCTATGTTTGCGCAACGCCTGTGCGGCGATGCAGTAGCCTTGATAGGCGTCCTCATAGGCCGGAACCAACGATGGTTGCGGTGCAATTATTCGTGCAATGTCAGGGGACGTCATTACGCTTGCCGGGTCTGCATCGCTTGCGGCGACCTGTGCCAGACGCGCGGCCCCCATCGCGGCGCCAAACTCGCCGTCTTTCGGGACCTGCAAAGGCAGATTCAATGTGTTCGCCACAGTTTGCAGCCAGAATTCCGATTGCGCCCCGCCACCAAGTGCCAGCACCTGGGTCAACTCGGTGCCCGTCGCGCGCAAAGCCTCAAGACAATCGCGCAGAGCAAAGCTGACACCTTCCATCACAGCACGGGTCAGATCCTGCGGGCCTTGCGCCACATCCAAACCCCAAAATGCCCCACGCAAGGCCGCATCATTATGGGGTGTGCGCTCGCCCGACAGATAGGGCAGAAACAGCGCCTGCCCCGGACCTGTCGTTTGGCCTGCCATCGCCTGATCCAAGCCTTTCGCCAAGTCCCCCGCCTGGTGTCCAACCAACCGCGCGAGCCAATTCAAACTGTCCGTCGCAGCCAAGATAACGCCCATCTGATACCATTTATCCGGCACCGCATGGCAGAACGTGTGCACCGCCGTGCCCGGATCAGGTGCATAGCTGTTTTTGGCAGCCAGCAGCACGCCCGAAGTTCCAAGCGACACAAAGCCCTGGCCTTCGTCAAAACACCCCGCTCCACAGGCCGCGACGGCATTGTCACCGCCGCCACCTGCGACAATCACCGTGTCACTAAGCCCCCAGTCTGCACAGAGTTCGGCCCGCAAGTGTCCGCTGGCGGCACTGCCCTCAACCAGATCCGGCATTTGATCGCGACGCATTCCGCTATGGGTCAGCGCCGCTTCAGACCAATCGCGCGCACCCGTATCCAGCCAGGCTGTCCCGGCACTGTCGGACATGTCGCCCACGAAGTCCCCTGTGAGCCAATAGCGCAAATAATCCTTTGGCAGCAGCACCTTGTGGATCTTTGCGAACAGCTCAGGCTCATGTTCGCGCAACCACATCAGCTTTGGCGCTGTGAAGCCGGGAAACACAATATTGCCTGTGATCTCGCGCATCTGGTCCGCTTGATCCAGGCGCGCAGCCTGATCAGACGCCCGGGTGTCATTCCACAAAATACACGGACGCAGCACGTCCCCGGCGCGATCTACAAGTGTCGCCCCATGCATATGTCCGCTGAGACCAATGCCCCGCACCGCCCCCCACGCAGCCGAATGGGCCGCGCGCAGTTGGTTTGCACAGGTTTGCGCCGCCTGGATCCAGTCGCCGGGATCTTGCTCGGACCAGCCGGGATGTGGATGTGGGTTGGGATAGTCCGCGGTTGCCGACCCGATGACCACACCCGCCGGATCCGTTAAGATCACACGCAATCCAGACGTTCCCAAGTCCATTCCAAGATACATAACGCCGCCCTTTTAATTTCAGCTTCTAAAATAAAAGATCCAAAGGGGCGACGTCAATCAAAAGGTGACATCGTCTTTTTGAAACTCACCGACGCTGCACCGCTTTAAGTGCTGCGATGGCTTTGTCGATTTTGCCCAAAAAGCCCCATCCTGTGAGAACCGAGAACACTGTTGTGATGGACGCAAAGTTTTCTTTCACCATGGTTACCACTTGCGCACCCTCTTGCCCCAAAACAGGAACAAGTGCTGTGGCCAACAAACCGATCACGCCTGTGGCAGATTTCTTGCCGTCCAAAACACGGCCAATGCCTTCGCCCAAAGCTGCGTTTACGGGGGTTAATTCCGGTGTGTGCGGCGTCGGTATCGGGTCGAGTTCAGCCCCCAAAACCTCTTTCAGCGCTGTTTTTGCATCTGCGTCATCGTCCTCCAAGGCCCGGCGCAGAACGGCCCTTAACAGCGAAATCCGCCCTGTGCGCGTGGTGGCTTTGAGCGCCAAAGCGGCAATATCTTCCAAGTCGTGATCCAAAATACCGGTGCTGATTTTCATAATTGTTTTCGGGCGAAGGCCCGTCCCTGTGGGCAAAGTGTTCACAAATTCGCGCAAAGCGGCCATGCGATTAAGCCATCCAGCCCCGAAATGTTCGAAATCATGGTGAGCGCGGAAATAGGTATCTTGCAGATCCATGAAGCGATCCGCCAACACCGAAGCATCCGTCTGTTTCGCCCCTGCCATTGTGATGGACCCCAAGATCCCATCAACTTCAAGCGGCTTGTTGTCGGCCGTCATCCCTAAGGCGTTGAAGGCTTGTTGCAGAAACATCACTGCGCGTTTTGGCCCGTGCTGCACTGCGGCGTTGTAGACCACCATGGCCGTGCGGTCCGGCAGTTCACTGCACCGTGTTTTGGCGTAGTAATTCGTGCGAAAGATTGCGTCGGCCTCGGCCCGGGTCAACAAGCGCACATCCTCTACAGTCACATTCTGTCCGCGCCAATCGGCCAAAGTTGCTATTGTGATCCCCATATTCGTCGCGCGCCCGTCATCATGCGGGTGATTGACGAATCCGCCTTCCCACCTGGTCACAAAGCCATGCAACATTTGGAAACGCGCCTCAGATGCGGCACTGCCTTGGGCGACGGGCCTGTGATTTGAGGTGCTGAGCGTTCCCGTTACGTCGTCCCCCGTATCCACCATGAGCGCGTCATCAAGTGCGGGACGTTCTGGCGCCATTTCGGGTTTTGGTGGCGCATCTGGGCCATCCCAAGTATCAATCAGATCGCCGAGATGCTCAGCCCAAATGGCATCACCCCCCGCCGGATAACGCCCTGCCCGCAGGTCTGATGCTTTAATCCCAGCAAGCTGAACATGCGGTTTTTCGATTAAGCGCCCCGCCGCGTTGCGAAGCGGCATCAGGCCTTCGGCTTGCGCTAACTCATGCATCCGAGTCCAATATTTAGCCTCGGCTCCTTGGTCATCCCAGCTCCATCGGTCGTCAATTTTTAGCACAAAATCAACGGCTAAACCGTATTGATGGATCGAACCCCAAGGCCCCACCCACGTCCGTTTCGGCCCCGGCTTGGTGCGCCCTTTGGCCCACAAATTCGCCTGCCGCTGTGGTGTGCGAAAGGCTTCAAAGACCTCAAACGGGATCTTTTCCTTTTGCAATTGATCGCGCACCTTTTTAACTTTATCGCGAATAGCGGGGTGCAGACGGCTCATGTCACCGTCCCGTTTTGCCAAATTGCTCATGCAGGGACCCTCCTGGAAGGCAAATAGCCTTCACGCTTGTTTTAAATCTGCAAAACAGGGCTGAAATGCCCCGAACAATCGCGCCCAATGACACAAAATGGACGCGTCTGCTTTGTGTTCACAACCAAAGGTTAACCAAACAGACCCCAGCTGTCACCTGTCGCGTATTATTAGGCTTGAAGGATGCTGAGGGGGCGGCGCTTTCGTTTGATGACTGACGCCCGCGGCACACCCATCAAATAGCCTAAAACTCAGGGCAAGTCAGATGCAAGTTTGGGCAGCGTCGGCCACATGGCTCGCCCCTTTGGATGGGTCGAAAATTTCCGCTATCTGTGTCCACCACAACAGGTGGGCGCAGCAAAGCTTGCCTGCTGCGTGCTCAACACCACTATGACGTTTCTTCAGTCAAGAAATCCATGCGCTGCGATCAAACTTTGCAACGCGGCGGCGGATTGCTCGGGCGTTTGGTCCGACGTGTCCAACTGCGCCATAGCGCGGGCATAGTCTTGCTTGCGTGTGTCCAGCAACGTGCAAAGCTGTTCCATTGCTTTGGGTTGGCCCTCCATCGGACGATTGTCGCCTTGATCCTGCACACGGGCCATGTGTTCGGACGGGCTGGTCCGCACCCAAATCGTGTGGAACCGCGCCAAAAGGGTCGCATAGGTATCTTTGTCACTGACAATACCACCCGCCACTGCCAAAATCAGGCGATCATGACGGGCCGCCACACGCCGCACGGCCTCTGCCTCAAGCTGGCGATACCCATCTGCCCCGTAGAGGGCCATGATTTCAGCCACAGGCATGCCACCTTGCAACTCGATGTCTTTGTTCAGTTCAATGAACGGCAGCCCCAAGGCCTTCCCGGCCTTGCGCCCTAGGGTCGACTTGCCTGCACCGCGCAACCCAATCAGACAGATACGCTGGGCACGATCGGGCACTTCGGCGGCGACCTCAAGCCGTTGGATGACAGCGGATTGTGTGCCGCTGTCGGCCATGCGGAACAGCCGCACCAGGCGCGTTTCGTCCTGGTCTTTCACCTCGCCCAGCACGTCCAGCAAGCTGAGGTCCAAAGCATCGACCACGCGCTGCAGAAGCGTGATCGAGATATTGCCCTGACCGCTTTCCAGTTGTGCCAAGTATCGCGGAGACACCCCCGATACATCGCTGAGCACACGTCGAGGCATGCCCCGCGCGGACCTTGCCGCCCGCACCCGTTTTCCAAGACGCATCAACAATGCGTCGGTGTGAGTGTCTTCCATTGCCGGAGACACGTTTGATAAATCGCTGTCAATCATTGCGCACTTTCTTGACGTTTACTATAGGATTAGACCGTTGGTCTGCCCAGACAAGAGATCTGGTCCATTCTGTCGCGGATTTTTTAACGCTTTACGCGCAGAAACCCCTATCAGGGTTCGTCTAATTCCCTGAAATCTAAAGCATACCTTACCGCAAAACAATTTTTGCCAAAGTTAAGTATCTTTTTGCCTTTTTTCGTATCACTCGGTGCAACCTTGCCTGTAGGCAGCGAACGACGCTTTATGTGGCATCTGCCCAAAAACGATCAGTGCCCCGGACAGTTGTGCCCCCGTTACAGGCAGGGCGCTTAAACCCGGAAATTTTTCTGCTATGTGGCGCAGATTTCTCGCCCGACTTAGGCGCGCAATTTATAGCGCTGGATCTTGCCTGTGGCTGTTTTTGGCAAATCCGAAACGAGTTCCACGTGGCGAGGATATTTCCATTTCCCAATTTGATCTTTGACAAATGACTTGATGGCGTCTGCGAACCCATCCGCCTTGGCTTCATCTTTCAGGACCACAAAAGCTTTCGGCTTTGCCAAACCGTCGTCATCCAACCACGGCACGACCGCTGCTTCCAAAACCGCCGGATGCGCAATAATCGCCTGTTCGACCTCAAACGGGCTGACCCAAATGCCAGAGACTTTGAACATGTCATCGGTGCGACCACAATAAACATAGCGCCCATCTGCGCGGCGTTCATATTTGTCCCCGGTCCGGGTCCATTCGCCCTCAAACGTGACCCGACTTTTGGCACGCTGGTTCCAATATCCATCCGCGCTGGACGCGCCCCGCACAAGCAATTCGCCCACTGTGTCAGGCGCAACTTCCGCACCCGTTTCATCCACAAGCCGCAAATCATAGCCCGGCACAGCAATGCCTGAGGTGCCGTATTCCACATCCCCAGGCGCGTTGGACAGAAAGATATGCAGCATTTCGGTCGAGCCGACACCGTCTAAAATCGACACGCCCATCAGGTCTTCAAACCGCGTGCCCACATCGGCGGGCAAGGCCTCGCCCGCAGAAATGCACTGACGCAATGCATGTTCTGGCGCGCCTTCAGCTTCAAGATGCGCCACCATACTGGCGTAAAGTGTTGGAACCCCGCAAAAGATCGTCGGTTGGTATTTGGCGATGAAATCGCACATGTTCTGGGGATCCGGTCGCCCCCCCCACAAAATCGTGCTGGCCCCCACGGACATCGGAAAGGTCACGGCATTGCCCAAGCCATAGGCAAAGAACAGCTTAGCGGCGGACAACACCACGTCGTCTTCGCGTATGCCCAGAACATGTTTGCCGTACGTATCTGCTGTGGCGCGCAGGGCGGAATGTACGTGTCGCACACCTTTGGGCTGCCCTGTCGAGCCGCTGGAATACAGCCAAAATGCGCAATCATCCCCGGACACTTCGATAGAATCCAAATGCGCGCGCTGGTCTTGAAATTCCGTGAAGCTGATGGTGCCGTTAGGGGCGTCGCCGATGACAATCACATGCCCAATATAGGGGTTTGTTTTCAGCTTGTCTTTCACGGCCGGGTACAAAGTCTCGGACACGATCAGCAAGCTGGCGCGGCTGTCGCGCAAGATCGCGTCATAAAGATCGGGCGACAGTAACGTGTTGATCAACACTGGAACAACGCCCGCCTTCATTGCGCCAAACAAAATGGCCGGGTATTCGATCTGATCGAGGATTAAACACGCCACACGTTCCTCGCGCCGCATGCCGATGCGCTGGAACGCACCACCCAGCTGCGAGGATTGTTCGGCCAAATCGCCATAGGTCAGCTGACGCCCCGTGCCGGCCTCAAGAAAAGCGGTTTTGTCCGCGCGCCCTTCACGCAGGTGGCGATCAACGAACCAATACGCAGCATTGTCTGAACGTGGCATTGCATGCATCCCCTATTCAGCACGACCGAGCAGCAGCATATGCTTCACAGGTCGCGTCTATTTTGGCAAGGGTAAGCGCGTTGGATTTTTTGCGCCAAGTCCATAAGACGTGTCATTTCTGCGCAAGCTATTGCACCTGCATCAGGGTGATATGCGTGTCACCATACCGGCGTTGATCCAAAGCAACAAACCCAAGCGGCGCCAACTGTGGCGCGTTTTCTTCCCACACGATCAGGGCCGTTTCGCTGAGCCAGCCGTGATGCTGGGCGCTCTGCAACGCAGATGCGCCGATATTTTTACCATAGGGCGGATCCAGAAACACCACATCACAGGTATGCGGTGCGGGACCCAAACGCGTTGCATCCATCGCGATCATACGCGTGGCTTGTTCCGCTTTTAGTTTCAGGGTGTTTTCTTGGATCAAACGCTGCGCGCTGCGACCATTGTCAACAAATGTCACATGCTTGGCCCCGCGCGACAAGGACTCAAACCCCAGCGCTCCGGTTCCGGCAAACAGATCCAAAACCATCGCGCCGTCCCAATCCACATAGGTTGTCAGAATGCTGAACAGGCTTTCGCGCACCCGGTCCGAGGTCGGTCTAAGATGTGCTGCCGGATCGCCTTTCCCCAAGGCCGCCAAGCGGATACCGCGATGCTGCCCGGCAATGATCCTCATGACTTGAGAAGTGCCTTAAGGTCAGTTTCGGGATTTTCGATGGCGCGCGGATCAGGAGATTTTCCGCTTTCAATAAGGCGTTTACCAATCATGTATCCCCGAGGATCATTCATTGCGTCCACCGCCAATAAGCTGTCGCCCCGGTAGTACCAAAAAGACGCAGTCGCGCCAGTCCCAACGCGCGACACCACACGATCATACCCCGTATTCAACCCAGCGATCTGCAATTTGACATCATACTGATCCGACCAAAACCATGGCCGCGCTACATAGTCCCGCGCAGCACCCAGGATATTCGCCGCGACGCATTCGGCCTGATCAATGGCGTTGGGCACACTTTCCAATCGAATCCGCGCGCCTTGATAGGGAAAGGATGCGCAATCCCCCGCAGCCCAAATGCCTGGGACCGAACTGCGGCCTTGTGCATCAGTTTTGATACCATTGTCCAATACGACACCTGATGTTTCTGCCAAACGCGTTTCCGGTTCAATGCCGACACCGACTATGACGAAATCCACATCCACATGGCTGCCATCGCTCAGAACCGCCCCACGCACAGCACCCTCGCCAGTCAAACGGGTCAGCCCAACACCTTCGCGGATATCTACGCCCTGCGCGCGGTGCAAATCGCGGAAATAGTCGCTGGTTTCAGGCGCGGCGACCCGTTGCAGGATCCGATCTGCCATTTCAACTAAGGTCACGTGCAGACCCTTTTTGGCGGCCACCGCAGCGGCTTCCAGCCCGATATACCCCCCCCCGACGATCAACACATTGGCCCCGGCCCTAAACCGCGGGGCCATCGCATCCACATCCGCTAAGTCACGCACAACACAGACTCCGTCCAAATCACCGCCAATCTGGGGCGGCAAACGGCGCGGGCGAGATCCGGTTGTCAGCACGAGATCATCATAGGTTAAGATATCGGCGCCCAGCGTCACTGTTTTGGCCACAGGATCAATAGAACTGACCTTTTGGCCCAAACGCACGCTGATATTCTGTTCGCGGTAAAAGCTTTCGGGACGCAGAAAGAGACGTTCAAGCGTCATATCCCCTAACAAATACGCTTTCGACAAAGGAGGGCGCTGATAGGGCAGTACAGGTTCGGCACCGATTAAAGTGACGTCCCCCTCAAAGCCATCTTTGCGCAACCGCGCTACACAAGACGCCCCAGCCTGCCCGGCGCCAATTACAATCACATGTGCCATCCGCACGCCTTTCCCCTGGTCCCCCGGTTCGGCGGACCCTATATCGTGCAACAACACAAACGCAATTCCTAAGAAAGGAACTTGGATATGGCAATTTCTGTAGGCGAAACGCTTCCTGGCGCAACGATGGTACAATTGGGAGCAGAGGGCCCGCAACCCGTTGTTCTAGCCGATAAACTGGCCGGACGCACAGTGGTTATCTTTGCGGTCCCAGGGGCGTTTACGCCAACGTGCCACTCGGCGCATGTGCCGAGTTTCATCCGCACTAAGGACCAGTTTGCCGCAAAAGGCGTGGACGAAATCATCTGCGTGTCTGCCAACGACCCGTTTGTTATGAAGGCGTGGGGCGAAGCGACAGGGGCAACAGATGCAGGCATCACTATGCTGGCAGATGCGGACAGTTCCTTCACCAAAGCAATCGGCATGGATTTCGACGCCCCACCTGCCGGGTTGATCGCACGCTCAAAACGCTATGCGATGGTGGTCAAAGACGGGACCGTGTCGATCCTGCAGGCCGAAGAGAACCCGGGCGTGTGCGAAACCTCTGGCGGCGAAGCGATCCTCGACGCGCTTTAAGATGACATCAAAGGTGTGCCATCCGGCGCACCTTACCCGGCCAGGCTGTCCATCTTGCGGGCCAATTTTATGTCCAGTTCGGACAAACCATTCACATCATGCGTGGTTAGGACGACGTCTACTTTATTGTAAACATTAGACCATTCAGGGTGATGGTTCCATTTTTCCGCCCAGATCGCGGCGCGAGTCATCCAGCCGAACGCCTCAACAAATGATGGAAACACGAACTGCTTTTGGATCGCGTCACAGCCAGAAGTCAGCGTCCATCCGGTTGCAAGCAGGGGCTCTAACGCGACGATGCGCGCGTCCGCGTCAAGTCTTTGACTCATTGCTGTTCCTCTACATTCACTTTTCGAAAGGGCCCGTAGCTGGTTAAGATTTCGATATCTTCTGCCACTGCGCTGCGCTCGGCCTGCAGATAGTCGTCAACAGCGTGGGCAAACCCAGGATCCCGGATCCAATGCACCGAATGGCATGGTGTCGGCAAATAACCCCGCGCCAATTTGTGATCGCCTTGCGCCCCGGCTTCGACACGCGCCAATCCATTTTCTATCGCGAAATCAATCGCGCGGTAATAGCATAGTTCAAAATGCAGACAGGGGTGATCTTCGCAGCAGCCCCAATAACGACCGTACAAAGACTCACGACCCAAGAAATTCAACGCCCCAGCCACATATCGACCTTGGCGTTCCGCCAAAGCCAGCACAACGTCATCGCGCATCTGCTCTTGCACGGCGTCGAAAAACGCACGCGTCAGATAAGGTGTGCCCCATTTGCGCGCGCCTGTATCTTGATAAAACTGCCAGAACGCGTCCCAATGTTTAGGGTGTAGGTCATCACCCGTTAACATGTGCACCTGCCCCCCAAAATTGGCGGCTTGTGCGCGCTCTTTGCGGATATTTTTGCGCTTTCTTGAGCTGAGACTTGCCAAAAACGCGTCGAAATCGGCGTAATTGTCGTTCTGCCAGTGATATTGCTGCGTCGTACGGGGCATCAGCCCGATTTCGGCGGCGCTATCGGCTTCGGTTTGTGTGCAAAAAGTGGCGTGCAAAGAGCTGAGATTGTTTTGATCCGCGATCTGAATAGCGCCCTGCACCAAAGCGCGCAGACCGACGTCTTGGAAGTCTGGATGTGTCAGGAACCGGCGGCCCGTCGCCGGCGTGAACGGCACCGCAATCTGAAGTTTCGGATAATATCGCCCACCTGCACGCTCTAATGCGTGGGCCCAGCTGTGATCAAACACATATTCGCCCTGGCTGTGCGATTTGACATACATCGGCGCTGTTCCAATGACCCGCCCCTCTACGCGCGCCACAAGATACTGTGGTTGCCACCCTGTTCCCACACCAACGGATCCGCTGCTTTCGAGGGCGGCCAGAAATCTAAACGTCGTGAAGGGATCAATTGGCGCGCGGCCATCCTGTGCCTCGGGACAGGCGCAGCTGTCCCAATCTTGTTGACCGATTTGATCAATCCTTTGGACAAGTTCAATGTCTATGTCTTGCTGCGTCATAAAGTTCCATTTCCTACGACGGAACCTGGCGCATGACCGCGTCAGATCAAGATGGGAGGCCGGGCAAATAGCCTTCAAACGTGATATTATCAGCGATATTGCGCGCGCGGCCTTCTTGTTCCGCGCTGCGCACGGTCCAGCACAGAATATTTGCGCCCTGCTGCTTCAACTGCGCCACTCTATTGCGGTCCAAGTCATCCGCTTCGTGACTGATGAAACTGACGTCTAACTGATCAAAATCGGGAATCTCGCGCAATCTTGCGCAGGTTTGCTCTGACAAGGGCCAATCGGATGACCGATAGGCGCTGGTCACCAAACCCAGCGCGACGTCGGGACAAAGGGCCTGCATCCGTTCGATAGAAAAAGGGTTAAAGGACATGATCGCCAAAGGACCATCATAGGCCTCAACTGCGCGGGCGACCGCAATTTCTAAAGGGCCTATATCAGGGCCCATTTCCCCGTCTTGATCCTTGATTTCGATCAACAAAGGTGTGCGCCCCGCGACCAAAGCTAAGATTTCCGGCAAATCTGGGATGGCTTCGTCGCTGCCTGTCAAAGATATATTTCGCAAGGACTCTGCCGTGCGGATACCCACAGGCCCAGCTTCATCTGTCAGACGCTCTAAGACATAGTCATGAAACACCATAGCGGCGCCATCTTGACTGAGTTGAACATCGACTTCGACACCAAAACCATGCTCAACCGCCGCCAAAATTGCGGATCGGCTGTTTTCTGGCCGTCCGTCTGTGACATCATGCAATCCACGGTGCGCCAGCGGGCGTTCTAAGAACTCTGCCGATAAACGTGTCATTCGATCTCAAAAATACCTTCAATTTCAACTGTGACATTGAAAGGCAAGGCCGCCGCTGACACTGCGGAACGCGAATGGCGCCCGACATCACCCAACGCTTGGACCAAAAAATCCGAAGCCCCATTGATAACTTTCGGTTGGTCCGTGAAATCCGGCGTCGAATTTACAAACCCTGTCAGCTTGACCACACGCCGAAGCCGATCAATGTCGCCGTCGCACGCCGCCTTAACTTGGCTAAGCAAGCTAAGCGCGCACAGTTTGGCTGCGGCCACCCCGTCTTCGATGCTGGCATCTTCCCCCACTTTCCCGGTGACCAAACCATCTGCATTCATAGGGATCTGACCGGACACGAACACCAAATTTCCAGATTGAACATATGGCACATAATTCGCTGCAGGTGCTGAAGCGTCTGGAATTTCAACACCTTGCGCTGTGAGTATTTTAGAAATGGACATTGGCACCCTCATTTTTGACTTTGGCCTAAGTTACGCGAAGCGAAGAGCTAGGGAAACACAAGGATCACGCGCACGCTTTTTTTATGTCTCGCGGAAGGCGCGGTTGAAATAATCCATCAACGGTTTTACCAAATATTGAAGGGGCGAGCGATCATCCGTGCGAATATACGCCTCAACAGGCATACCCGGAATTAGGCTGACATTTTGATCAAGACGATCGATTTCGCCGGGGGCCAGCTCAATTTCAGCGCGGTAATATGTCATACGGGTGGCTTCGTCTTCAAACGCATCCGCGGAAACAATGGACACCTTGCCAATCAATTCTGGCGTTGTGCGTTGATCCAGAGCAGAGAACCGCAAGTTCACATCTTGGCCAACAAGCACTTGATCAATATGCACTGGTTCAACTTGTGCGGCGATGATCAAAGGGCGGTCTTGCGGAACCAAGTACAAAACCGGCTGCGCGGCTTGAATAACGGCGCGCATCGTTTGAATTTCAAGCCCATAGACGATCCCAGAAACAGGTGCGCGGATATCCATTCGGCTAAGGTCTTCTAACAGCGCGGCGCGTTGCTGACGAAGTTCTAATTCTCGGTACCTCATATCGCGAAGTTGCGTGATGGCTTCTTCACGCAGGCCAGTCGCCAGTTGCAAAACCTGAATTTCGATTTCGGTGACTCGTGTTTCTGCCTGAGCGCGATTGGCCGACAATTCACCTAACTGCCCCTGAAGGCTGGCCGTGTTCCGCCGTAAGGCCAAAACTGTTCCGGCCTGCGCCAATCCACGATCCAGTAGCGTTTGTTGGTTTGCCAGCTCTTCTTCGATCAACGCAAGCTGCTCGCCGAGCGATCCCATTTGCGCATCAATTCCGGTAATTTGGCTAGAGATCTGAACTTGTTGTTTTTCAAGTTGTTCAAGCTCTTGCTTCATGCTGTCGCGGCGGGCAAAAAATAAATTGCGCTGCCCTTCAACCAACTCGTCCAATTCGGGATCTTTGGCTGCGCGTTCTTTCAACTCATCCAGAAAGGATATGGTGTCTTTGCCGTCGCGCTCGGCCTCAAGACGGCCACGCCGCGCGACGATTTCATAGAGCTGTCCTTCAGTAATTGCCAACTCCGATTCCATCCGGGTTGTATCTAATTCAATTAACACTTGGCCAGCCGCGACAGTATCGCCTTCTTGCACCGAGATTTTCGAGACGACACCCCCAGTCGGGTGTTGAATCACTTGGCGATTGCGCTCAACCTCAATGCGACCCGTCGCAATGATAGCGCCGGCGATTTCCGTGACCACGGCCCAGGTGCCAAAACCACCAACCAAGATCAGCAACCCTGCGAATCCTACGGCAAGCGGCCACCGCGCGGACCAACGTGTTTCGACGCTCATGTCACACCTCCTGTATCTGCAGGGCTAGAGGCAAGCTGTTTATGATTACGCACCGTTGCTTTCAAAACTTCATCCTTAGGCCCGAACGCCATACGCATACCGTTTTCAATCACCAAAAGCACATCACATTCTTGAATGGCGTTCGGCCTGTGGGCCATGATCATCACAGATCGACTTTCTTTTTTCAAAGCGCGGATCGCTTGGTTCAAAGCTTGGTTGCCAATGTTGTCGAGATTCGAGTTCGGCTCATCGAGCACAATAATCACAGGGTCATCATAAAGCGCCCGCGCCAGACCAATGCGTTGGATCTGCCCCCCAGACAAACGGCTTTGGCCATCGCGAATAACCGTGTCATAGCCTTGCGGCAGGTCTAGAATCATTTGGTGCGCAGCCGCTTTCTTGGCAGCCGTAACCACCTTTGCGGCATCTGGCTGATCGGCCAATCTGGCAATGTTTTCAGCAATTGTACCGTCAAATAGTTGCACGCGCTGGGGCAGATATCCAATCAATCCGCCCAAAACCTCAGGCTCATATTGGTCGAGGGCCGCGCCGTCGAGGCGAATAGATCCACCAGCGGGTCGCCACAATCCCGTGATCGCGCGCGCTAAAGTAGACTTGCCACACCCAGAAGGCCCGATGACCCCCAACGCTTGTCCGGGCAGCAGTTCAAAATTTAGGGACTTCAAAGAGGCTTGCCGTTCGCCAGGTGGCAAAATGGTCAACCCTTTGGCTTCCAGTTTTGCGCGTGGTTTAGGCAAAGCAGTGCGCGGCATGCGCGGCGACACTTCCGTCAACAGTTCGGCAAGGCTTTCCCAGCCCTTCGCGGCGCGTTGAACTAAAGCCCATTGACCAACAGCCAATTCAATCGGTGCTAAGGCCCGCCCTAATAGGATCGAGCCCGCAATCATCGCACCTGGGGTCAATTCACCTTGTAAGACAAGCCAGGCCCCTAGCCCCAGCATAGCAGACTGCAAGAACAAGCGGATTGCCTTGGTCATTGAGCTGAAACCGCCGCCAACATCTGCAGCCGCAATCCCTTCGGTCAAGGCTTTGTCGCGCGCTACGTTCCAACGTCGGAAGGCAGCCGCCTCCATCCCCATGGATTGCAACATCTCTGCTTCGGTCCGCATCTGACCAGACATTGCGCTCGCTTGCATTTCAGCAGAGTTTGCACGCAAATGTGGGCCACGTGACAAAATTTGGTTCATGACCGTGATCAAAATCAGCGTAGATCCGCCCAAGACTGCGAGCCATCCCATCAAAGGGTGAAACAGAAAGATCCCGGCCAAGAAAATTGGTGTCCAAGGGATGTCAAATATCGCCATCAACACGGGCGCAGTCATCAATCGGCGCACAGATTCCAAATCTTGCAGTCCGCTTTCAGTGCGTTGGTCCGGCGCGATAGACGCCTTTCGCGCTACAGCTTCAAAAACTCGTCGATCCAAAGCTGCTTGAAAGCGCGCACCAACCCGGCCCATCACCCGGCCACGCACAAATTCCATCAACCCCATGATACCATAGAGAAAAACAACCAGCAAAGACAACGCCAAAAGCGTTTCTTCGGACCGGGACCCAAGGACCCGATCATACACTTGAAGCATGTAGATCGGGCCAGTTAGCATCAAAAGATTGGCAAAAAAGCTAAAAACACCCACGGCCCAATACAAACCACGGCTTTGTTTGCGCGCAGCGCGAAGTTCATCTTTGCCTGTTATCGGACCTGCCATTTTGTCGCCTTACACCTTCTTTACATAGCTTAAACTGCGTTAGGCTCGCGCCCAAGACCCCGCATTTCGTCAGAGCATTTTACATTAATTACCGTGTGCCTGTCACACGATGGCCACAAGACGCGAATTGTGTCGCTGTGGGTTGGGCATTCCGGTTCAATACATTAGGTATGCCATAAATTCTTTAACCGGGGATTTCCATTGTTTCTTTTCATGTCCAAAAGTCTTGTCACAGTTCGATTGACGTTGGTTCTCGGCCTTGGGGTGTTGACGGCGTGTTCCACACCGCAGGATCTGGACCCGACAAATGGGATCTACGACCCATACGAGGTACAAAACCGCAAGGTCCATGCATTCAACCGCGAGCTTGATCGCAACATCGTCCGACCAGCTGCCAAGGGGTATACCAACGTTCTTCCCGATGAGGTTGAAGACCTGGTCGGCAATGTGGCCAGCAACCTAGCGGAACCGTCGGTCATGACGAATTCGTTGCTGCAGGGCGATGTTAAGGGTTTGGGACTCTCGACGCTGCGTTTTGTGCTAAACTCAACTTTGGGCATCGTCGGTCTTATCGATGTCGCCAGTGAGTTCGGAATTGCCGAGCACGACACTGATTTCGGCGAAACGCTTTTTAAGTGGGGTGCGGGCGAAGGGCCTTATGTGGAATTGCCCTTTGTTGGGCCCTCTACACAACGTGCCGCGACGGGCATGGTCGTCGACATGTTCACAAATCCGTTAGGTTATGTCCTTGGCGATCCTGAGGATGCGATCCCGCCTGTCGCATCTGTTGCAGCAGGGTTGGGGGCACGTGGGCGATATTCGGATACGATCGATTCAATCTTATACGAAAGTGCAGACAGCTATGCGCAAGCGCGTCTTATCTATATGCAAAACCGGCGCTTTAAGTTAGGCGATCAAAATTCCGATGCCGCAATTGATCCGTTTGAGCTAGACACCGAAGGATTTTAGCCATGAGACGACGTTTATTTACTTTGGGTTTGGGCGCATCTTTGTTCAGCCTGCCCCAAGCCAGCGCCGCTTTAAGTGAGACCAGCGCAAGCGCCTTGATCAACAAGTTGATTTCCGACATCAACCGGGTCATCTCTTCTGGCAAGTCTGAAAGTGTAATGATCCGCGAGTTTGAAAAGATCTTCGCGCGCTATTCAGACACATCCTACATTTCGGCTTATGCCTTAGGAGTGGACGGGCGCCGCGCGTCTTCGGCACAGAAACGAGCGTTTTCTAAGGCGTTCCAAAGCTATATTGCCAAAAAATACGGGCGCAGGTTTCGTGAATTCATTGGCGGTCGATTGGAAGTGCGCGGCGTTAAGAAAGTGAAGAAATGGTATGAAGTTTCGACGGTGGCTTATTTAAGTGGCCAGTCCCCATTCGAAGTGACCTTTCATGTCTCGAACCGGGCCGGAAAAGACCTGTTTTTCAATATGTTTATTGAAGGTATCAATCTACTTCTGACAGAGCGCACCGAGATAGGTGCTTTGTTGGATCGTAATGGTGGCGACTTAGACAAGATGATAAAAGCGCTTAAGAGTTCTGTTTAAAGTAAACAATTTTCTTTAGATTCAAATTACTATTTCAAATCCTTAGCTCTTAATCCGCTGATAGCCGACACGGTATTAACCCTTACCCAATACTATGATCACGCAGCTTGTGCGCGCGGGGTAATGCCAGTGTTTGTAGACCGATCCAAAGGACTTTCCGAACATACAGAAATTCTAACCTTGTTAGAACACCCAGCCGCTTTGATTGATGCACAGGGTCGCTTTTTGGCATGCAATCAGGTCTTTGCAAAACGCCTGAAATCAAAAGCAGCTCGCTTTTTGGCCACCGATCTTCAAGAGCACCTGGATCATTCTGATCAATTAGACTTACAGGAATTTTTAAACCAATATTCCGCCAATCCTACGGGCCCAGTCCAAAGCTTGAGCGTCCGGCTAACCGTTAAATCTGAAAATCTGCGAGTTTCAATCAAAAGGCTTCCAAGCCAAGGCGATTTGGTTGGGTTCTTGTGCCAATCGGTATCAAGGGATTCTACGGAATCTCTTCGATTGCACTATCTCATGAACCACCTGGATCAAGGAATTTGGGATTACAATGTAACAACAAAGGAATTTGTTGTTTCCAGCAAGTGGCGTCATCTACGCGGAATTGGTAACGATGTAGATGTAAATGATCCAAACAAATGTTGGCAAGACAGCATCCATCCAGATGACCGCGCCGCATTAATCAGCCTGTTTGAGGGTCAACAAAGTGGCGAGCACCAAAGGATCGACATACAATACCGCCACTGGCACACGGACGGGCATTGGATATGGATATTGTGCCGCGCAAGGGTCATGGAACTTGACAAGCACGGCAAACCACTGCGGATCGTCGGAACAGATGTCGATATCTCTCAGAAGCGCCAAACTGATTACGACCTGCGTCAAACAGCCCGCAAGCTGCAAATGGCGATTGATACCGCAGGTTTGGGGATCTGGGAATTTGATGGAGAGACCCAAAAAGTGTTGTGGGATGACCGCACACTCGAAATGTTTGGCCTTGTAGGCGACGCCAATGAACGTTCGGACGATCTTTGGGGGACATATCTTCACCCCGAAGATCGCGAGGCCGCGATGGCACATGCCGAATATTGTGTGAAAAACAATGTCGATTATCGCACAGACTACCGCATAATCCGACCCGACGGGGAAGTGCGCCACATCCGCAGCTTATCACGCAATACTGCAGACGTTGACGAAGCCCCAAAGCTGGTTGGAATTTGCCTGGACGTTACCGATGATTATTGTCGTGCCGAGCAGTTGGAAAAGGCGCGCGCGCAATTAGAATACGATTCGCGCCATGACGCCCTTACAGGATTGGCAAACCGTCGTCTTTTAGAAGAGCAACGCGCGGCTTTATTTGCGGAAATTGAACAAGATCAACGATATGCGGTTTTGCACTTGGACGTTGATTATTTCAAACAGATTAATGACACCCTCGGCCATGATGCCGGGGATGCTGTATTGGTCCATATTGCTCATATAATTCAAAACGTTGCTGGCCCCAAGGCAATTTGCTGTCGCATAGGGGGTGACGAATTCGTGGTCCTTTTCAAAACAGCGCCATCGACTAAAGAGCTCCGCGAAATCTGCTCAAAAATAATTTCCTCAACAAACCAACCTTATATCTACCAAGGCCATTCTTGCACCTTTGGAATAAGTATCGGCTGCGCATTTGGAAAAGCTCATAGCTCAGCAAGAACGGAAATATTTACGCAAGCAGATACTGCATTATATGCCGCCAAGCAGGCCGGAAGAGGGTGCTATAAAATCTTTACACCTGCAACGAACGCCCTGGTCAAAGCCGAAGCAAATGCGCGCCAAGAATTGATAGATGCTATCTCAGACAAAGAGTTCATCTGCCATTATCAACCTCAGTTTTGCCCACGTACCTACCAATTGATTGGCGCAGAAGCCCTTGTGCGCTGGAATAACCCTGAAAAAGGTGTTCTGCAGACCCCCGCTTTTATGCCCTTAGCCGCTAGCTTAGGGGTGTCGGCCCAGGTTGACGCCTGCGTTTTTGACTATGTGATCGAGCGTCAAACAAACTGGTCTAATAAAGGCATTGAATTTCCGCCGATCTCAGTGAACATCTCAAAAGAACGGTTGGAAAGCCCGGAGTTGACAATAGATCTGCAAAACAAACTGAAACCGCATCACAAAATAATCTTTGAGCTCTTGGAAACTGCATTTCTTGATTCACCAAGCCCGGAACAACTGATGGCGATCAAAGTTTTGCGGACGCACCAGATTGGAATTGATTTAGATGATTTCGGGTCGGGTCATGCATCTATTGCCGCGATGCAGGCGGTCCAACCTGATCGCATCAAAATTGATCGACGTCTGGTATTCCCGATCCTGACGGAACCCAAACAGATCGAGACTTTGCAATTGCTCACTCAGATGGCGCGGCTCGAGGATATCGGCGTGGTAATTGCAGGCATTGAGACTTTACATCACCTAAATGTTATCAAAGACTTGGATTGTGACGTTCTGCAAGGTTTTGCGCTTGCCCGCCCAATGCCTGTCAAAAAATTTGAAACCCTCCTGAATTCCAAACAATAACTGCCGCGTTGGCCCAGAGCACGCTACCCAATACTTCAGAAACAAATGTCCAACCACACTGCACGTTCTCGGGACATTTGCGATAAAGGATGCCTCAGGTATAAGTAGAATAGATATTAGGCACGGCCTTTGCGTCAGTCGCGCGCACCTCTGTCGCGTCGTGTTCCAAAAATATCTTCAAAAACTTGATCAATGATCGAACGATTGGACTGGGGCTTGCTGGGATTAGATCGACCACCCGCGTTGGTTTTTGCGTTCACCCCCCGTCCTGCGCCGTCCGGTGCCAACATTGGCAATCGTGTCGGTGTTAAACCTGCGTGAACCCCGCGCATGACTTCACGCCAGATTTCCGCGGGCAGTCCAGAACCCGTGACACCTGTAAGCGGCGTGTTATCGTCATAACCCATCCACACGCCGGCCACATATTCTGACGTAAAGCCAATAAACCATGCATCGCGCGCCGCCTGGGTTGTTCCTGTTTTTCCAGCGATTTGCCATCCTCCAAATTGTGCACGCGCGCCAGTACCCTGACTCACAACTTTCTCCATCATCCACATTAACTGCGCGGCAGTACGTTCCTGGATCACCCTTTCGCGAATACCGCCCTGAGCCGTCATCAAAGGTGCATCATCCCCGGCCATACGCAACTCTTGCAGGCCAAAGGGCGTCACAGCGGATCCACCGTTCAAAATACCAGCATAGGCGCCAGTCATTTCAATCAAAGTGCTTTCGGACGCCCCAAGCGCCAAGGCCGGGCCCACGGCCAGATCACTGGCGATGCCAAATTGGCTGGCCACGACCCGGACGATATCGCGCCCCACATCTTCAGAAAGCTTCACAGCAGGAACATTGAGCGAGCGCATTAAGGCATCCGTCAACGTCACTTGGCCCGCAAAAGCGTTGTTGTAGTTTTTTGGACACCACGAACCTGACCCTGCGATATCCAAACAATAGGGTGCATCTTCAATCAAATCCAAGGGGGAGCGCCCCAAATCCAGAGCGGCCGCGTACACAAACGGCTTAAAGGCCGAACCTGTTTGCCGCAACGCTTGGGTTGCACGATTAAAGGCTCCGGACACTTTGGTTTGGCGCCCGCCCACCATGGCCCGTATCGCCCCATCCGCGCTCATGACGACAACAGCCGCTTGTGCTTTTGAACCCTTTCGCACCTTTTCATCAAAGACCCGTTTCAAACCGTCTTCGGCGGCGGTTTGCAAACGTTGATCCAAAGTCGTTTTAATCAAGATATCCGCGGCACTATCGCGGGTCATGAAATCAGGACCATCGGCCATAACCCAATCCGCAAAATACCCCCCGGCCCGGGCCTCGGCGGCTTGGCTGAGCACGGCAGGATTGGCTTGGCTTTGGGCTTCTTGGTTTCGCGTCAAATACCCTTGTTCGCGCATCAGGCGCAAAACTGTGGCGGCTCGGTTCTGCGATCGTTCGATATTAGAGGTGGGGGCCAAAGTCGACGGGGCCGTCAACAGACCTGCCAACATAGCGGCTTCTGAGGCGTTAACAGCTGCGGCAGGTTTGCCAAAATAGCGCTGCGCCGCCGCTTCAACACCATACGCGCCGCCACCCATATAAGCCCGGTTCAAGTAGATCGACAGGATTTCATCCTTGGTGTACTTTAGCTCCATCGCCAAAGCATAGATCGCCTCTGCTGCTTTGCGCTGCACGGATCCGCGCCGGCAATCACGTTCATATGCCGCCTGGCTGTCCCAGTCCGACGGAACATATTCATGTCCCAAACACAAAAGTTTGGCCGTTTGCTGTGTAATCGTGGAACCACCGTGCCCCGATAAAGGCCCGCGTCCCTCGCTCAGATTGATGCGCACCGCAGACGCGATGCCCCGCGGACTTAACCCAAAATGACGGTAGAACCGGCGATCCTCGGTTGCCAGAACTGCATTTTTCAGATGCGGGCTGATACGACTGGCCGTGACAACACCGCCAAACTGATCCCCGCGCCAAGCGAAGACGTCGCCATTGCGATCTTGCAGCGTAACAGACCCACGCGCGCGGCCATCCAAGGCCTGCTCGACCGGAGGCAGTGTCGAATATTGGTATCCGACCATAGCAGCCAGGACCAGACAGGCTACCGCCCCAACACGCCAAGTAATTTTCCAGATCAAACGCAAAATCCAAGAAAAAATCCGACCAAAGAAACCGACGATCCCACCACGACGCGGTCGTTTGCCGCGTGTTTTGCGTTTTGATCTGCGAGGTGTCTTTTTACTATTTGGCTTCGAATAGCGCTTATCCGCCACCAAAGGCTTCTTACGTCGTGACGACTTTACCATTCCTGACCCCTGCTCGGTCTTTTTGTTTGGGGTAATTTAACGTGCTTAGCACTGGTGTGCAGCCATGAATCCGTTCGCTAACGGAGTCATTTATGCCCATTATTTTAGCATATTGCACATATCGCCTATTTTTTAATCACCGCAGTTCGCTAAATCACGTCTTTCACCTCAAAGCTCTCCCCTTTTTTCACGTGTTTGGGTTTTTTCAGGTCAATCACACCGCAGTCAGACTGCCGATCAAAGGGGACACATGTGAAACTGATCATCGCAACGATAAAGCCGTTCAAACTGGAAGAGGTCCGCGAAGCCCTGACCGAAATGGGGGTCCGGGGCATGATGGTGACCGAGATCAAAGGCTTCGGGTCGCAATCGGGCCATACCGAAATTTACCGCGGCGCGGAATATGCCGTGAATTTCGTACCAAAAGTCAAAGTTGAAGTCGTCGTGCCCGAAAGCATGACGGATCAAGTTGTCGAGACCATCACTAAGACCGCTCAGACCGGGAAAATCGGTGACGGCAAAATTTTCGTGCTCGATGTGGACCAAGCCGTTCGCGTGCGCACAGGCGAAACAAACGAAGACGCGCTGTAAGCGTGGCGTTTCTAAGGGGATCTTTCGATATGAAACTGCTTAAACTTTTATCTGTAGCTGCTGCGGCAACCGCTCTGCCGGCTGCTGCTTTTGCACAGGATGCCGCCCCCGTGACGGCTGAGATGATCTGGATCATGAACACTTTGCTGTTTTTGATCGGTGGATTTTTGGTGTTCTGGATGGCCGCTGGCTTTGCGATGTTGGAAGGCGGTTTGGTCCGTTCCAAGAACGTGACCATGCAAATGATCAAGAACGTATCCTTGTTCTCGCTTGCAACCATCGCCTATTGGGCTTTTGGGTACAACTTGATGTATCCGTTGGGCACTTGGTCCGTTGAAGGCGTCTTATCGGGCGTGTTTGGTGTTGGCGTTTTGGAAGCTGTCGGCATTGACCTGGCGGGTGCGGATGACGGGGAATATGCCTCTACCGGGTCGGATTTCTTCTTCCAATTGATGTTCTGTGCCGCGACCGCATCCATTGTATCCGGTGCCTTGGCCGAACGTATTAAACTTTGGCCCTTCCTAATCTTCGTGATTATCCTGACCGGCATTATCTACCCCTTGCAAGCGTCCTGGAAATGGGGCGGCGGTTTCTTGGACGAAGCGGGCTTTTTAGATTTCGCAGGCTCCACAGTTGTCCACTCGGTCGGTGGCTGGGCGGCTTTGGCGGGCGCAATAATCTTGGGCCCCCGGATCGGCAAATACAAAGACGGTCGCATCAATCCTATGCCCGGTTCCAACTTGGCACTTGCCACTTTGGGCACATTCATCCTGTGGATGGGTTGGTTCGGATTTAACGGTGGCTCGCAGCTAGCGATGGGCTCTGTTGGGGATATCGCAGACGTGTCGCGCATCTTTTCAAACACCAACGCGGCAGCCGCCGGTGGCGCAGTTGCGGCCTTGGTCCTAACACAGCTGCTTTACAAAAAGCCTGACCTAACCATGGTGCTGAACGGCGCATTGGCCGGTCTGGTGTCGATCACAGCTGAGCCGTTGACCCCATCTTTGGGCATGGCGACATTGATTGGTGCCGTGGGTGGTGTGATTGTGGTCTTCACAATTCCACTGTTGGACAAGTTCAAAATCGACGATGTGGTTGGTGCCATCCCGGTACACTTGTTTGCGGGCATCTGGGGTACAATCGCGGTTGTTCTGACCAATGGGGACGCAAATATCGGCACTCAGCTTTATGCGATCTTGGTTGTCGGTGTCTTTACCTTCGTCGCCGCCTTCGTGGTTTGGTATATTCTGAAAGCGATCATGGGAATTCGTGTTTCAGAAGAGGCAGAAATCAATGGTTTGGATGTGTCTGAATTGGGCATGGAAGCCTACCCTGAGTTCTCTAAAAGCTAAACTCCTTCCTCCTTAGCTTTACACCTGACCCGGGCGTGCCGCGCCCGGGTTTTTTTGTGCCGTGAAAACCCCAGCGCAATCTAGCGCCAGGGCAGCGCGTTTGGCTTACACTTTCACGCGTTCAGATTTCGGATCATACATTGGCTTCAACGAAGCCTCGGCTTTCACCCGCGTTCCCGCCACGTCGATTTCGTAGCTTGATGCCAGAACCCCGGCGGCTGTCTCACCGGCACATGGCACATAGCCCAAACCCATCGCACCACCCAATGCATGCCCGTAAGCCCCAGAGGCCAAATACCCAACAATCTGCCCATCGCGCAGGATCGGCTCGTTATGATAGAGCAGCGGTTCCGGATCGGTCAGCTTGAATTGCAACATGCGACTGCGAAGGCCCTCTTCTTTGCGCCGCAGAACCGCGTCGCGCCCGATAAAGTCCGGCTTGGCCGTTTTGACCGCAAATCCTAGACCCGCTTCCAGCACATGGTTTTCGCAGGTGATGTCATGCCCAAAGTGCCGGAAACCTTTTTCGATGCGACACGTGTCCATCATATGCATCCCGCACAGACGCAGGCCAAAATCAAAACCCGCTTCCGACAAGATTTCAAAGACATGGCCACACATGTCGGCGCTGACGTAGATTTCCCACCCCAGCTCGCCAACATAGGTCACGCGGTGTACACGGGCCAAGCCCATACCAATTTCGACCTCTTGCGCCGTACCAAAAGGATTGACGTCATTGGAAAAATCCCCCGTCGAGACCGACTGGAGCAGCTCGCGGGACCGGGGCCCCATGATCGCCAAAACACCCTCAGCCGCAGTAACGTCCGTAATAACGACCTGGAAATCCCTTTTATTACGGCGCAACCAGGTTTGATCCGCCAGACGCGTCGCGGCAGGTGTGACCACCAAATAACTGGTTTCGGACAAGCGCGTGACAGTCACGTCTGCCTCAATCCCACCGGTGGAATTCAGGAACTGCGTATACACGATCTTGCCGTTGGGAACCGAATAATCACCGCCGCCCACATAGTTCATGAACGCCTCAGCATCCGGCCCCTCGACCCGAATTTTGCCGAAGGAAGACATGTCATACATCCCAACATTTTGGCGAACAGACATGTGCTCTTCACGGACATTGTCAAAGAAGTTTTGACGGTCCCAGCCATAGATATATTCGGCGTCCTGAGCTTCACGCGCGAACCAATTGGCGCGTTCCCATCCCGCCAGCTCGCCCATTACAGCACCGCGTTCCAGCAGATGCGTATGGAACGGCGTGCGCCGAACGCCGCGCGCAGTGGCCTTTTGTTTGAACGGGTAGTGATCGGCGTAAAGCAGACCCCGCGTTTCGGTGGAGCGCTCCATCAAGTAGTGTTTGTTGCCCTGAAACGGTTGCATCCGGGCCACATCGACATCGCCCAAATCGAACGGTTTTTCCCCTGTATCCATCCAAGACGCCAACGCAGATCCCGCCCCGCCCGCAGATTGGATCCCAACGGAATTGAACCCCGCAGCGACCCAAACATTGTCCATTTCTGGCGCAAGACCAAGGTGATAGGCGTCATCTGGCGTGAAACTTTCCGGGCCATTAAAGAAGGTGTGGATGCCAGCTTCGGCCAGCATCGGCATCCGGTTTACAGCCATTTCCAGGATCGGTTCAAAGTGATCGAAATCTTCGGGCAGTTGGTCAAATTCGAAATTGTCTGGGATCGGCCCCCATGGCTTAGACAGCGGTTCAAACGCGCCCAGCAACATCTTGCCCGCATCTTCTTTGTAATAGGCGTATTCATCGGGCACCCGCAGCACCGGTTGTTGGGTCAGGCCGGCGATCGCTTCTGTGACGATATAGAAGTGTTCGCAGGCCTGAAGTGGGACATTAACGCCCAGCATTTTGCCGACCTCGCGGCCCCACATTCCGCCGCAATTGACCACATGGTCACATGCGATGTGACCCGCGCTGCCATCCTCACCTTGCCAATCGACCCCTGTGATCCGACGCCCTTCACGGGTGACGCCGGTGGCTTTGACGCGCTCTTGCACTTTGGCCCCTTTGGCGCGTGCGCCTTTGGCCAAGGCTTGCGCGATATTGGCTGGGTCGCCCTGCCCGTCGAGCGGGAGATAAACGCCGCCGATCACGCCATCAATGTTCAAATGTTCGTAACGGGTTTTGACCTCTGTGGGGGAAATCTCTTCGACGTCCACCCCGAAAGCCCGCGCCATCGCGGCTTGGCGGCGCAATTCCTCCATACGGTCTTCTGTGAGGGCTGCAGTGATCGACCCGCAGCGCTTGAAGCCTGTGGCCACACCTGTTTCGGACTCGAGATTGCCATAGAGTTCCTGAGAATAGCGCGCAAGTTTTGTCATGTTTGCTGTGGCGCGCAGCTGTGCGATCAGGCCTGCTGCATGCCAAGTCGTCCCTGACGTCAGCTGCTTACGTTCCAGCAATACGACATCGGTCCAGCCCAGTTGGGTCAGGTGATAGGCCACCGAGCAGCCGATAACGCCGCCTCCGATAATGACAACGCGTGCATGTGAAGGAAGATCAGGCATAAGTTCGTTCTCCTATGGAATTCGGATCCCTTGCGGGATCCGACCGGCCGGGGGCGGCGCCCCCGGACCCCCGGGACGGTGCAAATTAGGACAACAGGACTATGTTAAAACATGTCCTGCCGATTGAAGACGTTTGGCGATTTCCGCGATATGGGCTGGGCCAGTCTCACAGCACCCGCCTAGAATCGTCGCACCATGATCCAGCCATGACACTGCCAAATCCGCGTATGGCTTAGGTCCCATATCGCGACGCGCCGACAAGGAATTCGCCGTTGCCCCCCCGTCAATGAAATCTTTGGTAATCCCGTCAAAGGCATTGCCGTATGCACCAATGGGACCTTTGGTTGCCACCAAAACATCCAGTGCCTTCGGCATGGCCTCTGGTGCAGAGCAATTGACAAGAGCTGCGTCTGCCTCTTTTGCAATTTCTACGGCCTCAGACATCAATTCACCCGAACGCAAACGCGTCCCATCTTCGTCATCCACCGTGAACGCCAACCATACAGGAAGATCTGTCTTGCGCCCTGCCGTCAAACAGGCCCGCGCAGCAGAAATTGATGCAATGGTTTCAAACAAAATAATATCTGATTGTGGTGCAATCAACGCGGCGACTTCAAAATAAAGAGGAACCGCGATATCCATATCCGGGTGCAGATCAGGGCGATAACTGGCTGCGAGTGGACCAATAGACCCAGCAACCCGCGCTGTACCGCGCACAGATTGGGCCTGCTGCATGGCTGTTTCCAACAAGCCTTCGAACTGACTTTCGCGATCCGGCAAATCACTGCCATCCGCAGCATAGTGATTTGCGCCAGCCCGCAGACGATCCCGGTGTAACGCATAGGTGTTGCTTGTGGCCACTGTCGCGCCCGACGCGACATAATCGCGGTGAACGTCACCGACCACATTGGGCTGATCAATCAACGCTTGGGTCGACCAAAGGGGAGTCGCCAATCCACCCGAACGACGGACCAATTCCTGCCCCATGCCTCCATCCAGAAGTGTTATATTACTCATGCGCGCAGCCTTTCATTTTGCGGATCCCACAAAGGGGCATCCGCTTGAACCACGGCTTTACACATTTGGCCATAGATATTAATTTCAACTTCTGTACCGGGCGTCGTCAAATCAGGTCGGATCATGCCCAAAGCAATGGACGCCTCAACCCGGTATCCGTAATCCCCCGAGGTCGTTTCCCCCACAATTTCGCCGTCTTTCCAAATTGTTGACATATAGGGAGCGTCCTGATCACCGGCTTGAACGATCAAGGTACAAAAGCTTTTTTTGGATCCTTGTTGCTGCTCATTCAACAACGCGGCTTTGCCTGGAAAGGCTTGTGGTTTGTCGAGTTTGACAAAGCGTCCTAACCCGGCTTCCAACAAAGAGTAGTCCGAAGACAAATCGCCCTTCCACGTTCGATACCCTTTTTCGATGCGCATGGCGTTTAAGGCAAACATCCCAAATGGTGTCGCGCCCGCATCCAGCACGGCCTTGTAGATCTCACCCGCAGCTTCAATCGGCGCATGGATTTCCCAGCCCAACTCGCCCGCGAAGGAAACACGCACAAGGCGCACCGCATGCCCGCACACTGCTGCGTCCTGGTGGGTCAACCAGCCCAGGCTTAGATCTGCCTGTGTGCCTATTTTCCCCATCAAATCACGGGACTTAGGTCCAGAGACAACGATTGTGTTGACCTTGCGGGTGTGGTCTTCAAGTGACAGTGTTTCTGGCAGATTGCGCCACAAAACTTCCCAATCGTGCCACTGCGCGCCCGCTGCTGTGATCAATGTGAAGTGATCATCGCCTTTCCGGATGATCGACATCTCGGTCAGCACGCGGCCCCGGCTGTCTGGGAAATAGCCCAAGTTCATTCGCCCAACTTTGGGCAATGCGCCCGCAATCGTGCCACGCAACCACTCGGCAGCGCCTTGTCCGGTTAGCTCAAAGCGTGAAAAGCCGCATAGATCCAAGACCCCGACGCCATCGCGCACCGCTTCACATTCTTCCTTAACGCGCACAGTCCAAGGGCCCTGACGATCCCACGTTTCAGCAGAAGCCTCAGATGTATCATCGCCATCTTTTGCAAACCAATTGGCCCGCTCCCAACCGTTATAAGCGCCCATCACGCCGCCCGCCGCGACGATATGGTCATGCGCGGGCGAATGTTTTTTGTCGCGCCCGGCTGGCCATTCGTGATGCGGAAAGTGCATCGCATATTCGTGCCCATAGGTTTCCAGCGCCTTGGACAGACAGTAGTCATGATCGGCGTAATCGGTATAGCGGCGCGGATCGACGGCCCACATATCCCATTCGGTTTGACCCTCGACAATCCATTCCGCCAGCGTTTTGCCAGCACCACCGCCCTGGACAATGCCAAAGGTAAAGGAATGGGCCTCGAATGCGTTTTTCACCCCCGGCATCGGGCCAATCATCGGCAACCCGTCCGGCGCATATGGGATTGGACCGTTAATATTGCGTCCCACACCGGCTGTGCCCAAAACCGGCACCCGGCCCATTGCGTCCTCGATGTACCATTCCAGACGCTCCAGATCGTCCGGATACAACTGAAAGCTGAAATCCTCAGGCATCGGATCGTCCGGTGTAACCCAATGGGCTTTGCAGTTGCGTTCATAAGGGCCCAAATTCAGCCCGTTCTTGTCTTGGCGCAGGTAGTAGCTGCTGTCTACGTCACGGATCATCGGCAATTTACGGCCTTGGTCTTTGGTCCAATCTGCGATCTCACCAATTTCGTCAGTCAGGAAATATTGGTGTGACATCACGACCATCGGTACCGTGCGCCCGCCATAGGGTTTGAACCATTCGCCTACACGTTGCGCGTAATACCCCGCCGCGTTCACCACGTATTCGCAGGTGATATCGCCCTTATCGGTGTGCACAACCCATTCGCCCGCGTCGTTTTTGGACACGCCCGTCGCCGGGCAGAAGCGTTGGATACTGGCACCCAGATCACGCGCGCCTTTGGCCATGGCTTGCGTCAACTGCGCGGGGTCAATGTCGCCGTCCAGCGGATCCCAAAGGACTGCTTCCAGATCGTGCGTTTCCATGAAGGGATAGTAATCCAGCGCCTCTTTCGGGCTCATCAAATCCAACTGAAGCCCTTGATATTGCCCCATAGACACCACGCGTTCAAATTCCAGCGCGCGCTCTTTTGTGTGGCCCAATCGCAAAGCACCGGTTACGTGATAATTCATCGGATAGTCCACATCTTCGGCCAAGGTCCGGTACATTTCCAAGGAATAGCGCTGCATGTTCAACACCGCCCAAGATGTCGAAAAGTTCGGGCAATTGCCCGCCGCATGCCAGGTAGAGCCTGCCGTTAATTCGTTTTTTTCGAGCAAGACACAATCAGTCCAGCCCATTTTGGCCAAGTGGTACAACGAGGACACGCCGACGGCACCCCCACCGATAATAACCACACGCGCTGTTTTTGGAAAGTCAGTCATGGATAAACTCCTGCTGGGTATATGCAAAGCGGTCGGGATATACCCGACGCGGTTGAAGGGTGCGGGCAGATCGGGACGGGCAAAATCTGTGTCCCATTATCTGGCCTCAGGCAATGTGGCGCTGCCCAAGAGCAGGCCGTAAAGGATGAAACAGATCGCAAGTCCACGGCGCAGCCAGCTGTTCAGGACAGCCGCCAAGGCGCTGCGCCCAAGCCCCGCGCCCAGTGCGGTGAACCCGCAATAACTGGCCGCCGTCAGGGTCAGGGCGGTGGGCATAATAACCCACATCTGCTCCCAGATCGGCACATCTGGTTGGACAAACTGACTAAAAGCGGCCAAGTAACCGGCGACGGATTTTGGATTGATTGTGGCGATAGCTAAGGCACGGACATAGATCGAACCAGGCTCAGCGCGCACTTGCACAGGTTTGCCCGCATTCAGCCATCCCCGCACGCCAAACCAGATCAAAAATCCTGCTCCGGTCAATTTAGCGATAAAGAACGCAGTGGGCGAGGCGGCAATCAACGCAGTGACCCCTAAAGCAGACAGGACCAGGAACGCACTGGCTTGGGTCAAGATCGCAGCAACCCCGGGCAAGCTGCGCGTAAAGCCGAACTGCATGCCGTTTTGGATGCAATTTACTGCGTTAGGACCCGGTGTCGTGACGAACACGACCCAGAACAACGCGAATAAGGCCCAGGCTTCAAAGCTCATATTAATACACCGGCGGGGCGATGACCCAGATCGCAACGGCAGGTTCATTGAACGGGTTGGCCCAGCGGTAAGGCTCGCCCCGGATGCGGAAACTGTCGCCTGGATAGATCGTGAAGGTGCGCGGACCGATGGTCAAACGCAGCCTGCCCGACAGCAGATATCCGACCTCTTGCGTGGGGCGCGTCACGGCTTCGTCAATTTCTGAGCCCGGTTCAAAGGTGGAATGCACCATTTCGAAATCGTCCGTCAGATCAGGCGACAACAGCTCTTCGACCAAGCCCGACACCCGCGAGCCAATCGGACGCCGCGTGCCACTGCGCACCACAAAGCCCTCTTCGTTCACGCCTTTTGTCTTGTTCTGCGCCAGCATCGACACGGACACATCCAACGCCGCTGCCAATTGGCGCAGATCTGCAATCGACGGGTCGGAAAGATCACGTTCCACTTGGCTGAGCCATCCCACCGAGCGTCCGAGCCTGTCGGACAAGTCCGTCAATGTCAGCCCACGCGTTTTGCGCAGGGCGCGCAGGTCTGCACCTAAAGTGCTGGGGGGGGCGTGAAGCATCGTGGCGACTCGGATTTGGGTGGTGAAAATTTCCCTGATAATTTCATTGCATAACATCGGTGAAAAAACCAAGCAAAATTTCACGCCGCAGTGCGGCAATTCTGCTTTACTGTGCGTTTGCAAAAACCTTGTGCAAAATCGGCTGCAACCCATCCACATCTTGTTGCGTGAACGCATTGGGTTGATCGCTGTCAATATCCAGAACCGCAATCAACGCACCCTGCCCGTTCCAAACCGGCAAGACCAGCTCGGACTGCGTTGAACTGGCGCAGGCGATATGGCCCTCAAATGCGTTCACATCCGCCACCAGTTGCACGTGCCCGCTCCGCGCCGCAGCCCCGCACACACCGCGCGAAAACGGGATTTGCAAGCAGCCATGCCCGCCTTGGTAAGGTCCGATCTTCAACAAGTCCGGTTCCGTCACGCGGTAAAAACCAGTCCAGTCAAACCTTGTGTCGCTATGATGCAGCTCACATGCCACTGTGGCCATAAGCGCGACTGCATCCGTTTCGCCGGCCGTTAGGGCCTCAAGTGTTTTGGAAAGCGTCAGATAGTCGATCATACGCGTTCAATCGCAATGGCAGTGCCTTCTCCGCCACCAATGCAAATGGCCGCAACACCACGTTTCAGGTCGCGTTTTTCCAGTGCATTCAGCAGCGTCACCATGATGCGGGCGCCCGACGCCCCGATAGGATGGCCCAAAGCACAGGCGCCGCCATTCACATTGACCCGGTCATGGCTAAGCCCCATTTCATGCATGAACGCCATGGGCACGACGGCAAAGGCCTCGTTGACCTCCCACAAATCAACATCTTCCAGCGTCCAGCCGATGCTTGTTAACAGCTTTTGCGCGGCCGGCACGGGTGCAGTTGTAAAAAGCCCGGGCTCTTGTGCATGCGAGGCATGGCCCAGAATTCGCGCGCGGATTTTCAAACTTTGTTCCATTGCAACCTGCTCTGAGGCCAATACAAGTGCTGCTGCCCCATCCGAGATCGAAGAGGAATTCGCCGCCGTTACAGTGCCATCCTTTGCAAAAGCCGGTTTCAGATGTGGGATCTTATCGGGGCGCGCATTTGCGGGCTGTTCGTCGGCGTCTAACGTCGTCGTACCCGCACGCGTTTGCAGCGTAAGCGCTGCGATTTCGCCCTCAAATGCCCCATTGTCTTGTGCGCTAATGGCCCGGCTCAGCGATGCCAAAGCATAGGCATCCTGTGCTTCGCGCGTGAATTGAAATGTTTGTGCGCACTCTTCGGCAAATGTCCCCATCAGACGGCCGGTCTTATAAGCGTCTTCAAGACCATCCAGAAACATGTGATCCACGACCTGCCCATGCCCCAACCGCGCGCCACTGCGCATCTTCGGCAGCAAATACGGTGCGTTGGTCATGCTCTCCATACCGCCTGCAATCATCACGCCCGTCTGACCCAAACGAATTTGGTCAAAGGCCATCATCGCAGCCTTCATCCCCGATCCGCACATTTTATTGAGCGTGGTAGCAGGTACAGATTTATCCAATCCTGCTGCAAACCCCGCCTGACGCGCTGGGGCTTGGCCTTGACCTGCGGGCAACACACAACCCATCAAAACTTCTTCGACTTTTGCCGGACCTGCGTCCTCAATCGCTGCGCGTATTGCTGCCCCGCCTAAGTCCGAAGCGGTTTGGCTCTGCAATGCGCCTTGAAAGGCACCCATCGGCGTGCGCGCGGCCCCAACTATTACAACCTGTTCCATCGCCGTTTCCTTTTTTGGCCAAGCACATACAAATTGGTAACACTTAGCCCGTATCACTTCGAGCCAACGCCAATGATAAAAGTGATACAATATGAAGCTGACCAGTACAAACCAAGCTGGCCGCCGTATCGTAACAGTCGATGAGGCCAGAATTGACAGTGCTGTCGCGTTGTCGTTCAAGGATCAAATGCGAAAAGAAACAACAGAAGGCCCAGATGTTGTCATCCTTGACCTTTGCAACGTGAATTTTGTTGATTCCAGCGGTTTAGGCGCAATTGTTGCAGCACTAAAAGCGATGGGCCCAGGACGTACGTTGGCCTTGGCCGGATTGTCCCCAACCGTCGATAAAGTCTTCCGGCTGACGCGCATGAATTCAGTGTTTTCGATCTATCCAACTTTGGATGATGCTTTGGAAGGTTCGGACGCATGACGGCCACCTCTATGACCATGCCGACGCAAACGCCAATGTTCAATTTAAGCTTTGAAAGCGGGGCAAACTCTGTACGCGACGCGCTGCAAGACATCCGATCCGCGCTGAGTCCCCTGTCATTGGACGGCGACGAGCTTGGTACAATAGAAATTGTGTTGGCTGAAGCTTTGAACAATGTTGTGGAACACGCCTATCCCGAAGGTGACCCTGCCGGCCCAATTGCACTGGAATGCAATCAACACGTCAACGGCTTGCACTTTACGCTTCGCGACAAAGGACGCCCAATGCCCGACGGACAAATTCCCATGGGGCAACAAGCCGATTTAGATGTCGAAATTCCTGATCTTCCTGAAGGCGGCTTCGGTTGGTTTTTAATCCAGGATTTAGCAAAAGACTTGGA
>JBGCEM010000099.1:0-25226 GCA_045106335.1 Paracoccaceae bacterium | reverse complement strand
TCGCTGCAGTGTTGAAGTTATCGCGTTTTAGATCAAAGCCCGGTTGTCCCGCCGCGAAGTAGCATCAGCTATCTTGCTCGTCCGGCGATTTTCACTCTGCGTTCGCTTGCAGTAAAAAGTCACAAAGACCGGAATGGGCTCTTTTGGCGCCTTCGCCGCGCTTTGTATTAATGGCCGCTTCAATGACTTTTCTGATATTGGGTCGTTTGATGACGTGAAGGTGAAAGTCATCTGACGTTCAACATCTCGGAATTGTACACCAAGGCCTGCGGTATCAACTTCAGTGGAGTTCGCCAGGTGCTGCTTGTAAACACCAATTCAACCCCTGTCCGACCGGGGGACTGAATGGGGGACCCAATTTTCGGAGATGTGATTTTTTCTCTTAAAATCAACGTCTTGTCACAAATTCATGGCGGACCCTAGAGGATTCGAACCTCTGGCCTCTGCCTTCGGAGGGCAGCGCTCTATCCAGCTGAGCTAAGGGTCCACGACGTTTGTATAGCCGGGGGGATACGGGGTCGCAATCGCAAAAGCTGTCTTATGTGCCTTCGCAAAAGGCGCGGTTGGTCAGATCACAAAGAAACATTTAGGCGAACAGATCATGCGCTAATTCCAATGCATCGACGAGAACATCGACCTCTGCTTTGGTGTTATACATCCCGAAACTTGCGCGGCAGGTGGCTGTGACGCCCAGGTGATCCATCAAGGGACCGGCGCAGTGGTGCCCTGCCCGCACGGCGACGCCTTTTTTGTCTAGGATCGTCGAGATATCATGCGCATGCGCTGCACCATTGATCGTAAAGGAGAAAATCGCACCCTTATCGGGCACATTGCCTTGAATGTTTAACCAATTAAGCCCTGTCAGCTTGGATTGGGCATAATCGCGCAAGCCCGCTTCATGCGCGGCAATTTTGTCCAGACCGACACCCATCATGTAATCCAGCGCGACGCCCAACCCGATGGTTTGCACGATACCCGGGGTGCCTGCTTCGAACTTCATAGGTGGGTCATTGTAGGTCACATGATCCTTGTGGACCTCGCGGATCATATCACCGCCCCCAATAAAGGGGCGCATTTCAGCCATGCGTTCAGCTTTGCAAAAGATCGCACCAGAGCCGGAGGGACCATACAGCTTATGCCCCGTTATAGCGTAGAAATCGCAATCCAGATCGGCCACATCGACGGGCATGTGCACCGCCGCCTGGCTGCCATCGACCAACACCTCGACGCCTTTTGCATGGGCGGCTTCGACGATGGTTTTGATTTCCACGACCGTTCCAAGCACATTGGACATATGTGTGATCGCGATCAGCTTGGTCTTAGGCGTAATCGCGTCAATGATGGACTGCGGGTCCAAAGCGCCAACGCTGTCGACGTCGACCCATTTCAACACCACTCCTTGGCGTTCGCGCAAAAAATGCCACGGCACGATATTGGCGTGGTGCTCCATGACGCTTAGGATGATCTCATCGCCCGCTTGCATCTGCGGCACAGCCCACCCGTAAGCGACCATATTGATGCCTTCAGTGGTCCCTGAATTCAGGACTATATCGTCTTCAGACGGGGCATTTAGAAAGCGCGCAATCTTGCCGCGCACAGCTTCATATTTGTCCGTAGCTAGATTAGATAAATAATGTAAACCACGGTGAACATTTGCATATTCCATGGAATAGGCCTGCGTGATCGCGTCGATCACCACCTGCGGCTTCTGCGCCGACGCACCATTGTCCAGATAGACCAAAGGTTTATCGTTCACTTGCCGCGACAAGATTGGAAAATCCGCGCGGATTTGATCGATATCATACACCGGCCGTCACTCCTAAACTTCCAAAGCCAACCAAAGACAGCAACATCGACATCCCGACAATTAAGCCGACGAAAGTTGCAAACAAAACCAGACTGGCCGTCCCGATCGACGCCAATCCGTGACCAACTTTGATGAAATGTAGCAAGACCCAAAGCGCCAGCAAACCCGTCGCCAGTCCGTAAAATGCGCCCAAGACAGGCACCGCGACCAACAATAGCAGGCCCAGAACCTGAAGCCCAACCCGGAACGTTTGCAGCCAAAGGATCAGCTTAAGCAAAGACGGTAATGTGCCCGTTCCACCCAGCCCCCTCCCGGCCCAGGTCAACAGCGTCGCAAACAGAATCATGCCCACAGCAGTGGTCGCAAAATGGGCGAAGGGGCTCGCGAACAGCTCGGGCCATCCGGGTGGCAAAGGGATCAACACGATGGTCAAACCGGTCACACATGCGCTCAGCGCCGATATCGCAATCACACCCATCCACAGATCGGAAAATTCCAACTCTGTCTGCAAGACGTGATCCGCGGCCTCAGCAGGCGTGCGCACCGTTTGCATAAATAATTCTTGCCACCTCATGACGGCACCCCTTGTTCTGCGCGCCATAAACCGCTGACCCAAAACCACATAAATGCTGCGAACCACAAAAATCCAACTAGGGAAAGTTGCGGCCCTGTTCCGATAAATCCTGCGACCAAACCATGCAACAAGATTAACGGCGAGGCCGCAAGCAGCGCCCAAAACAACGCCATCCGTGCCGCATAGAAGCTGCCACGGCCGCCGATAAGCCGTGCGATCAAATGACTGAGCCACGCCAGCACATAAAATAGCAGCGGCGCGATAAAAACCAAAGCCATCAAGGACGCGCCTAACAGCATGTTTAGATCCTCGCCCGTGATATGTGCCTGACGCGCTAAGCGTGGCAATTGCGCGACGAACATCAACGCACAGGCCCCCATAAGATAGGCCAAGGCCCTGTCCTCACGTTGGCCCATCGCCAGCAAAACAGACATAACCTTACCCGGACCGCGATAGGTCGCGACGATATTTCGCGCAATGCTCAACAGTTAATCACTTCGGTGACGCAGCAGCCAACCGGACAGACGCTCGGTCAGATCCTCGACCAGCCCAGCATCTTCGACCTCTTGTAAAGCCTCGGCCAAGAACGCCAAAGTCAGCAGATCCGTGGCCTCGCCCTTGGGAACACCGCGCGATCGCAAATAAAACAAGCCCTCTTCATCAATTGCCCCCGACGTTGACCCATGCGAGCAAGCCACATCGTCGGCATAGATTTCCAGTTCCGGTTTGGCCAAGAATTGTGCGTCATCATCCAGCAGTAAGGACTGGCTGATTTGATAGCCATCGGTCTTTTGCGCACCGGGCTTGACCAGAATCTTGCCTTGAAACACACCCGTCGCACCGTTGCGCAGGACCTTTTTGAACACTTGCCGGCTTTCGCAGGCGACACCTTCATGTGTAACGAACACTGTGTCATCATGCAGGAAATCACCATCCCCGACACAGGCCCCTGCCACATGAGCAATGGCATTGTCGCCTTTTAAGTCCAACACAGCTTCGTTGCGCGTCAACCGACCGTTCACAGTCAACGTAAAGCTTTTGAACACACTTTCCGTGCCAAGCCGCGCAAAGATATGCGTGATCGCCTGGCGCTCATGATCGCGCCCTTGTGCGCGCACATGGTGGAACGTAGCAGTGTCGGCCACATCGACTTCAAGGCATTTGTTAAATCGTGCCGCAGCCGGACCCGTTTCCAACAAAGTCATTTCCGCACCGGGATCTAATTTCACCACATGGTGCAGGATCGCGTCCGAATTTTCGTCCTCGTGCAAGTATATGAAATTGATCGGTCTTTCGACTTTGCCGGTCACGTGGATTAATACGCCATCGGTCGCATAGGCGGTGTTCAAAGCAGCCAAGGGACGGGGCACATAATGGCCATCGCCCTCTAACTGACCATAAAGATCGCCCGCCCAATGAATGTCTGGCCCGTCCGCAAGCCGGTCAATCTGCATATTTTCCTGCGTCAAATCATCGGATTTTTCCGCACTGAACACACCATCGACAAACACGATTTTGAGCCGGTCGCGGTCGGCAAAGAGCGGGCCCTCGTCATTGCGAAACACGGCCGCGGGCATTGGATTTGCCTGCACAAAACTGTCCGGGCGCGTGAATTTCCAATACTCATCACGTCGATTGGGCAGACCCATGTCCTGAACCCGCGCATGTGCTGCCGTGCGCGCTTTTGCTGACCAATCCCCCGTTGGCATGGTTAATTGCGCCAAGCGGTCTTGTGTCGCAGACAGGTTTTTTGCCGCGCCCCCCATTACGCCACCTCAGATAGAATATCGGCGTAACCGTTCTTTTCGACCTCAAGCGCCAGTTCGGGGCCACCGGTTTTGATGATGCGACCATCCGCCATAATGTGCACGACGTCCGGTTTGATGTGATCCAGCAGACGTTGATAATGCGTGATGACCAAAAAGCCCCGCCCTTCTGAGCGCAGTGCATTTACGCCTTCTGCCACCAATTTCATCGCATCTACATCAAGGCCAGAATCGGTTTCATCCAAAATACACATTTTGGGCTCAAGCATTGCCATCTGCAGAATTTCGTTACGCTTCTTCTCGCCACCTGAAAAGCCAACATTGACAGGACGCTTGAGCATGTCTGCGTCGATTTTCAAGGCTTTGGCCTTTTCCCGCACAAATTTTAGGAAATCTGCCGCGCTCATTTCCTCTTCCCCGCGCGCCTTGCGCTGTGCGTTCACAGCCGTGCGAAGAAAGGTCATATTGCCCACGCCGGGGATCTCAACTGGGTACTGAAATGCCAAAAACATGCCGGCGGCAGCGCGCTCTTCTGGGTCCAACTCTAGCAGGTCGACACCACCAAGGCTGGCAGCGCCACCGGTGACCTCATAGCCGTCTTTTCCCGACAAAACATAAGACAATGTGGATTTGCCAGATCCGTTCGGACCCATGATCGCGTGAACTTTTCCAGCCTCGACTGACAAATCGACACCTTTCAAGATCTCTTTACCTTCTTCCTCAAGTTCGACCTTCAGGCCTTTGATCTCTAACATGTTTTGTCCTTTCCGTCGCGGTCTTATAGCCGCCCTATCTGATATTTTTATTCAAGTAATGGCGCCGGTCTGCCCGCCTGACACGGGACCCGCACCTAGGTCGTAGGCAACTGGCGTTTTCTCAAAGGTCTTCACATCACGCAACAGACGACCGCGCCACAATCTGCTTTCCCGCCGATGATACATCAGTCTGATAACACCACACCTGTGCCAGACGCCGACACCATCAGCATGGATTGGCCGACGACTTCATAGTCCAGATCAACGCCAACGACTGCATTTGCCCCAACAGACAATGCCCGATGTTCCAGTTCAGCCAAAGCAGTTTCGCGTGCATCTTGCAGCTTGCTTTCATATGCACCTGAACGTCCGCCTACGATATCGGTGACCTTCGCAAACACATCGCGCACGACATTGGCCCCCATGATCGCTTCACCCACGATGATGCCTTTGTAGGCAATGATCTTGCGGCCTTCTACGGAATTGGTCGTTGTCATAATCATGTGACATCACGCCCTGCAATTAGCACATATGCGACGCGCAAAGCTGCGTAGGGCATAGCAACAGCAACTGCGACAGCCCACGTGCCGGTAAATCCATCAAGTGATAGAGATCCAGTCGCCCAGACGACCAGAGCCGTCCACAAAAGCCCAGTTACTGCCAATGTTTCAAGAAACAGCCGACGCGTCACCCGACCGACCCTTCAAGCGAGATCGCCACCAATTGCTGCGCTTCCATCGCGAATTCCATCGGCAAAGCCTGCAACACTTCTTTACAGAACCCATTCACCACCAAGGCCACTGCTTCTTCTTCGTCCATCCCGCGCGAACGGCAATAAAACAGCTGGTCGTCATCCACTTTGGACGTTGTGGCTTCGTGCTCAACACGCGATGAGTTGTTCTTCACCTCAATATACGGCACCGTATGCGCCCCGCATTTATCGCCAATCAGCAAACTGTCGCACTGCGTATAGTTTCTGCTTTCTTTGGCTTTCGGGTGCATCGACACCAGCCCACGATAGGTATTTTGCGCTTTACCAGCACTAATCCCTTTCGAGACGATCCGCGATTTGGTGTTTTTGCCCAAATGCACCATTTTGGTACCCGTGTCGGCCTGCTGCATATTGTTAGCAATCGCGATCGAGTAGAACTCGCCCTGGCTATCATCCCCGCGCAGAATACAGGACGGGTATTTCCACGTCACCGCAGACCCGGTTTCGACTTGTGTCCACATCACTTTAGATCGCGCGCCCCGGCAGTCGGCCCTTTTGGTGACAAAATTATAGATCCCGCCTTTGCCGTCCTCGTCGCCCGGATACCAGTTTTGCACGGTCGAGTATTTCACTTCGGCATCTTCTTCGATGATGATTTCCACCACCGCTGCATGCAGTTGCGACGTGTCGCGTTGCGGCGCGGTGCATCCTTCCAAATAGCTGACATAGCTGCCTTTATCGGCGATGATCAGCGTGCGTTCAAATTGGCCGGTGTTCTCAGCATTGATGCGGAAATAGGTGGACAGCTCCATCGGGCAGCGCACACCGGGCGGGACATAGACGAACGAGCCGTCCGAGAACACAGCAGAATTCAGCGTTGCATAGAAATTGTCAGACACGGGAACGACCGAGCCGAGGTATTTCTTCACCAGTTCAGGATGCTCGCGGATCGCTTCCGAAATTGAGCAGAAGATCACGCCTGCCTTCAATAACTCATCCTGAAAAGTTGTGCCAACAGACACAGAATCAAACACCGCATCCACCGCAACTTTACGCGGGGCATCGCTTATATCCTCGGCCCCCTCAACACCAGCCAAGATCATCTGCTCTTTCAGCGGAATACCCAGCTTTTCGTAAGTCGCCAGCAACTTGGGATCAACCTCGTCCAAGGATTTCGGCTTCACTTCCATCGACTTGGGCCGCGCATAATAATACTGATCCTGAAAATCGATTTCAGGATAATCTACCATGGCCCAGTCAGGTTCCTTCTTGGTCAACCAACGATCATAGGCCTCAAGCCGCCACTGCGTCATCCACTCAGGCTCTTCGTTTTTCTCCGAGATCAACTTGACGATGTCCGGTGTTAACCCTTTGGGCGCATACTCCATCTCAATCTCGGTTTCCCAACCGTATTTGTACTTGCCGCCGACCTCACGCACCGCGTCCACAGTTTCCTGATCAACACCGTCTTTGACCTGCACATCATCCAGTCCCATGGGCTACCCTTTTTGTTGTATCACGCGGCGCGTGCTTTATGTCTTGCTCGGGCGGACGTCCATGCATCAATGAACCGCTCCACCTCGTCCTCTGTTGTCTCCAGCCCAAGGCTGACCCGTATCGCGCAGGCCGCATCTAAAGGGGAGTACCCCATAGCTTGCAATACCCGGCTTGCCTTGACCTTGCCCGACGAACACGCCGATCCAGCCGAGACCGCAAATCCCGCAAGATCCAACTGCATGACTTGGGTCTGACCGTTCCAGCCAGGCGTCAGCATACATGAGGTGTTCGGCAGCCGCAGCGCTGACTTCCCGACAAAAATAGTCTCTTTTTCAGCAGCCTCAATAGTCGTTTCTAGAATATTTCTAAGTTTCTCGACGCGATCCCAAGCACCGCTGTCTAAATCCTGTTTAGCCGCCGCAGCCGCCGCACCGAAACCAGCAATTCCGACGACATTTTCCGTACCCGAGCGACGGCCCATTTCCTGACCTCCACCAGACACAAAGGGCTCGATATCAAGGCCGTCGCGCAAACAAAGCGCCCCTACCCCCTTCGGCCCACCTAGCTTGTGCGCAGAAACAATTGAATAGTCGACGTTGAGCACGCGATGACAATACGCGCGCTTACCGACAGCCTGAACAGCGTCCACCATAAGCTTGGCGCTTTGGGTTTCTGCACTGACCGCGCGCTGGGACAAATCCTGCAGGATACCCGTCTCAGAATTCGCAGCTTGGATCGCTTGAATATCTGCCGAACTGGTTGAACCAAAAATTGTGCCGGCCCTGTCGACATCAAAAGGATCACATTGATGCGCATGTACAGCATCATGTTCCACATCGGCGCAACCGACGACTTTTCCCGAACATACCATGGTGACAGCCTCTGTTGCGCTGCCTGTAAACACCACCTGATTAACCCGACACCCCACAAGATCCGCCACCTGAGCCCGCGCTTTTTCGACAAGCCCTTTCGCTGCCCGCCCCTCTGCATGCACAGACGAAGGATTACCCACCACATCCATCGCAGCAAGCATTGCGTCTCGCGCCTCACCCCTCAACGGCGTTGTCGCGTTGTGATCCAAATAAACCCGGCTCATCGCTTCACTTGGCAAAGTAAACTCCGGGGGCTTGGGGGCTGGCCCCCAACAAAAATATGTCGCGCAGCGCAGCGGCTCATTCGTCAACCACCGAAAACAAGCCAGGAACCGCCGGACAGGGCACCAGCCCATTGCCGACGACATCACTTAACCGCGTCTGATGCAAAAACACATACACATGCGCGGACAGCCCCTCCCACAATCGATTGGTCAAAGACTGCGCACGACTGCCCGATGCCCCGCCTGAGGCCCCTGCGCCTTTGTGCATTGCATCCACCGTCTCATCGACCGCCGACAGAATCTCAACAACGCGAATGTCAGACGCAGAACGTGCCAACTTGTACCCACCTCCGGGACCCCGCACCGACTTCACCAAATCCGCACGTCGTAGCTTCACAAAAAGCTGCTCAAGATAGGGCAACGAAATATCTTGCCGCTCTGCGATCTCACCCAAAGTCACCAAACGCTCGGCGGGCTGCAGCGCGATATCACTTAACGCAACCATCGCATATCGCCCTTTCGTTGACAGTTTCATCGGCTCTCCCAACTTGCGTTACCCACCAAAGGCCAAACGCGGCAAATGATTGACCTGACCCAAGAATTTGCCTAAACGCGTCTGGTCCGCATACCGATCGCGGATGACACGTGACTAACAAATTAGAACCGTTCTAAATTACCCCAGCAATTTCGTCAAGAATGCCGGGCGAAAAAGACGCAAAACGACAGGGACACATATGCCCGAGGTAATTTTCCCCGGCCCAGACGGTCGCCTTGAAGGCCGTTATCACCCCCAAAAGGATCGCGACGCACCAATTGCCATTGTTTTGCATCCCCATCCCCAATTCGGCGGGACGATGAACCATAAAGTCGTCTACAACTTGCACTATGCATTTTATAACATGGGGTTCACGGTTCTGCGGTTCAATTTCCGCGGTGTCGGGCGCAGCCAGGGCGAATACGATCAAGGTGTGGGCGAGCTGTCGGATGCAGCCTCGGCGCTCGATTACTTGCAATCCATGAACAACAATTCAAAGCATTGCTGGGTGGCTGGTTTTTCCTTTGGCGCCTGGATCGGCATGCAACTTCTGATGCGTCGTCCTGAAATTACCGGCTTTATTAGCGTCTCGCCCCCGGCAAATATGTATGATTTCAGCTTCCTCGCCCCCTGCCCGTCTTCTGGTTTAATCATCAACGGCTCCGCTGATCGTGTCGCGCCACCCGCCGACACCGTTTCGTTGGTGAATAAGTTGCACGAACAAAAAGGTATCACCATCACCCATGAAGAGGTGCAAGGGGCCGGCCATTTCTTTGAAGAGCCGCATATGGAAACGCTGATTACGACGTCGACCGACTACGTCAAGCGTCGCCTGACCGAAACCAGCCGCTAATGTCCCGTACGGCCGTTGAGACTATTGCCAAGAATATGGTAAAAGACTGTTTGGCCGTACAAATATAAACTGGCAGATCGTTTAAACACCAAGGTCGCCCAAATCATAGGTGCCTGCTCGTAGACCTTGGAATAGGCATTTTTGACAGCGGCGCGCACCCTTACGGCGGACGCCCCAGGACGCTTGTTTTCGGGCAAAGACCCAGGCGGCCCATCGTCGTGCAAAGGGCAGGCCTTAATCGGACACCCATAAGAGTTCCAGCAATTCTAACCATGCTCTGGACGCAAGCGATCCTAATCCCTATATCTTCACTCAGGTAATCGCTGTGAGGCTTAGATGAACGACCAAACCGGGCAAATGGAAGGCGCACCACTGATTGCGCCCTCGACGACAGATCATCCCCTGTATGAACAGGTGGTAGATGCATGCCGTTCTGTCTATGATCCTGAGATCCCCGTGAATATCTATGAACTGGGTTTGATCTATACCATTGATATCAATTCCGAAAATGAAATTCGGATCGCGATGTCTTTGACTGCGCCTGGTTGTCCTGTCGCGGGGGAAATGCCTGGATGGGTTGCTGATGCGGTAGAACCCATTGCCGGTGTCAAACAAGTCGACGTGGAACTGGTCTGGGAACCACCCTGGGGCATGGAAATGATGTCGGATGAAGCCCGTCTGGAACTGGGCTTTATGTAAGTTCACCCGCCCAGACATCCTCCCAAAGACACTTGGCGGTAGCCAAGACCTAGGGGGTCAAGTAAAAAAGGTGCCAAAAAAATGTTCGCAATTCCAGGAAAGCAAGCCGTAACTATCACGGATGATGCGGCGGCGCAGATTTCGAAACTGATGGAACAAGGTGGTCATTCTGGCCTGCGCATCGGCGTCAAAAAAGGCGGCTGCGCGGGTATGGAATACACCATGGACTATGTGGACGAGGTGGCCGAACATGATGAGATGGTCGAACATGCGGGCGCACGGGTGATGATCGCGCCCATGGCGCAGATGTTTTTGTTTGGCACAGAAATCGACTACGAAACATCCCTGCTGGAATCCGGCTTCAAGTTCCGCAACCCCAATGTCGCGGATGCCTGTGGCTGCGGGGAATCGATCAATTTCAAATCCGTAGAAGACCTTCAGGCCGAACAGGCGCCGGATTAATCTATGGCTATCAGTGACGAACAGGTCGCCTTTGCGCTGGATCTGTTCGCAGGGGTCGGCCCGCTTACCACGCGCAAAATGTTTGGCGGGTTGGGGATATACGCAGACGGTCAAATTTTTGCGCTGGTCATGTCGACAGGCGAAATCCGCCTGAAAGCCGTCGGCCCGATGATCGACATCCTCAAAACCGAAGGTTGGTCGCAGTGGACCTATGAACGCAAGAATGGCGCGATGTCGTCGATGCCCTACTGGCAGATCCCCGATGATATTTTGGACGATCCCGATGCTGCCAGCGCCTGGGCCCGTCGGGCGGTCAGCTTTTTATAGACGCGCTGTGCTGGCGCGACGGGTTCAAGCCATCGCGCCAACACATTGAATTTGCAGAGCTAGAGCACCGCGCTTTAAGTCTGAACCTCCAATGCCCTGCCACACCTGCGGTGTTCTAAGGACATTGGCGGTGCATGGTGATGCAATTAAAAGGCGAGGAGCTTTAGCCAATAATGCCATTCAAAGTTGCACTGGGACGCATAACCTTGGCCGCCAGCGCATCATCGTTGCGGAAATACCCGCCCGTATCGGCAGCAGACTTCGCATGGGCGGCCAGTTCGGCACAAATCTTGGCCTCACCATTAGCCAGCGCATCTGCGATCGGCGCAAAATGCGCAGCCAGGTCCGCGTCATCGGTTTGCGCGACCAAAGCTTCTGCCCAATAACGCGCGAACCAATAGTGGCTGTGGCGATTGTCTGGCTGGCCTGGCTTGCGGCCAGGCGAGCGATTGTCATCCAAAATACCTTGCGTGGCAACTTCAGCCGCACGGCCCAGCACACCCGCTTTTGCATTGCCTTTCACATCCGCAAGGAAGTTAAGAGATTCGCCTAACGCACAGAATTCGCCCATAGAATCCCAACGCAGGTGATTGTCCTCATGCAGCTGCTGCACATGCTTTGGCGCAGATCCGCCCGCGCCAGTTTCGAACAATCCCCCCCCTTGCATCAATTTCACAATCGACAGCATCTTAGCCGAAGTCCCCAATTCCAAAATCGGAAACAGATCAGTCAAATAATCGCGCAAGACATTGCCTGTTATCGCAATAGAATCCGCGCCCTTCGTGATGGTTTCCAGCGAAAGACGGGTCGCTTCACGCGGCGCCATGATCTGAAATTTATCCGCAACTCCAGCAGCTTCCAGCGCGGGTTTCATGTATTGGATAAGCTCTGCATCATGGGCGCGATTGGCATCCAGCCAGAAAATCGCTTGCGATCCAGTAAGACGTTGACGGTCCAGCGCCAATTGGATCCAGTTCTCAATCGGGGCTTTTTTCACTGTGCAAGAGCGCCAAATATCCCCAGCCTCTACGCTATGGCTGTGCAGCACATCGCCATTGGCCAGGACGATCTGAATGGTGCCTTTTCCCGGTGCCTCGAACGTTGTCGGGTGCGATCCATATTCTTCGGCCTTTTGCGCCATCAGGCCAACATTCGCGACCGCCCCGGCGGTTGTGACATCCAACGCCCCGTTTTCTTTGAAGAACTTGATCGATTCATCATAGATCGGCGCGTAGCAATTGTCAGGAATGACGCAATTCGTATCGCCCTTAGCCCCAGTTTGATCCCAACCCTTCCCACCGGCGCGGATAACCGCGGGCATCGACGCATCAATGATCACATCTGAGGGCACGTGCAGATTGGTGATGCCCTTATCGCTGTCGACCATATACATGTCGGGGCGCGTTTGCGTGACGGCCTCAATCGCGGCCATGATTTCAGCGTTGTCAGCCACACGGTCCAGCAAGTCACCCATGCCGGAATTTGGGTTCACACCCAAAGCCTCAAGTGCGTCCGCATGTGCGTCGAACACAGGCGCCAGCCAAGCCTTAACCGCATGCCCGAAAATGATTGGGTCCGACACTTTCATCATCGTGGCTTTCATGTGCAACGAAAACATGGTGCCATCGGATTTGGTGTCTTCGATTGCGTCCTTCAGAAACGCGCTAAGCGCTTTGACCGACATGAAAGTTGCATCGGCAACAGTGCCAGCTTCCAGCGGCCAGACGTCTTTTAGAACTGTTGTGCTGCCATCATGCGCGACAAACTCAATGCGCGCATCCCCCGCTTGTGCGGCGGAAATTGTTGCTGACTTTTCATTGGCATAGAAGTCATTGCCCGGCATGGACGAGACTTTGGTCAAGGACGCAGACGACCACTCGCCCATGGAATGTGGGTTCTTTTGCGCGAAATTCTTCACGGCTTTGGCTGCACGACGATCCGAGTTGCCTTCGCGTAACACGGGGTTCACGGCCGAGCCTTTGATCGTGTCATACCGCGCACGAATGGCCGTTTCATCGTCGCTTTGCGGATCTTCCGGGTAGTCCGGCAGCGCATAGCCTTTACTTTGCAATTCCTGCACCGCGGCGACCAATTGTGGAACTGAGGCAGAGATATTGGGCAATTTGATCACATTCGCGCCCGGAGTTTTGACCAATTGACCCAGCTCAGCCAAATCGTCGTTCTGGCGCTGCTCTGGGGTGAGGAATTCGGGGAACGTTGCGATAATGCGCCCGGCCAAGGATATGTCACGTGTGCCGACCTTAACCCCTGCAGCTGCGGTAAAGGACTGAATAATTGGCAAAAACGACGCGCTTGCCAATTCCGGGGCTTCATCAACTTTGGTGTAAATAATGTCGGGCGTGTCCATAAGATTTCCTTACATAATCGGGCAACTGTACGCACAGATCACAGATCTTACCTGCGCGCACGTGTTCGGCCAGGCCGTAGCGCGGGCTATACCTCAAGTCAATGCATACAGTGGTATACCGCATGCGACCTATTGCGCAATTTCACGCTAAACCCGAATTAACACCTGCCTTTTAAACAGTAATCGACTATCCCCTGACTAAAATACTGTGTGCGAAAGAGATCCAATGACGAAAATTAAAGTCGATAACCCTATCGTAGAGATGGATGGGGATGAAATGACCCGGATCATTTGGGAGTTTATCAAGACCAAGTTGATCTTGCCCTATTTGGACATCGACTTAATTTACTACGATCTGGGGATCGAAAACCGGGACGCGACCAACGATCAGATCACGATCGACAGTGCCGAAAAGACCAAAGAAATCGGTGTCGCGGTGAAATGCGCCACCATCACGCCGGATGAGGCCCGCGTCGAAGAATTCGGTCTGAAACAAATGTGGAAATCCCCCAATGGCACCATACGCAATATCTTGGGTGGTGTGATTTTCCGCCAGCCGATTATTTGCAAAAATGTGCCGCGCTTGGTGCCGGGATGGACCAAACCGATTGTGGTCGGACGCCACGCCTTTGGGGATCAGTATAAAGCCACGGACATGAAATTCCCTGGGCCTGGTAAGCTGACAATGAAATTCACCGGTGCAGATGGCGAGGTGATTGAACATGACGTATATGACGCGCCTGAAGCGGGTGTCTTTATGTCGATGTACAATCTGGATCGCTCGATCACAGATTTCGCGCGCGCGTCGCTAAACTATGGTCTAAAAATCGGCTGGCCGGTGTATTTGTCAACCAAGAATACGATTTTAAAACAATATGATGGCCGTTTTCTTGAGATTTTTCAACATATCTTTGACACCGAATTTAAAGAGAAATTCGAAGAGAAAAAGATCTGGTACGAGCACCGATTGATCGACGACATGGTCGCCTGTGCGCTAAAATGGAACGGTGGTTTCGTGTGGGCGTGCAAAAATTATGACGGCGATGTGCAATCCGATATTGTCGCGCAAGGGTTTGGCTCGCTTGGGCTCATGACCTCGCAGCTGATGACGCCCGATGGTAAAATCGCGCAGGCCGAAGCCGCACATGGCACGGTCACCCGCCACTATCGCCAGCATCAAAAAGGCGAAGCGACCTCGACCAATTCAATTGCCTCGATTTACGCCTGGACTGGCGGCCTGAAACACCGCGCCACGTTGGATGACAACCAACCCTTGGCCGATTTCGCCAACACCCTAGAGCGCGTGATTATCGAGACTGTCGAAAGTGGCTATATGACCAAAGACCTGGCTTTGTTGGTGGGGCCGGATCAGTCTTGGCTGACCACGATGGGGTTCTTGGAAAAAGTCGATGAAAACCTCAACAAAGCGCTGAAGGGGTAATACAGGCATAAATCTCTGGACCCAAACGGGGGGCACCGCTACCTGCAAGGGAACCGACCCGCCAAGAAAGGCTGCGCTATGCCCCCGCACTACTTTTATCTGATCGCCGCTGTTATTGCGGAAACCATCGGCACGTCGGCGTTGCAAGCCAGCCAACAATTCACCAGGCTCTGGCCTTCATTGTTGGTCGTCACCGCTTATGCGACCAGCTTTTATCTTCTGTCGTTGACCCTGCGCTTTATGCCTGTGGGGATAATGTATGCGATGTGGTCGGGCTTGGGGATTGTGTTGATCGCTCTCATCGGATGGCTGGTGTTTTCGCAAAAGCTGGATCTGCCGGCGATCCTTGGTATGGGTCTGATCTTGTCCGGGATTATCGTCATCCAAGTGTTTTCTAAAACCGCCGCGCATTAACCAAGCGCGTTCGTAAAACCGCATATTTTAGCAACAGCCCCCTCGCTTTTTCTGCGGGTGCACTGTATGGCCGCCACAACAGCAAAGGACGCTTTCATGGATCTCAGAAACATCGCCATTATCGCCCACGTGGACCATGGCAAAACCACCCTTGTGGATGAGCTTCTAAAGCAATCCGGCGCCTTTCGTGAAAATCAGGCGGTGGCCGAACGCGCGATGGACAGCAATGATCTGGAGCGCGAACGTGGGATTACGATTCTGGCCAAGGCAACTTCGGTCGAATGGAAAAACACGCGGATCAATATCGTTGACACCCCGGGTCACGCCGATTTCGGCGGCGAGGTCGAGCGGATCCTCTCTATGGTCGATGGCGTTGTTTTGTTGGTAGATGCCGCCGAAGGTCCCATGCCGCAAACGAAATTTGTGACCTCGAAAGCGCTGGCCTTGGGACTGCGCCCCATCGTTGTGCTTAACAAAGTCGATAAACCCGACGCCGAACCAGATCGTGCGTTGAATGAGGTCTTTGACCTTTTTGCCTCGCTGGATGCCAATGACGATCAGTTGGATTTTCCGCATCTTTATGCCTCGGGACGCGCTGGATGGGCAGATACAGATCTGAACGGTTCACGCAACAATCTGGATGCGCTGTTCAACTTGGTGGTCAATCACGTACCCGCCCCGCGCCAAATTGCCAAGCAAAATGACGACTTTCGCATGTTGGCGACGACTTTGGGTGCAGATCCCTTTGTCGGTCGGATCTTAACAGGTCGCGTGGAATCCGGGCGTTTAAAAGTTGGGGCTACAGTCCAGTCCCTGTCGCGCATTGGTCAAAAAATTGAACAGTTCCGTGTGACCAAAATCCGCGCCTTTCGTGGCTTGGGGCTTGAAGACATCGAAGAAGCCACCGCCGGGGACATCGTTTCTATTGCGGGTATGCAAAAGGCGACTGTGGCCGACACGCTATGCGCCTTGGCCGTCGACACACCTTTGGAAGCACAACCCATTGACCCGCCTACAATTTCGGTGACTTTCGGCATCAATGACAGCCCGCTAGCTGGCCGTGATGGCAAAAAAGTGCAGTCTCGCGTGATCCGCGATCGCCTGATGAAAGAGGCCGAAAGCAACGTCGCAATCAAGATCTCTGACACGCCTGGCGGTGAGGCCTTTGAAGTCGCAGGCCGCGGCGAATTGCAGATGGGTGTTTTGATCGAAAACATGCGTCGTGAAGGGTTTGAGCTGTCGATTTCGCGCCCTAAAGTGCTGATGCGCGAAGAAGACGGCCAAATGCTGGAACCGGTTGAAGAAACCACAATCGATGTGGATGATGACTACTCGGGCGTTGTGATCGAAAAGCTGACTGGCACTCGTAAGGGCGAGCTGACCGAAATGAAACCCGCAGGCGCGGGCAAAACGCGGATTATCGCACATGTTCCGTCACGCGGATTGATCGGATATCACGGCGAATTTCTGACCGATACACGTGGCACGGGCGTTTTAAACCGGGTTTTTCATGGCTGGACGCCGCATAAAGGGACAATCCCCGGGCGCCGTGCCGGTGTATTGATTTCTATGGAAAATGGTCAATCGGTGGCGTACGCACTTTGGAATTTGGAAGATCGCGGAAAGATGTTCATCGGACCACAGGCCGATATCTACACGGGAATGATCATCGGCGAGCACAGCCGGGAAAATGATCTGGAAGTGAACCCATTGAAGGGGAAGAAACTGACAAATGTGCGCGCATCTGGCACGGATGAGGCCGTACGATTGACGACCCCGATTACCTTGTCCTTGGAAGAGGCGATTGCTTACATCAATAATGACGAGCTTGTTGAGGTCACACCGAATGCCATTCGGTTGCGTAAAGTCTACCTGGACCCACATGAACGTAAACGGATGTCGAAGACATATTAAGTTCAAAGGCTTCGCGGCCCTAATGGCCGCGACCAGCTGGGGGCTTTGCCCCCAGACCCCCAGAGTTTTTTGTGCTAAGTGAAGGTTATAGGTGCAATCACAATGTGCTGCCGTGACCCAGAGCATTTGTTTGGCGCAATACCCTTTGAACTACAAAATATTTTCGGCACACGGACCAGGGCATAACGGATAGCCTTGGCCAGTTTGACTTTGCCGGAAGTTTTTTGAAGTTGCGCAGTCGGTCAGGTATCGAGCTTATCAAGGGTGGCTTGGCGCTGCGCACGAAGCGCCGGCGTCACAATCAAGGTTGAAAAATTAGGCCGCTCACGGCAGCCATCAGGGATCAGTTTCGACAACAAGCAATTCTCTTTCAGACGCGTTCTTGGCGTGACTCAGAGCCTCTTGATATTCGGCAGAGTGGTAACACTCTACTGCGGCATCAACGCTTGGAAACTTAGCGACAACATTGCGAGGGCGTTCGCGGCCCTCTAACTGCACAAAGCGGCCGCCCCGTGCTAAAAATTGTCCACCATGCTGTGCAATCGCCGGTCCAGCCAGCGTGGCGTATTTTCCATAAGCCTCTTCATCGGTGATTGTTACATGTGCAATCCATAATGCGCCCATTTGGGTTATCCTTCCAAAATCGCAAGTACCGCTTTGATGGCTGCGTCGGCGTTTGAAGCATCTTTTGCCCCGCCTTGCGCAAGGTCAGGCCGACCACCTCCGCCTTTGCCGCCAAGTTCGGCCACAGCCGCTTTGACAAGATCGACCGCGTTTACCTTATCAGTGACATCGTTGGTTACACCGGCCGCAACTGCGACTTTTCCATCCGCATCGGCGATCAAAAGCACGGCCCCCGAACCGATGCGAGACTTATGTTCGTCAATCAAAGCTGGCAGGTCTTTGCCAGTAACCCCAGTTAATACTTTGGCCAGGACCTTAACACCCGCGACTGTCAAAACCTCATCTTCAGTAGATGATCCGGACCCCATTGCCACATCGCGCCGCAATTGTGCCAATTCCGCTTCAAGCTTTTTACGCTCATCCAACAAGGTCTTCACCCGGGTCGGAACATCAGCGGCTTGGGCTTTCAATTCAAGCGCAGTTTGAGCCAATAGGCCGTCTTGCTTACGCAGGTAGTCCAAAGCGGCTTGCCCCGTTAACGCTTCGATCCGCCGAACGCCCGAGCTAGACGCACTATCGCCTAAGGTCACAAACGCGCCGATGTCTCCTGTTCGGCGGACATGGGTTCCGCCGCAAAGTTCCAAAGAATAGGTGTCTTTGCCCTGCCCCTTTCCCGACTGTGGATCATGGCCCATTGAGACGACCCGGACCTCATCGCCATATTTTTCACCGAACAATGCCTGCGCACCCAAATCCCGCGCATCGTCCGGGGTCATAATCCGCGTCTCAACCGCACTGTTTTGACGAATATAGGCATTCACCTCGGCCTCGACGGTATCCAATTCTTGCAAAGACAAGGCTTTGGAATGACTGAAGTCAAATCGAAGCCGATCTACGGCATTCAAAGAGCCACGCTGGGCCACGTGATCGCCTAATGCGCCACGAAGCGCTTCATGCAGCAAGTGGGTCGCAGAGTGGTTGGCACGAATGGCATTTTTCCTGTCGCTATCTACAGTTAAAATGGCACCTTCACCGACTTTTATTGCCCCTTTGGTGACCGTTGCAGTATGGACGAAAACACCAGCCGTTTTCCGTGTGTCTGTAATCTGTGCAGAGCCAGAGTCCGTTTTTAACATACCTGTGTCGCCAACTTGCCCACCACTTTCCGCGTAGAACGGCGTTTGGTTCAGAGCAATTTGAACGGACTGGCCAGCGGACGCGCCATCGGTTGCTGTTCCATCGCGAAACAGCGCCACGATCTGGCCTTCCGCCGTATCCGTGTCATAGCCTAGAAAATCTGTTGGGCCATGTGTGTCCGCCACGTCAAACCAAATTGTCGCATCCGCAGCCTCGCCGGATCCGGACCAAGCGGCACGCGCCTTTGCTTTTTGTTCGGCCATAGCCGTGTCAAACCCATCAGTATCAACACCAAAGCCCTTTTCGCGTAACGCATCTTGGGTCAGATCAAGAGGAAACCCATAGGTGTCATACAGTCTAAATGCAGCGGCCCCCGGTAAATCCGCCCCGCTGGCAAGATCGGACACTTCGTCTTCGAGCAGGCGCAGCCCACGATCCAGGGTTTGTTTAAACTTGGTTTCTTCCTGCTGAAGGGTCTCGCTGATCAAAGCCTGGGCTTGACCCAATTCAGGATAAGCGCCCCCCATTTGCTGGATCAAAGACGGCACCATCCGATACATCACAGGATCCTTGGCGCCAAGCAAACGCGCATGACGCATCGCGCGTCGCATTATCCGACGCAAGACGTAGCCACGTCCTTCATTCGACGGCATCACCCCATCTGCAATCAGAAACGAGGTTGAGCGCAAGTGATCGGCAATGACCCGGTGATGGACGTTCTGTTCGCCAAAGGGATCGACGCCAGTGACATGAGCGGACGCTTCGATCAGCGCTTTCATCGTGTCGGTGTCATAATTGTCGTGGCTGCCTTGCAACAAAGCCCCGATCCGCTCTAGCCCCATGCCTGTATCGATGGACTGCATGTCCAGCGCCTTCATCGTGCCGTCTTCGAACTGTTCGTTCTGCATGAAGACGATATTCCAGATCTCAATGAAGCGATCGCCATCCTCATCGGCGCTGCCCGGAGGTCCGCCCCAAATGTGATCGCCGTGATCATAAAAGATCTCGGTACAAGGACCACAGGGACCAGTCGGGCCCATCTGCCAGAAATTGTCAGAGGTCGCGATACGAATGATGCGATCCTCTGGCACCCCGACTTTCTTCCAAATCGCGGCCGCTTCGTCGTCGGTGTGATACACCGTGACATACAATCGCTCTTTCGGGATTCCGAATTCGCCAGTGATCAATTGCCAGGCAAACGCTATGGCCTCGTCCTTAAAATAGTCCCCGAACGAGAAATTTCCCAGCATTTCAAAGAACGTGTGATGGCGGGCCGTGTAGCCGACATTGTCAAGATCGTTATGTTTGCCACCGGCACGCACACATTTTTGCGACGTGGTGGCGCGGGTATAATCGCGATGCTCAAGACCGGTGAACAAGTTCTTGAATTGCACCATGCCAGAATTTGCGAACATCAAAGTAGGGTCGTTGCGCGGCACCAATGGGCTAGAGTCGACGACCTCGTGCCCTTGCTGCGCGAAATAGCTGAGAAATGTGGCACGGATATCGTTCAACGAGGCCATAATTTTTTCCTTAAATCCCGGTCTTGCAGGATTTAGCGGCTGCCCGGGAAGGTGTCCAGCGGCCATGCTGACCTTGTGAATGCACAAACAGGCCCGCACGTGTTACGCGCAGACCCGTTTAAGGCTTTTTACAAGAACTTTAGGTTTCTAACAAATCGCCATCATCTTTGGCCGCACCGGGTGGCATTTCGAATTCCAACCCGTGCGAGGCCCGGATTTTGTCTTCGATATCCAAAGCGATGGCCTGATTTTCGCGCAGAAACGTTTTGGCATTTTCGCGACCCTGACCGATGCGTTCATCGCCGTAAGAATACCACGCGCCAGATTTATCCACGATACCGGATTTCACGCCCAGATCCAGCAATTCGCCATTCTTGGAAATGCCTTCACCATACATTATGTCAAACTCGACTTGTTTGAAGGGCGGGGCCACTTTGTTCTTGACGATTTTGACACGGGTTGCGTTGCCAACAATTTCATCGCGATCTTTCAACGCGCCAATGCGGCGGATATCCAGGCGGACTGACGAATAAAACTTAAGAGCATTACCGCCTGTCGTTGTTTCGGGCGAGCCGAACATGACGCCAATCTTCATTCTGATCTGGTTAATGAAAATCACCATGCAGTTGGACCGGCTAATCGACCCTGTCAATTTGCGCATCGCTTGGCTCATCAACCGCGCTTGGACGCCGACGCTACTGTCACCCATATCGCCTTCGAGTTCCGATTTTGGCGTCAAAGCCGCAACTGAGTCGACAACAACCATATTCACAGCACCGGAACGCACCAATGTATCTGTGATTTCAAGGGCTTGTTCACCTGTGTCGGGCTGCGAGATCAGCAGCTCATCCAGGTTCACACCCAATTTTCGCGCATATTGGGGATCAAGTGCATGTTCCGCGTCAACAAAGGCACACACCCCGCCCTTTTTTTGCTGTTCTGCGACGCAATGCAGGGTCAGTGTCGTCTTGCCGGATGATTCTGGGCCATAGATTTCAACAATCCGTCCCATCGGCAAACCGCCAATGCCCAATGCAATATCCAAGCCCAACGACCCCGTCGAACTGGCGGTAATATCTTGAATGGCGTTCTCGTCGCCAAGCTTCATAATTGAGCCCTTGCCAAATTGGCGTTCAATTTGGGCCAGCGCACTGTCTAGCGCTTTTTGTTTGTCGGCGTTTTGTTTGCTGCTCATTGTTAAAAGATCTGCCGTTGCCATGTCTGATATTCCCTTATTGTCATACCCGGTCCGGGGCGGCAATCACTGCTCATGTTCGCCTCTTGTTCTCTATGGGACCAAACAGAGAACATTTCAATCAAATTCTACTTAAATTATATGGCTGCTAACTTTTAAAAAATCGTTTACTCGCGATATTTGCATCCCCAGAAATCGCGATCACCTAAATAGAAATGACCTTCAGAAAAGCAAAAAAGCTGCAAGATAGCAGCTTTACTGTGGGAAAAATCTTTTGTTTTCAATCCAGTTTAAGTCAGTGCAATTGTCGGTGCACCGTCTCTGCCAAATCCGTCAAGGAAAACGGCTTCGGCAAAAAGACCGAATTTGGTATCCGCGATTGTGTTTCATCAAAGCTGTCTTCGGCATACCCAGATACAAACACCACACGGGTTTCGGGACGTTTCTTAAGGGCTTGCTTTACCCAAGACGGGCCATCCATTCCTGGCATGACAACATCTGTGACGAAGACATCGATGCTTAAAGAATCATCGGTCAATGTTTCCAAAGCGGCTTCGGCGCTTTCAGCTTCCAAAACTGTGTAGCCTCGCAAACGTAAAGCGCGGCTGGCAAATGCACGCACGGGCGCTTCGTCTTCGACAAGCAAAATGACACCTTCGCCATGGGCGGGTAAAGGCTTTGACACTACCGGCTTCGCTTCGGCTTCGACAGGATCATCTTGACGGTCTTGCGCCGGAAGATACAAAGTAAACGTCGTTCCTTGGCCAACCACACTGTCGACAAAAATGAAACCGCCGGTCTGCTTCACGATCCCATAGGCTGTCGACAGCCCCAATCCTGTTCCCTCATCCGTGCGTTTGGTTGTATAAAAAGGTTCAAACACTTTTTGGAGTTTGTCCGACGGAATGCCGATGCCCTGATCGGATACAGTCACACACACATATGACCCGGTTGCGACTGTCGCATTGTCGCGCACCAAAGGCTCTGACACGTCTGCAAATTCGCAAACAACGCGGATCTCGCCTCCATCCGGCATTGCGTCACGTGCATTCACAACGAGGTTCATCAAAACCTGTTCTAATTGGCGTTTATCTGCACGGATTGGCGGCAGGACGGGATCATAACTTGTAGTTAATGAAACGCGCTCACCAACAAGGCGGTTCAACAGATGTGTTAAGTCGGCCAGCGTGTCACGCATGTCAATTGTCTTGGGGCGCAGAGTTTGCTTGCGAGAAAATGCCAAAAGTTGACTGACCAAAGCCGCCGCGCGATTTGCGTTTTGGTTAATCTGAACCAGATCTGCATAGTCTGGATCCCCCTGATCATGCCGCAGCAGCAACAGATCGCAGTGGCCCGAAATTGCTGTTAGAAGGTTGTTGAAGTCATGGGCAACACCGCCCGCCAGTTGCCCGATAGCTTGCATTTTTTGGCTTTGAACGAATTGTGCCTCAAGCGTTTTCAGCTCGGTCGCATCGTTCAAGACAGCTATCAAACCCGGTCCGTCTGGCATTTCAACAGGCGTTAGCGTCACTTGCACGAAGACTTCTTTATCCGAGCGCCGCAACCGCAAGAATTCTGAATTCTGACCCGCTCGCCCGTCCAGAGTATCCCTAAGCCAATCGCGAATCGAGCGGCCAAGACCCTCCATCAGCTCCGAAAGGATAACCCCCTCGCGCAATTCGTCCCCCAATAACATACGCGCAGAGTCGTTATAAGACAGGACATCGCCTTCGGCCGAGACGCGTAAAAGAGGCACGGGCAATTCTTCAATAGACTGCCACCCTTCGGGACGCGCCGCGCCATCGGACGGCAGCAAGTATAAGGCGCGACGCCCTGCACCTGCCTCCATTTCGCACGGTATAACGCTTATACGGCCGTTTTCAGTGGTGATTTCTGAGACATTCCCTGGACGCACAGGCAGCGCATTGAACACCATATCCAGCGCCTTGACGCGTTTCCCAATTAACTGACGCGCGGGATCATTCATCGACAAAATTGTGTCACCGCGTCCAAGGATAAGCATTGGAAGAACTGGGGCGCTCGCGCGCGCGGCTTGGGCTTTTTCTTGAATGTCCTCCAAGCGCCAGATCAAGCGAGATAGCCCCATTCGATGCACGGATAGGCGAACGTGGCCTTTGCGGGTGACAATTTCCTCACGCGCCGCACCAGCGTCCTGAGCCGCAATGCGCAATCGGTGCAAAATTGGTGTCGGATTAGCAAAGGTTTGTTTTAACGTTGCTCCAAGCGTATCGCTTACAATGCCGCTGCAGCGAGACCGCGCAGCTTTATTTGTGAACAGAACTTCGCACTCGTCATCGGTGATGAAGCTGGGTGTAACATCTTCGGCGATAAAATTCGACATAGCGTCGGCTTCTAAGCGGCCGACACGATCGGTGCGCCACCATACAATCGAAAACACAACAAGAAGACAAACCAAGGCGCTGGCAGAGGCGATAATTGCGATCTGCGGAGCCCCCGGGGGTGCAAGAACCGCAAGCAAGCCAAAGACAAGCATCGCAAACAACAAACTACGGCGCTTTGTGCGCGCGTTTCTTGCGATGTCAGTCAGGCGAGTTCCCGGCAGAGCAAGCGCTTGCATTCATGTCCCCATTTTTTGATTCGTTGGCGGGCATTACGCGTGGCAGAAGTTAATTACGGATTAACCAGTTGTTGCAATCTTAATGTTCGACACAATTCAGCATGATTTTCTATAAAACCGCATCATAAACCAAAACTAACCTAGCACAACGCTCTTACAACGCTGGGCTGAAAGGCCTTGCCTCTGTTTTACTTGAGATTGCATTTTTTCAGGTCCATGCATCGCACACAACAACCGTTGCATTTAGAAGAGTTCCATATCGTTGCCGGCTTGCACAGGTGGTTTGACGACGACTTCTGGGGCCCGGTCTGTGACGAGTCGCATGCTTACGCGCCCTGTTGTTGGCCAGAATTTAAGCGATCGTGCAGACGTTCCGCCCACAGATGAATTCACACAAGGAATGTTTTCTTCTTTCAGAAATGACATCGTGAACTCAACATTCTTTTGCCCAATGGCATTTTTGGATGCTATCATTTGAGAGCCTCCAAACAGTTTTGCTTGCAAATTAGACTTAGAAGCCCCCAACTTGATTAAGCCGTTGATCAAAAGCTCCATGTCTGCGACGCCAGCCACGTCATAGCCGGAAATCCGAGTGCTCGCGACACCACCAAGAAGCATATGGTTCATCCCGCCTATTCCGGCAACGTCATCCCAAAGACAACAGGATACACACGACCCCAGCAATGTTGTAATAATCTCATCTGGGTCTTTGGAAACAGCTTGTTGCCCTTGCGTAATTAAGGTTGTCTTCGCCATATTTACAGATCCCCAGTTCTTAATTTGTTTTTTGGAACATTTTTAAGTCTTTGCCGTTGCGATGTGAGCGTTGCCAAACGCCGACCGATACTTTGATCGGACAGTTGCTCTATGGCGGCGCCAAGAGCTACGGCCGCTTTAGGCATTCCGTAAACCACACAACTGCTTTCAT
>JBGCEM010000098.1:0-24580 GCA_045106335.1 Paracoccaceae bacterium | reverse complement strand
CTTCGCAATCAAACGGATGGGTTTCGGTGGTCTTCTGATATCCGCTACAACGTGACCGGGCAGCCAACGGGACGCAGCCATTTTCCATCCTTTGTCGCCCGTTCGCGCAGCGCACCCGACACCGAATTGCAAGACTGGCGCGCCCTGCGCCAGAGGTGGGAAGAGGCCCGCGGGCGATTGGTCAACCAACCGCATATTCCGATCCACCGTTGGACTTCAGATGCGCCGCATTGCGCGTGAAAGGGTAATTCATGAATCATGTTCGTCTTGACCCATCCGACAATGTCGTCACAGCGACCCGCGCACTTGAGGTGGGCACGACAATCGAAAGTGTCGTAACGCGGGCGCTCGTCCCGTCTGGTCACAAGGTGGCGACCCAAGACATCGCAGCGGGTGCGCCAGTTCGAAAGTACGCTCAACTGATCGGCTACGCCGCCGAAAACATTGCCGCAGGGGATCACGTTCACACACACAATGTCGCGTTCCGAAACACCGATACCGAATACGAGTTTTCAACCGACTTGCGACCTGTCCCGCCCGCCCAAACAACCGATACGTTCATGGGCTATCAACGCGAAAACGGCCGTGTGGGCACGCGCAACTACATCGCTGTTGTGACATCCGTGAACTGTTCTGCCACTGCCGCGCGCATGATTGCGGACCACTTCACGCCTGATGTGCTGGCAGATTACCCAAATGTGGACGGTGTCGTCGCGTTTGTGCACGGTACAGGCTGCGGGATGGCGGGCGATGGTGACGGATTTGAAGCGCTCCAACGGGTCATGTGGGGCTATGCGCGCCACCCGAACCACGCCGGCGTCTTAATGGTTGGGCTGGGCTGCGAGATGAACCAGATCGACTGGCTGCTCGAAGCCTACGGTTTAAAACAGGGGCCGACCTTTCAGACAATGAACATCCAGAATGTCGCTGGACTGCGCCGGACGATCGAGATGGGCATCGACAAGATCACCGCAATGCTGCCGATCGCCAATCAGGCAACGCGCACCCCTTGCCCAGCCTCCGATCTGATGGTGGCGCTGCCGTGCGGCGGGTCTGATGCCTGGTCTGGCATCACGGCCAACCCGGCCTTGGGCTATGCGTGTGATCTGTTGGCTGCGCAAGGTGGCACGGGTGTGTTGGCCGAAACCCCCGAAATCTATGGCGCCGAGCATCTGTTGACCCGACGCGCGGTCGATCAAGCCACCGGCGAAAAGCTGATTGGGCTGATCCATTGGTGGGAGGACTATACAAAACGTAATGGCGGTTCGATGGACAACAATCCCTCGCCCGGCAACAAAACGGGCGGGTTGACGACGATTTTGGAAAAATCCCTGGGCGCCGCTGCCAAGGGCGGAACAACGCCGCTGAATGGTGTCTATCGCTACGCGGAACCCGTGCGCGCGCGCGGATTCACCTTTATGGACAGCCCCGGCTATGATCCCGCGTCAGTGACCGGGCAGATCGCTGGCGGGTGCAATTTGGTGTGCTTCACCACTGGGCGCGGCTCGGCCTTTGGCTCTAAACCCGCCCCTACCATTAAAGTCGCGACCAATTCCGAGATGTACAAACGCATGATCGAGGACATGGATGTGGACGCAGGCACGATCCTGAGTGCGGGTGTCTCGGTCGAAGACAAGGGACGCGAGATTTACCAGCTTTTCCTGCAAGTTGCCTCGGGCCACGCCAGTAAATCCGAAGCCCAAGGATTGGGGGATTATGAATTCGTCCCCTGGCAAATCGGGGCCGTGATGTGACCGCTTTCGCTGCCTTGCAACGCGCACGAAACACCATGGGGTCGCGATGACACGCATAGCCGTGATGGGCGGAGGATTGATCGGCGCGCGCCATGTCGAGCGGATCTTGGCCCACCCAACTGCCAGCTGTGCGGGTCTGATTGACCCAAACCCAGAGGTCGGACAGGGGCTTAGCGTTGATAGGTTTGACACTCTTCGCGATTGCGCGGCTGATGGCGTAATAGTTGCAACGCCTACATCTTTACATACCGAACACGCCAAAATAGCTGCAAATCACGCCATTCCAGTGTTAATCGAGAAGCCTGTTGCCGGGACATTGCAGGATGCTGACCAGTTGTCTGGCATCCAGACGCCCATTCTAGTCGGTCACCACCGACGCCACCACCCACGCGTTAAAGCGTTGAAATCTATACTAGACCAAAACGAAATCGGTGACCCCATCACCGCGACCATGATCTGGGCGATGCGCAAGCCGGATGCCTATTTCGAAAATAACTGGCGCAGTACAGATGGCAGCCCTGTTTTGATCAATCTGGTCCATGATTTAGATCTAATTGGTCTCTACTTTGGAAAAATCACCGATATCGCAGCGCTGCCCGCCCCCCCGCGCCGCGCATCCAACCGCATCGACGCAGGCGCTATCGCACTGAGCACAAATGCAGGTGTGAGCGTTACGATCAGCTTTTCGGATACCGCGCCAAGTCCTTGGGGATTTGAAGCGGGCACGGGGGAAAACCCCAATATCGGCACAACGCATCAGGACATGATGTGGATCACAGGCACCAAAGGCGCGGTCAGCTTTCCGTCTTTGACAGTTTGGCACGGCTGCGATTGGTCCCGGCCTGCAACGGCGCAGCCTAGCTTGGACATTCAGGGCCCAGATCCGTTGGACGCCCAGCTGGATCACTTCTTAGATGTAATCGCAGGACGCGCCATGCCGATGTGCAGCCTGGCTGACGGGCGCGCGGCCCTTGCTGCGGCCTTAGACATCGAACACCAACTGCAGCAAAGACTGATTCCATGCTGAAGCTTAGTGCAGGGCTGATCGGGTCCCATATTCAGAAGACGCGCTTGCCCGCAGCCCTCAAGATAATGTGCGACGCGGCGGGCTGGGATTTGGATTTCCATTTGATTGACACTGCCAAACGCCCCGATTTCGACTTTGCCGCCCGCTTGTCGCGCGCCAAATTCGAAGGTTGGCGCGGGATGACAATCACCCATCCCTGGAAATCTGACGCGCGCACGTATGTCGGGCCCGGTATGCAGACCGAGACCGCGCATTTGGGCTCGGCAAACACCATCTTATTCGGCCCGCCCGATCGCGGTTTTAACACGGATTACACCGGATTTTTAAGTGCGTTTCGGGCCTTCAACCACACACCTGGGCGTGTCGTTATGATGGGCGCTGGTGGTGTGGCACAGGCCTTGGCCCCTGCCTTGATAAAGCTTGGGGCCACTGAGCTGACAATTTGCGACCTCGCTTTGCCCAAAGCACAAGACTTGGCGAACAATTGCGGCGCGCGTCTGATCACCCCAGAACAAGCGCCCGACAGTATCGCCGCGGCAGACGGGTTGGTCAATGCCACACCTCTGGGTATGACCGACTACCCTGGCACCGCGTTTGATCCTGCTTGGCTGGGTCCGCAAACTTGGGCCTTTGATGCGGTCTATACCCCAACCGACACGATGTTTTTGCGCGATGCCAACTTGGCCGGCTTGGCCTGTTTGACCGGTTTTGATCTGTTCAAAGCCATGGCGATCCGCACCTTTGAGGCTTACACAGGCGTAGAGGTCGACCAAACTGCAATTCTACCCACCTTAGATGCATTGCGTCCAACCGATAGGAGACCTTGATGCCCGAAGCCCTGAGTACCACGCAGATAGAAACCTATCGCCGGGACGGGTGTCTTGTCGTTGAAAATCGCCTGTCTCAAACTTGGGTAACGCGCTTGCACGGCGAAATCGCGCGGTTTGACCGTGAAGCGCGCAACACAACAGTCTCAAATGAGCGGTTGGACAGGCAGCGCCGCAATTTATTTTTTGAAATGATGGCCGCAGATGCCGTTCCCATCATTGGTTCAATGACCAGTTGCAGCCGGATTGAAGACGACAACTCGCGGATGCTATGTGGCGAAACGACGTTAACGCCGCGCCTGACAGACATTCCAATCCACATGCCGCACCCCCAAACGGACGTTCCCATTTCCATCTGTGAAATCCAAAAGGGGCGGAAAAAACGCGCCTTGAACACCATTCCCAAACAGGAGATCTAACATGAGCAAACCTACAATCGGTTTCATCGGACTGGGCTTAATGGGCGGCGCGATGGTTGGCCGTTTACAAGACCAAGGCTATGATTTGCACGTGCTTGGCAACACCGACCGCACCTATTTGGACCGGGCCATTGCGCGCGGTGCAAGCGAAGCTGCATCAGCACGCGTGCTCGCTGCCGCCAGCGATACGATCATGTTGTGCATGGGCACATCAGATCATGTCGAAGGACGGATGCGGGGGCCCGAGGGCGTCATTGCCGGTTTGAAACCCGGTACGATTGTCGTCGATTTCGGCACCTCACTGCCGGGATCCACCCGCGCTTTGGCGGATGAAGTCGCAGCTGCAGGCGGGGCTTATTTGGACGCTCCATTAGGCCGCACACCGGCCCACGCGGTTGATGGTTTGCTCAACATTATGTGCGCCGGGGATAAAGCCGCGTTCGAGCGCATTGAACCAACTCTGAAGGACCTTGGCGAAAACGTGTTTCACCTTGGCGATAGCGGTGCGGGGCATACTGTTAAACTGATCAACAATTTCTTCGGGATGACTGTCGCAAATGCGATGGCAGAAGCTTACGGCATGGCAGATCTGGCGGGCGTGGATCGCCAACAGCTTTACGATGTTATGTCCGCAGGGCCGCTGCATTCAGGGATGATGGATTTCGTGTCGGGCTATGCGCTGCAGGGCGATCCAGCCCAGCTGGCCTTTGCCATCAAAAACGCGGCCAAAGACGTGGGCTATTACCAACGCATGGTCAGCGATGCAGGTGGCGAAAGCGTGATGTCCGCAGGGGCTGTGAGTGGCCTGAACGCGGCCGTTGAAGAGGGACATGGCGACAAAATGGTGTCCCAAATGGTCGATTTCTATGCCGCCAAGATGAAGGGCTAACCCATGAGCCACCCCATCCCCGGTCTTGAGGACAAAGCCCGTCTGGGCATCCTTCTGACCTTGATGGCGTGGCTTATGTTCGCGCTTGTGGATACGGGGGCCAAATGGGTGGCCATGGCCGGGCTGCCCGCCGCCCAAATCGCGTTTTTTCGCTATTTTGGCCATTTTGTGGTCTCGACCGGCCTTTATATCCGGGACGGCGAACCTTTGCACATTCCGCAGCATTTTGGGCTGATCAGTCTGCGCGCCGTGCTGCTGATCGCCGCGACCCTGTCCAATTTCTATATTCTGCGTATTCTGCCGCTGACAACTGTTTCGGCAATCATGTTCTCCTCTCCTGTGATTGTCTGCTTCCTAAGCGTCGCGTTGCTACGCGAACAGGTTGGCTTATGGCGCTGGGGCGCGATCTTGCTGGGGTTTGTTGGGGTTTTGATCGTTATCCGTCCTTTTGGCGAAAGCTTTCATCCTGCAATGCTGTTGGCGCTGATGAATGCCAGCTTTCTGGCCTGTTATTCGCTGCTTACGCGTGCCTTGGCCGGTAAAGTCAGCACGGATGTTATGCAATTCTGGATGGGCGTCTGGGGGGTTACGATATTGTTACCGCCTGCAATCTGGCTGTGGCAACCCCCAGGGTCTTGGATCGATTGGGCCATCCTTTTGGGGCTGGGGATTTTTGCCTGGGCAGGCCATCAATGGCTTACAACTGCGCACCGTTTTGCAACTGCCAACACCCTGATGCCATTCACATATTCCTTCCTCCTTTACCTGACCGTGCTTAGTTATTTCGTGTTCGCGCATGTGCCCTCAATTTGGACTTTGATCGGCGCGTCTGTAGTCATGGTGTCGGGCCTGATTATCTGGCACCGCGAGGCACGCTGATGCTTGCGTCTGTGGCAATTCCGGCCGAAACACTTTAGTCACCAATCCCATCGTAAGGACGAAACACAATGTCAGAACCATTCGAACCGCCCAAAGTTTGGACATGGGAACAAAGCAGCGGCGGGAAGTTCGCCAATATTAACCGTCCGATCGCAGGCGCAACCCATGACAAAGACCTGTCAATTGGCAAACATCCATTCCAACTGTATTCGTTGGCGACGCCGAATGGCGTGAAAGTCACTGTAATGCTGGAAGAATTGCTGGCCGCCGGTCACAGTGGCGCAGAATATGATGCTTGGTTGATCAATATCGGTGAAGGTGATCAGTTCGGATCTGGCTTTGTAGACGTCAATCCGAATTCAAAAATCCCCGCCTTGATGGATCATTCCGGCGACGAACCCTTGCGGGTTTTTGAGTCCGCGGCCATATTGTTGCATTTGGCAGAAAAGTTTGATGCGTTTTTGGGTCCCAAACACCAACGGCCTGAAATGCTGTCTTGGTTGTTTTGGCAAATGGGCAGCGCGCCGTATCTGGGCGGGGGATTTGGCCACTTCTACGCCTATGCGCCTGAAAAATTTGAATATCCGATTAATCGCTTCACCATGGAAACGAAGCGCCAGTTGGACGTTTTGGACCGGCATTTGGCCGACAAAGACTTCTTAATAGACACGTATTCTATCGCGGATATTGCGGTTTGGTCTTGGTATGGTCAACTGGTTCTGGGCCGTTTGTATGACGCCGCGGAATTCTTAGATGTTGCGAGTTATCAAAACGTTATGCGATGGGCACAAACGATCGATGATCGTCCGGCAGTCTTACGTGGCAGGATGGTCAATCGCCTTTTCGGAGAACCTCATCTTCAGCTTCACGAACGTCATGACGCGTCAGATTTCGAAACGAAAACGCAGGACAAGCTGACGCCAGACAGCACTGCGTAACACAGGGCAAGTGATGATCCACAGCCTGAAAAGCGCAATACATACATTTTGATGCGCACGGTTTGGTCTGTGCGCATCCCGTTGGGAACGGACAATAGGTCCCGGCAGGTCCATGTCTGCAAATCCAAAGCGCAGCATGCCCCCTGCTTGCGCCATTTGTTTTTAGGTCTGGTGCACCGATGATTGCAAAAATCCTTCAAACGCCTACTTGGCAAAGCATGTGTTGTTAAAGTTTGCAGCTGTGTATTTAATCCACTGACACTGAATTTAGAACTCTTGCCTGCGCCTGAGGCCTTCGGTAACTGTCTTGCATGCTTGATGATACAGACGAAATTCACCCCCTGTTTTCAGGTGCTCCAAAGTCCACCGAGTTTCGAAAGTTGCGCAAGCGCATTGTTCGTCAAACCCGCGAAGCGATCGAGCAATACGGGATGATTGAGTCCGGGGGGAAGTGGCTTGTCTGCTTGTCTGGCGGAAAAGACAGCTACACACTTTTGGCAGCCCTCTACGAGTTGAAATGGAGGGGACTGCTGCCTGTTGACCTCGTTGCTTGTAATTTAGATCAAGGCCAACCAGGTTTTCCTGCGACAGTGCTGCCAGAGTTCTTGAAAACCCGGAACGTCCCGCACCGCATTGAATACCAAGATACCTATTCGATAGTTATGGACAAAACCCCAGCCGGGCGCACGTTTTGTTCCCTATGTTCCAGATTGCGCCGTGGGATTTTGTACCGGATCGCACGCGAAGAAAGCTGTACGGCTGTGGTTTTGGGCCATCACCGCGACGATATCTTAGAAACGTTCTTTATGAACCTCTTTCATGGTGGGCGCTTGGCCACGATGCCGCCTAAACTGTTGAATGAAGAGGGCGATTTGTTTTTGTATCGACCACTTGCCCATGTCGCCGAAAGCGACTGCGCACGCTTTGCTAACGCCCTGCAATATCCGATAATTCCATGCGATCTATGCGGATCGCAAGACGGTCTGCAACGCCAGCAGGTCAAACAGCTGTTAGATGGTTGGGAAAGGAATAGCCCGGGTCGCAGACAAGTCATGTTCCGCGCCTTGATGCACGCGCGACCTTCTCATCTTCTGGACCCAGAACTCTTTGACTTCATGAAACTAGAAAGAACGAAATAAGAACAATTAGAGTTTATTTTTGATCGTGTTTGTTTGGCTATTAACCTCACAGATACTTGCCAGCGCTACACAACTGCCAAACTAGTTGTGAGGCTGCTGTGTCTGCGTTCGATCTATCTTCTATTATCCAGTCAAACAAAGACAGTCTGTCGACCAAACGACTTGCGCTTATGATGGCGGTTTTCACCCCCGCACTGTGTCTCGCAGCCTTTTGGGTGTTGGGTGAACTCGCTTTGACCCTTGTAGCAGTTGCACTGCCGGCGGTTGCAGGTGGTCTTGTACTTCTGTCCGAAAAGCAGGGGCCAAACCGATCGAAGGACAAACACCCCGAATTTATGACGTTCGATGACTTCTGCCAAACATCCGCTTTGACATTGGACACGGCCCGTGACGACGGTCGTAAATCGGTTGTCTACATGATCGCTGTCGACGATCACAAAGACCTTGTGGAACATTACGGCGAAGCCGTTTGTGAGGCGATCCGGTTTCAACTTCAGTCTCGGATAAGGTCAACGCTGCGCAGCAACGATATGACATGCACAGTATCAATTGACACATTCGGTGTTTGTCTTGCGCCGCAACCGCATCTCGACCTTGAGGTTTGCTTGGAACTGGCAGGTCGCATGTCACGCAATCTTTCTGAGCCATATTCTATCGACGGCACAAAAGTATTTTTGACAGTGTCGCTTGGGCTTTGTCAGCTTGGTCGCGAATCGAAATCTTCCAAGACCGAAAATCAGGATCAGGTCGTCACCTGCGCCGCCGATGCTTTGCAAACTGCGCTGGGATCTGGACCTGCAGCGATTCGCGCATTCAAGCCCGAGATCCGAGACATCAAAAAAGCGCCTGCTTTCAACGAGCTTGATGCTGTTGAAGGCTTGGAGAAAGGCGAAATCGTTCCTTGGTTTCAGCCACAAATCTCCACCGACACAGGAAAAATAACGGGGTTCGAAGCGTTAGCCCGTTGGATTCATCCAGTGCGCGGCCCAATTTCGCCCGCAGAATTCTTGCCGCAGCTTGAACGAGGCGATCGCATGAATCGCCTTTGTGAGGTGATGATCTACAATGCTCTTACAGCGATCAAAGCTTGGGACAAATCCGGAGTTGAAATCCAACATGTTGGTGTCAATTTTTCCTCCGCCGAATTGAACGACCCGCAGCTGGTTGAAAAGGTTTCTTGGGAGCTTGATCGCTTTGAACTGAAACCTGAGCGCCTTGTCATCGAAATCCTAGAAACAGTCGTAGCAAAGGGTCCAGACGATGTCGTGACGCGCAACATCAAAGGCTTGGACGCTTTGGGGTGCCGTATTGATCTTGATGATTTTGGAACCGGTCATTCAACACTTGCTTCAATCCGAAAGTTTGGCGTTGGCAGGATCAAAATTGATCGGTCCTTTGTCATGAAGGCCGATCGCGACACAGATCAACAGCGAATGATAAAAGCGATTCTAACAATGGCTGAAAAATTAGACATAGAAACTTTAGCTGAAGGTGTCGAAACGGTGGGTGAGCACTCTCTTTTGGCCCAGCTTGGATGTACGCATGTTCAGGGCTTCGGCATCGGTCGACCAATGCCGTTTGACCAAACTTTACAATGGATCCAAGAACATAACGCAAAGCTGCATGAGCCACCAGCCATAGGCAAAAGTGCCGTGTAGCAGACAATCCAAGTGTGGGCTTTCCCATCCCTTTGCTGACATGATTTGTCGCTGATTGAAATCGCCTTAAGCACTTGACCTTTTCCGCCTGCTCGCGTTGATGGCGCGTTAGAGATTCAACGGTTATGGGTGGCGGTCCACTATGGACGATCAGAACAAAAATCTTATCCTAGCAACGGCTCTAAGCTTTCTTGTCATTCTGATATGGTTTGTTCTGTTTCCGCCTCCCGAACCTGAACCGCGCGTTGGGCAAACGCCGTCCGAAACCGGAATATCTGTCACAACGGAAAGCGCTACAGCGTCAGTTCCCACCGCAGACATCGGTAGTGCATCAAACACCTCGCTCACGCCACAATCTGATACAAGAGACGCAGCACTGGCTGAGTCTGCGCGCATCGCTATCGAAACACCACGCCTGTCCGGTTCCGTTGCATTGGTTGGTGGGCGCATTGATGACCTTCGGTTGTCTGACTACAAGGAAACTTTAGAGCCCGGAGCCGATGTTGTGACCATGATGTCGCCCGTTGGATCCGCCGGTGCATATTATGCACTTTACGGCTGGGCACCTGGCGGCGCACTTTCTCTAGAAGACGTTCCGGGTCCTTTCACAGAATGGTCGCAAAATGGCAGCGGAACGCTAACGCCAGACACGCCGATATCGTTATCATGGACGAACGGAGCAGGCTTGAAATTTGAGCGCACGATTTCTGTCGACGCGGACTACATGTTCTCGATCACCCAAAGCGTCGCCAATAACAGCGACAAAGAAATAAACGTCGCACCCTATGGTCTATTGGCACGTCACGGTCAGCCCCAGGACCTAAAGAACTTTTTTATTCTGCACGAAGGCGCGGTGCAGCTGGTCGACGGCGAACTGACCGAGACCGATTGGGACGATTTTTCGGCAGACGGCACACGGGGCCGCATCGATGTCACAACCACCGGCTGGACGGGTTTTACGGATCACTACTGGCAAAGCGTATTGATTCCGCCAGCGAATGAAGGCGCAAAAATCGAAACTTTCCACGAACCCTCACGCAATATTTATCAAACATCCACGACCTTAAACACCGCGACTGTAGCGGCAGGCGCAACCGCCACCGTCACCACACAGCTTTTCGCTGGTGCAAAAGAATGGGAATCGATCCGCGCTTATCAAGACGCCGGGGTTGAAAAGTTCATCGACAGCATCGATTGGGGTTGGTTCTTTTTCCTGACCAAACCGATCTTTTGGCTTTTGCATGAAATCAATCAGCTGATCGGAAATATGGGCTGGGCGATCATCGGTCTAACTTTGATTATCAAGGCCATTCTGTTCCCGCTAGCCTACAAATCCTACGTCTCAATGGCAAAGATGAAAGAGCTTCAGCCAGAAATGGAAAAGCTAAAAGAGCGTGCTGGGGACGACCGTCAAAAAATGCAGCAGGGAATGATGGAGCTGTATAAAAAGGAAAAGGTAAATCCCGCCGCTGGGTGTTTGCCGATTTTGATGCAAATCCCGATTTTCTTTTCTCTATACAAAGTTATTTTCGTTACAATTGAACTGAGGCACGCACCCTGGTTGGGTCCTTTCCAGGATCTTAGCGCGCCGGACCCGACCTCGATCCTGAATATCTACGGGTTATTGCCTTTTCCTGCACCCGACCCAAATTCGATTGTGGCTTTGATATTTATCGGAATCCTGCCGCTGATCCTTGGAATTTCCATGTGGTTGCAGCAAAAATTGAATCCGGCCCCAACAGACCCGACACAGCAAATGATTTTTGCTTGGATGCCGTGGGTTTTCATGTTCATGTTAGGCGGCTTCGCAAGCGGACTTGTTATTTATTGGATCGCCAACAACGTTATAACGTTCACGCAGCAATATTTGATCATGCGCAGCCAAGGTTATTCCCCGGATGTTTTTGGCAACATTCGCAGCGGGTTCAAACGTAAACCAAAAGACGACGCGTGACCGTATCCGTTGCCCAAATTTGGCGGTACCCGATAAAAGGGATTAGCGCAGAACAGCTGGCAGAGGTGACCTTGGAACAGGACCGCCCGCTTCCGTTCGACAGGGCTTGGGCGATTTTGGAAGAGCACGGCGATGACACAGATGGCTGGCGGTCTTGTAGGAACTTTTTGCGCGGTGCGAAGGGCCCCGAGTTGATGGCAATCACCACAACTACGACGGGTGCCACAATTCAATTACACCACCCTAAGTTGCCCAGCCTCTCAATTCCCCTGCAACCAGGATCGCCGACGGCCCTGTTCGATTGGTTGGCCCAAATCTACCCAACGGACCGCAACGCGCCAACTGCAATGGTCAAATCCCCCGACGCCGGTATGAGCGATGCACCTTTTGCCTCTGTCTCAATTCTGAACCTGTCAAGTTTGGCGGCGTTGTCTGAAAAAGCGGGTCAGGACTTGGATGTGCGTCGTTTTCGCGCAAACCTTTGGTTAGAGGGTCTTGCGCCATTTGAAGAATATGATTTGGTCGGCAAAGCCCTGAGCCTGGGACATACGAAAATGGACGTAGTTGAACCCATCGGGCGGTGTCGCGCAACTGAGGCGAACCCTCAGACTGGGGAACGCGACGCCCTGACGTTAAGGCTGTTGGAAAACAATTGGGGGCACACGAATTTCGGGGTCTACGCGAAAGTGGTCCAAGGCGGCAAGCTTACCGTTGGCGACAAGGTAACCGTTCTATGAAAAGCCTTCCCTTTCCTTTGGCCGAGACACCCGACGAGATCACGACAGAAACCGGGCGTAAGTTGTTTGCAACGGGATCTGAGTTCTTAAAGGGCGTCGTTGCGATGGACGGCTTGCCCCCGTCTGATCGTCTGGAAGTGTGTTTCGCAGGGCGGTCCAATGTCGGAAAATCTAGCCTGATCAATGCTTTGACAGGGCGAAAAGGTTTGGCGCGGGCCTCAAACACGCCTGGCCGCACACAAGAAATCAACTTCTTCAACCTCGCAGACAGCCACTACTTGGTGGACCTGCCAGGCTATGGGTTTGCGAACGCCCCTTTAGACGTTGTCAAAAAATGGCAGGCTCTGCTCAAACAATATCTGTCCGGCCGCCAGTCCTTGCGCCGCGCCTTTGTGTTGATCGACGCGCGCCATGGCGTCAAAGCCGTGGACGAAGACATCTTAAGCCTACTAGATAGTTCTGCCGTAACATTCCAAGCGGTGTTAACCAAAGCCGACAAAGTCAAAGCAAAGGACCGCGAAGCGGTCTTGAACCAAGTGCGCAGCGCGCTTTCAAAACACCCCGCCGCGTTTCCCGAAATTGTCCTGACCTCTTCTGAAAAAGGTGATGGCATCGCCACCTTGCGTAGCATCATCGCAGGATTGGTATAGACAAACTTAAATCGGCGCCCCCGCAACGCAGTGAACGCAAAGACCTAAATAGATGAAACCCCGTGACATGAACAAAGACTGGATTTCAACCGCAGCCACTTTAAACCAAGCGCTGCCCTACCTTCAGCGGTATGCTGGCGCGACAGTGGTTATCAAACTTGGCGGCCATGCGATGAGCACGGATGCCGCGATGGAAAGCTTTGCGCGCGACGTGGTTCTGATGCGCCAAGTTGGCGTGAACCCAGTGGTCGTTCACGGCGGCGGTCCAATGATCAACGCGATGCTGGATCGGTTGGGGATCGTGTCCGAATTCAAGGATGGAAAGCGGATCACCGACGAGGCCACCATGGAGGTGGTCGAAATGGTGTTGTCGGGACTTGTCAACAAACGCATCGTTCAAGCCATTAACAAACAAGGGGGTCGGGCCGTCGGCCTATCAGGCAAAGATGCCAATCTGATCACCTGTGAGGCCGCGAACCCAGATTTGGGCTTAGTTGGGCGCCCTGCACAGATGGATCCACGCCTGCTGCACACGCTTTTTGAGACTGAAACAGTGCCCGTCATTGCACCCTTAGGGGCCGGGAAAGCTGGCGAAACCTATAATATCAACGGCGACACAGCTGCAGGCGCCATTGCGGGGGCTTTGCGGGCGGATCGCTTGCTTTTGTTAACGGATGTGTCTGGCGTCAAAGATCAAACTGGCAAAGTGGTGACTGAACTGACCGCAGACCAAATCAAAGATCTGACCCGTGACGGCATTATTGCGGGCGGTATGATCCCCAAGACAGAAACAGCTTTGGATGCGATTGCCAGCGGCGTTGGGGCCGTGGTGATTTTGGATGGGCGTGCGCCAAATGCCTGTTTGCTTGAGCTGTTCACCGAACATGGTGCGGGCTCCATTATCCGTGCGCGTTAAAACGAACACGCCCCAGTCGCACGAATGTGACAATACGCGGGCTTGCAGGTTTGGGCGCGGGATTTAGGTACGCAGCATGGAAAACGAAGCTGTCATCCGCCTTACCATTTTTATTGGCCTATTTGGTTTATTCGCCGCACTTGAAGCCTGGGCCCCACGTCGTGTCCGCAACCAACCGCGCAAAACACGTTGGGTCACCAATTGGGGTTTCACGATTGTGAACACTATAGCGTTACGCGCTTTGGCCGTCGGTTTGCCCCTGCTAGCAGTTGGCGCGGCAATCGATGCTGCGGCCCAAGGATGGGGTCTTTTCAACTTTACCAATTGGCCTGTTTGGTTTGAAATAATCCTCGCTGTGTTGATCTTGGACTTTGCCATTTGGGCCCAGCATCTCATCACCCATAAAATTCCGGTATTGTGGCGCCTGCATCGTGTGCACCATGCGGATGTAGACATTGATGTGACCACCGCTATCCGCTTTCACCCGGTCGAAATTGCACTGTCGATGGTGCTAAAAGTCGGTTTGGTCTATCTTTTGGGACCTGCCGCCATCGCGGTCATTGTGTTTGAGATCCTGTTAAACGGAACGGCCATGTTCAATCATGCCAACATCGCCCTGCCCCAAAGGCTGGACCGCATTGTTCGCCGGGTCCTGGTGACGCCAGACATGCACCGCGTACATCATTCCGTCCACCGCCATGAGCATGACAGCAATTATGGCTTCGCGCTGTCGATCTGGGACCAGATGTTTGGCACTTATATCGCACAACCCGCCGCTGGACATGACAAGATGCAGATCGGATTGCAGTGGCAAGACGAACGCCCCAGTCGCCTCGGGTGGAGCCTTGCGCTTCCATTTTTTAGGAAATGACGATTGCCGACATAGCAAAGGCCGTTGCCCCTCATGGGTTGATTTACATGGGTGCGCTCCGGGAAGGGTCAGACACAATTGTTCTAATTGGTGCAGGTCCAGATATGTGGCCCGCGTTTTGTGCAAGCCCCGAATATCATGACAGGCAGCGTGACCCTCTGGATCGCTGGTCCAAACGGCTTCTGACCCAAGTCGCAAAAAACTATGAAGCAATTTGTGAATTTCCCTCGGACGGTCCACCTTTTGCACCCTTTATTGCTTGGGCCAAAGCCACGCGTCGGTTCTGGCAAAGTCCAACGGGGATGTTGGTGCATGATCAAGCCGGGTTAATGATCTCAATCCGCGGCGCTTTGCGCATTCCAAGCCGTATCGACATCCCCTTCAGCACGTCGCAAAACCCGTGTCTAACTTGCGCCACAAAACCCTGCGAAACCGCCTGTCCAGTCGGGGCTTTGTCGGGGACAACCGCCTATGATGTACCAGTTTGCATGGTGTATTTGCGCAGTTCAGAAGGTGCCGATTGCATGGAAAATGGCTGTTTGGTGCGACGTGTGTGCCCAGTCAGCCAGAACTTTGGTCGCGCGCCCCAGCAATCTGGGTTTCACATGCGCGCGTTTATAGGTTCATGAACGCATGCTAACGCTTATTTTGATGCGCCACGCCAAATCAAGCTGGAGCGATCCGCTATGCGAAGATCACGACCGGGCCTTAAACGCCCGGGGTCGCGTATCCGCCATCGCCCTTGGCATGTGGTTGCACGATCAAGGCTTTAAACCAGACATGGTGATCTCATCTTCGGCGCGGCGCACCCTTGAGACATATCACTGCATGGGAGTGGGCACGCCCGCCAAAATAACGGAAACACTGTATCTTGCTGACAAGGCAAAAATCTTAGGCAATCTACGCCAGGCGCAGGGCGACACGGTCTTAGTTCTTGGCCACAATCCCGGAATTGCTGACTGCGCTGACGCTTTGTTGACAAAACCGCATATGCACCCGGACTTTCGCCGTTTCCCGACCGGAGCAACTCTGGTTGCGCAATTCCAGGCCCAGTCTTGGATGGGCATAACCTGGGGCAGCGGGCATGCTTTGGATTTCGTAATCCCGCGCGAACTGGTGCCAAGCGCTAAGCAAAATCACCCACTGACGTAAAAAGCCGTCCCACATTGGAATAAAAAACTTCGACAAGACAGATCCTTACAAAGTTTGTGCAGATATCGTTGTTTCTTTTGAACCACGAAGCCCTAACTGCATGATTGTGCAAATTCGTTAACTTTTGATTTGGCACTTCAGCGCTAGGATACACCATGTATGATGACGTCCGACCAAATCCATTTTGGACCTGCGCTGGGTTACTGGCACTTGGCGTTGGCATTATTGGTATCGTGCTGCCGCTTTTGCCAACCACGCCACTGGTTTTGTTAGCCGCTTTTTGCTTTGGCAAAGGCTCTCCGCGTTTGCGGGCATGGTTGCATGAGCACAAGCGATTTGGACCTATGATTGAAGATTGGCAATCACATGGCGCGATTTCTGGTCGTGCCAAGCGGATGGCAGTTATTGCAATGGCTGCGACATTGACAGTGTCCGTTCTATTGGGGCTACCGGGCTATGTCCTGTTGATCCAAGCCTTATGCCTAACGGGGGCTGCCAGCTTTATTCTGACACGCCCGAGCGTTTAAAAAAGACTGTATCGATCCAACTTGCCGCCGCCCCTTTGATTTGGCTAAAATGCGGCATGACCCATGCACGTTTCACACCATTGTCCAACACACTTCCTGCCTCAGTTCCGTTCGTGGGGCCCGAAACCCAAGAACGCCAATTCGGCACGCCGTTTTCAGCAAGGCTCGGAGCCAATGAAAGCACCTTTGGACCCGCCCCCAGCGCGATCGACGCGATGCGCACAGCCGCACATTGGAAATATCCAGACCCAGAAAACCACGATCTGCGCCATGCTTTGGCAGCCCACACCGGCGCGCGGCCCGACAATATCGTTGTAGGCGAAGGCATTGACGGATTGTTAGGATATCTCGTGCGCCTGACCGTGGGACCCGGCGATGCTGTCGTAACCTCGGATGGGGCATATCCGACATTCAATTACCACGTGGCAGGCTTTGGTGGCACTTTGCACAAAATCCCCTTTGACACTCAGGATCGCGAAGACGTCGACGCGCTATTTGCCAAAGCGGCGCAAGTCGATGCAAAGCTTGTCTATTTGGCCAACCCCGACAATCCGATGGGCAGCGTCTGGCAAGGAACAGACATCGTTCGTGCGATGGATAAGCTACCCAAGCAGACCTTATTGGTGCTGGACGAGGCCTATTTGGAATCTGCCCCACCCGGAACCAGCCCAGAATTGGCGATGGATGATCCCCGCCTGATCCGCCTGCGCACATTTTCAAAACTCTATGGGCTGGCCGGGGCGCGGGTTGGGTATGCCTTGGGGCATCCTGATCTGATCTCTGCGTTTAACAAAGTGCGCAATCATTTCGGGGTTTCGCGCGCAGGGCAAGCCGGGGCCTTGGCCGCACTCGCGGATCAGAGTTGGCTTCAACATGTGCAATCCCAGGTTATCACATCACGGGCGCGGATCAATGATATTGCACACGAAAACGGACTGATGGCTTTGCCATCTGCGACCAATTTTGTAACTATCGATTGCGGCCGCACGGATGTCTTTGCAAAAGCTGTGCTGTCAGGTTTGCTGAACGCGGGCATATTTGTACGTATGCCGTTTGTATCACCGCAAAATCGGTGCATTCGCGTCAGTTGCAGCACACCTGCGGATTTGGATACATTGGCGCGTGCCCTTCCAAAGGTCCTTGCCACCTGTAAATAGTGCCTGGGCCGCCAAACTTACAATCGATAAACTATTTTCAAGTATCCCGCACACAAGCTGAAAGGACACAGGCGCGATATGCACAATGATTTTCCAAATTCTGCCCCAAATTATACAAGCGCCTGCGTCGTGATGTTCGCGGTTAACGTGACTTGGGTCCTGATTGCAGTCTGGCTAATTTTGGGGTTTGTATACGCAATTGTTTTGGCATGGGCGATCAGTCATGCGATAACCTATCTAAGCGAACGGGCTGACCGCCGCGCCGCGCAAGACCGCGCGCATCCTCGATCCAAGATCCGCCCAAGCCCTTTGCCTTAAAGTATTTCTGAATCGACTTGCGACATCTTTTATCGCCCAACGTATTGAAATCTAATATTCCACTCAAAGTGAAGCGTTGAGCGTTGTTCAGAAACTGCCTTGGACGCGCCTTCTGTTACAGGGTCGCAATCTCAGCCGACGCCGCACTTAACGCACCCTGCCCGATTGGCACCTTTAGGTGATGCAATCCAGCTTCGATACTGCCCAACAGTCCCATGATCATTTGCCCGTTCACATGGCCCATATGGCCAAGCCGAAAGAAATCATCGCGACGCTGATCGCCCGGTTCAGCCATGCCCAAACCAATCCCAAGTGTCAGTGACACCGACTTCTCACACCACTGACGCAACGCAGCGCCACGGCCTTGATCTAGCTGCAGTGCTGTCACCGCATGGCTGCGGTCATCCCGATTCGAAACATTCAACGCCAAAGCGCCGCCCTCAGCCCAAATCTCACACGCCGCCCAAATTGCACGGGCCAAACAAGCGTGACGCGCCCAAACTGCCTCGATGCCTTCGGCCATAATCATATCCAACGCCACCCGCAGCCCAAAGATATGGTGCGTTGGCGCGGTACCGTTCCAATACTGATAAAACTCAGTCGGGTTCGCCCGCGGGGCCCAATCCCAATAACGGCTCACCCTTGGCATGCCTGCCCGCGCCTGCGCAGCCCGTGGCCCAAAAAAGACGAAACTTATACCGGGTGGCACCATCAATCCCTTTTGAGAGCCCGTCACCATTACGTCGACGCCCCATTGGTCCATCTCAAAAACATCACAGCCCAACGACGCAATGCAATCCGCCATCAGCAACGCCGGATGCCCCACCCGATCCAATACAGCCCTAAGTCCTGCAATATCATTGCGCACCGAGGACGACGTATCCACATGAACGGCCAAAATGGCTTTGATCTTCTGCCCTTGATCCGCATTCAATGCAGCCTCGACAGCGCCTAAATCCATCGGGGAGGATTTTCCGAAATCCAACACCTCGACCTCTGCCCCAAGACCTTGCGCCATGTCTGCCCAGCCATGCCCAAACCGACCCGTGCAAGGCACCAAAACCTTTTGTCCGGGCGCGATGACATTGGCCAATGACGCTTCCCATGCCGCATGGCCATTGCCGATGTAAATCGCAACATCTCCGCCCATGCGTGCAACCGTCCGCAAATCGGGGATCAAACTGGCCGTCATCTCAACCAGCGCTCCGGCATAGATATTCGGCGCACCGCGATGCATCGCTTGTAATACTGCGTCTGGCATGACCGAAGGCCCTGGAATTGCAAGATATTCACGTCCGGACATGGCTGTCTCCTGGGGTCACGGGTTGCGGCTTACTTAGGTCCCGTAAAAAATCGGACCACATCCGTCTCACATTATGTGCAAACATTTAACACCGGTTGCACATTAGGTCCCCACCCCGCAACGTCAACGCACACAAGACCAAATTCCTGCGAGAACGTTCACACACGCACCAAAGTGTCGTGCAGACCCGCAGGGGATGCACCGCGTAACAAGAGCTTGCCCAGGTCAGACCACCACGTTAGGACATCAAACAATCTAAAAGGGTACAACCCGATGTCTTTGCGCGCGCGCCTGTATCGTCACCGCTCCTCCCTACATGCCAGCGGCACGAACTTAGAAAACCCAAATGCCCGCAGACGCGCCTGGAAATACGTGATGATCTATGATCACGGGATCCTGCGCAGCTTTTGGACAAATTTTTCGAAAGTGGCGCGCGAAGTCTATCGCGCCAATCAACCAAGTCCCGACCGCCTCAAAACCTACCGAGATCAGGGTATCAAAACGATCCTAAATCTGCGCGGTGCCTCGGCTAACCCGCCCTATCTGTTTGCCAAGGACGCTTGTGCCAAACTGGGTCTACACCTGATCGACGTGCCCAGCTTCTCCGCCCGCCAAGCCCCTTCGCGCGACACCTTGCAGACGATTTTAAACGCTCTGCAAACCTGCGAAAAACCTGTCCTCATGCACTGCAAATCGGGGGCAGATCGAACCTCGTTGGCCGCGGTTGTATATCTGCTGTCCCAGGGCGCGTCCGTCGATTCGGCACGCAAACACCTGTCGATTCGCTTTATTCATTTCAAATGGACCAAAACCGGTGTCATGGATCACATTGTCGATTGCTTTGAAGAAGCTCAGGCAAAAACAGATTGTTCGTTTCAAGACTGGCTCGACGCAGACTATGACGGCGCAAAAATCCAAGCCAGTTTTGACGCCAAACGCAAAGCCTAAACGTCAGGCGACGCCCGATAGGCCTGGGCCAAGACTTTGGGGTCCGCACCCAACAGATAGCGCAATAATAATGTCAAATTCTTAAAACCCCGCCGCACCCAACCTTGATTGCGGTACTTGGCACTGCTTGTCACGGCTGTGAACCGCGCAGGACGCAGCTGGCCTTTAAGAGCACGGGCCAGTGCGACGTCCTCCATCAATGGCTGATCAGGATATCCGCCGACAGCTTTGTACAGCGTATTCGGGATCAGCAAAGCTTGATCCCCGTAGGGCAAACCCACCCAATGACTGCGCCAGTTCGCCCACCGCGCGACCCAAACCCCACCTTGATCGAAGCGCAACTCTCCCCAACCGGCTGTTTTTGTTGCCATATGCGCATATGCTGCCGCACTCCATCCCGGGGCCAATTGCGTGTCCGCATGAACGACCAACAGCCAAGTCCCACGGGCGGGATCGCAGCCTCGGCGCAATTGCCCGCCCCGCGACGCAGATCCGCTCAGCACTTTTGCGCCAATGTCTTCAGCAACGCGGATGGTCCCATCTTGTGATCCGCCATCGCTCACAATCAGCTCACAAATGAGCCCCGCCTCAACGCCTTCCATCAGGGCCGCGGCGCATCCTGGCAAAGCTTCGCCCGCATTCAAGGTTGGTATAATCACAGAAATTGGCGCGCGCATGGGGGCTTCTCTTTTGGTTCACCGAACGACCGCTTATATGTGACCCAACCAACGGATCGGAGCAATCCCATGACACGTACTCTGCTGCGCCTAAGCGGCCCGGACACACGCGATTTTTTGCAAGGTTTGATCACCAATGACGTCGCCAAAATTGACAGCGCGCCGATCTATGCAGCGATGTTAACGCCGCAGGGCAAATATCTGGCGGATTTCTTTGTGCTGCGCGCAGGCGGTGATGTGCTGCTGGATGTCGGTGCCACGCTGGCGACCCCGTTTATGCAGCGTCTGACGATGTATAAACTGCGCGCCAAGGTAACGATTACAACCGTTGAGGATCAGTACCTGCATCGCGGCATTGATGACACGCCCGATGATGGCTGGCCCGATCCCAGACATCCCGCGCTTGGCTGGCGCGCATGGCGCTCACAACCTGCCCAGGCGGATACGGTGCATTGGGACGCCATCAGAATCCAGCACTTAGTCCCCGAAAATGGAAGTGAACTGACCCCTGACAGCTTCATCCTTGAGCACAATTTTGAGACCCTTCACGGCGTCGATTTCCGCAAGGGCTGTTACGTTGGCCAAGAAGTGACCGCCCGGATGAAGCACAAAACGCAGCTGCGCAAAGGCTTGGCCCGGGTGGCCGTTGACGGCGCGACGACACAGGGTGCGGATATCGTAGTTGGGGAAAAAATCGTGGGGCAGCTGCTGACCCGCGCAGGGGATCAGGCGATTGCCTATCTGCGCTTTGACCGCGTTGGCCAAGATATGACCTGCGGCGATGCGCGCGTGACCCCTTTAGATTAAAAAAACCGCCCAAGACCAAAAGGTCCGGGCGGTTGTCGGTGTTTATGTGACGGCGTTTAGCCTTTGGATTTGTATTGGCCCAGAGGGGAAATGAAGAACGATCCCATATAGGGATGGCTGCGCAAGATGGGATCATACGCAAGTGTGCCCCAATATTTGCCCGCCCCTTTCAAAGGATGGCCCAAGAACGATCCCCAATATTTGCCTGCGCCCTTCAGTGGGTGGCCTAAGAACGACCCCCAATAAGTGCCAGCGCCTTTCAACGGATGGCCCGCGAAAGAGCCCCAGTATTTGCCTGCGCCCTTTAGTGGATGACCCAGGAATGAGCCCCAATGCTTGCCGGCGAAATCCAAGGGCTTCGTGCCAAACAAGCTGCCCCAATGTTCACGGCCCGACCGCGGATATTTCTTGCCCGCGCCATATTCTTCCAGCTCAAACTTCCACGTGCCCCAATACCGGTGCGTGCGGTCCACTTTCATGTCGATCAGCAGATCGTCATGCACTTGGTCCGTATGATAGTAATTCTGGTTCTCGACGCCAGCGTCCACTGAATCGAACTCATCCAGCGTCGCAATCGCGTTGCGCGCCGCCCCAAACGGCGTGACAGGGGCGCGACACACGACCAACGCAGCGCCCGACGACATCGCCTTGGCATAGCTGGCCGCACTGTCTTCAGGCACACTGGCCGAGATCATGGCCGCTTGGGCATCCTTGCCAGAGGCGATCATGTCGATGTTGCCATCTGGATGATTTTGCAATTTCAGCGCTGTAACAGCCTGTTCCGCCGTAACTTTATCTGCATAGAGACGTGTGACGATGGTTGTCATTTGTCCTCTTCCTTCTGTTCAGGTCCCGACCACATGACTGAGGCGCACACGTCCAACACACAGGGCGGACCGCCCCCTGTATGCATTATACTGCTAAGAGACATAAGCCTCTTGTTGCGAAATGCCAGTGATTTTCCGCCGTAAAGGCCAAATTGCGATCACAGCGAAAACCAAGAACCCCATTTCAAGGGCAAAGACCGGCACATAAGGCGCTTGCGCCGCTTGCGCGCCACCTGCAACCACCAGGTCGCGGATCACGCCACCAAAGGCAACGGCCAGTCCTGCGCAGGTTGCTTGCACAGCACCCCATGCGCCCAAAGCCAGCCCCACTTGATCGGCTGGTGCAGCGCGCATCGTCGCAGTCAATGTTCCATGCCCAAACAGGCCGGCACCAAATCCTGCGAACAGCACGCCAAAGGTAAACAGCCCAACACCCCCACCGGTCGCGGCGACGATAATTGCGGCAAAAGCAGGCACGCCGATCAAAGCGCCCGTCCAGGCCATACGCGTGGGCGAGCCACCCCGAGCCAATAGGAATGAGGCCATCCAGAACCCAATCAAGGATCCTCCGGCCAGCACAGCTGTTAATTTCGTCGTTGCAGCCACGGACATGTTCAAGACCTGACCGCCGTAAGGTTCCAGCAACACATCCGCCATGCCGTAGCCAAATGTGCCAAGCCCAATAACCACCAACAGCCGCAGCGCATTGGTTTGCCCGACAAAGCCACGCCAAGCTTCGCTAAATTCCGGTTTAACCCGATCAGATGCTGCACGTGCCCGATTGCGGGGCTCTTGCTTCCACATGGCTACGCCATTCAGCACAATGGTTACCACAGCCGATCCTTGGATCGCAGCGATCAACGCACCCGGAGAATAAGGATCAAGCAAGCGGCCATACACAAAGGCAGCCCCAATCATGCCAACCAGCAGCATCACATACATCAAACCGACCACATTTGGCTGGTCCTCTTCGCGCACCAAGTCCGTTGCCAGTGCCAAGCCAACGGTCTGCACGATATGCACCCCAGCCCCCACCAACAGAAACGCAATTGCGGCCGAGCCCAGACCCAGCCACCGCGGCGCATCAGCCGCATATCCTTGCTGAGACAACACAAGCAGAGCAAATGGCATGATCGCAAAGCCGCCAAATTGCAGCATCGTGCCTTTAAAGATGTAGGGCGTGCGCCGCCATCCAAGGGCCGAATCGTAAGTGTCAGATTTAAACCCAATCAAGGTACGAAAGGGCGCAAACAGCAGCGGCAGCGCCAACATGATGCCCACGATAGATGCAGGAACGTCCAGTTCCACAATCATCACACGGTTCAACGTGCCCACAAGCAGAACCAGCGCCATCCCGACGGTGATCTGAAACAAGGCCAAGCGCAACAAACGGCGCAAAGGCAATTCGTCCGTCGCCACATCGGCAAACGGCAAAAAACGGGGCGCCATCGCCACCAGCTTTTTGACCGCAAAATCCTTTGTGTTCAGCATGAAAGCCGCCTGTGGTTAAACTTCAAAAGGCCCGGGACCTTGCGGACCGGGACAAACCAGGGCCACCTATGTGGCCGCGCCATCAAGAATAGACGCTGTTCCGGTAAAGTTTGCAGATACGGGCCGAACCTGCCCGCCCGTATCTGCGAATTTTGAGTGCTAATCAGACCGGTGCGTCAGCGCAGAGGCCAACGTGGTCTTTGGGGATTCAATCACCGCCCAAGCTTCCGCGCCATTTGGCAGCGTCACTTTGATGCGATCCCCATTTTCAAGCGTTGTTGCAGATGCGGTTTGAACCTTTTCATCCACTTCAAGTGCCGCAGACGCGGACCCCATGTCTTCGCCTTTCAGGAAGTCAGACACCCATGTGGTGTTTGTGACAACCGCCAGGTGAACCGAGAAGGATCCAACTGCAACTGCGCCCAAGAACAGAGGAATACCCACTGTTGGATTTACGACAAGCCATAATTTTGAATTGTTCATTTGCTATAGCCTTCCTTAACCCAACCAAGGGGTGGACGCTGCCACCAGGATGTGAGCCAACAACGCGATACCACCAAAGACGCGTGTTCCGTCAATGATATAGCTATGTAGCTCTTCCGCTTCTCTTAGTGTCAGACCCGTGGGCCAGACCTTTTCATCATCGGCCATGTAAGTTCTCCTTCGTGCCGTTTCTTCGCCATAACCATCCGCGCCCAGCAGAACTGCTGTTTGC
>JBGCEM010000097.1:0-41958 GCA_045106335.1 Paracoccaceae bacterium | reverse complement strand
CCTTGCAGGGTCGATCCAGGGCCGATGCCGTTCACGCGGATATGTGGCCCCAAGGCGCGCGCGCTGGTCTGAGTAAAGGTCCAAAGGCCCGCTTTAGCCAGCGTGTAGGTCACGTAATGTTCGGTCAGTTTGCGCACTTTTTGATCGATCATATTCACCACACACGCGTTCGCGCGCATTTCGCCATTGGCTTGCTGTGTGGCCCGGGGCGCTTGTTTCGCGAAATGTTGCGTCAGCACAAAAGGTGCGCGCAGGTTCGAGTCGATGTTCCGATCCCAGCTTTCCGCCGAAGCACTTTTCAGCGTGTCGTATTTAAACACAGACGCACAATTCACCAAGACGTCCAGATCTTGCCCAAGCCCATCCCGGGCGCGGTCGACCAGCTGATCTGTCTGTGCGTGATCCAGCAGGTTCGCTTGCAACGTCACGCAGGTCACACCCAAAGCGCGGATGTCCTCAGCCGTCTTTTCGGCTTCATTTTTGTTACTGTTGTAGTGAAGCGCGATATCAATCCCACGCGCAGCAAGTCCCAAAGCCATGGCGCGTCCCAAGCGGGCGGCCGCGCCGGTCACGAGGGCAGCGCAATAGGTGTTTTGCGAAGGAAGTTGCGTCGTCATAGCTTTGGGGTCCGTTTGGTGTGTCATGGATGCGCGCGGTGATAAAATCTTGCATGTGCCTTCGACAGATTACCACCCGCATCCTTGGTTTGCACTGACACAGTGTTGTGAACTTATCGTTTTCGCCGCTGCACATTTCCGCCGCGTTGACCTGGACGTCCCGCAGTTGAGCGCCCCCGAGACGCCTCGGATGCTGCCTCGACCGCAGATTGTCGGGCCAGGGGGTCGTCGGCGACGGCCAAATCGACAGCTTCCAGGCGCTTGACCTCGTCACGCAGGCGCGCGGCTTCTTCGAATTCCAGGTTTTCGGCGGCTTTACGCATATCTGTGCGCAGCCCATCCAGCACGGCCTGCAGATTCTGCCCGACTTTTGCGCCTTCAATCGACGCGGTCACCCGGTTCATGTCCACATCACCTTTGTAAAGTCCGGCGAGAACATCTTCGACATTCTTTTTGACTGTGGCAGGCGTAATCCCGTGTTTTTCGTTGTAGGCAATCTGCTTTGCGCGGCGCCGGTCGGTTTCCCCAAGCGCACGTTCCATGCTGCCAGTGATCCTATCCGCATACATGATCACACGGCCTTGCTCGTTGCGGGCCGCGCGTCCAATGGTTTGCACAAGTGAGGTTTCAGAGCGTAAAAACCCTTCTTTGTCGGCGTCCAAAATCGCGACCAGTCCACATTCGGGAATGTCTAAACCTTCGCGCAACAGGTTGATCCCAACGAGGACATCAAACGCGCCAAGACGTAAGTCACGCAGGATTTCAATGCGTTCCAAGGTGTCGATATCGCTGTGCATATACCGGATTTTGATGCCTTGCTCGTGCATGTATTCGGTCAAATCTTCGGCCATCCGCTTGGTCAGAGTGGTGACAAGTGTACGCATGCCGTCGGCTGTGACGCGTCGCACTTCGTCCAACAAATCATCGACCTGCATATCGACGGGACGGATTTCGACTTCGGGGTCTAGCAATCCAGTGGGGCGAATGACCTGTTCGGCAAATACGCCGCCAGCTTGGTCAATTTCCCAGGCCGACGGGGTCGCTGATACAAACACCGATTGGGGCCGCATCGCGTCCCATTCTTCGAATTTCAGGGGGCGGTTATCCATGCAGCTGGGTAGTCTAAATCCATGTTCTGCAAGGGTAAACTTACGTCTATAGTCGCCTTTATACATCCCGCCAATTTGCGGGACCGACACGTGCGATTCATCGGCGAATACAATGGCGTTGTCTGGAATGAACTCAAACAAGGTGGGGGTGGCTCGCCCGGCGCGCGCCCTGTGAGGTAGCGCGAATAGTTCTCAATTCCGTTGCACACACCCGTGGCTTCCAGCATTTCCAGATCGAAATTGGTGCGCTGTTCAAGTCTTTGCGCTTCCAGCAATTTGCCTTCGCCGACCAGTTGATCCAGCCGGATCTTTAGTTCTTTTTTGATGTGTTGGATCGCCTGCTGCATGGTCGGTTTTGGGGTCACATAGTGCGAATTGGCGTAGACGCGGATGCGCTCCATGGTGTCTTTCTTTTCACCGGTGAGCGGGTCAAATTCTGTAATTCCTTCAAGCTCTTCCCCAAAGAACGACAAACGCCAAGCGCGGTCCTCAAGGTGTGCTGGGAAGATTTCCAGACTGTCGCCGCGCACACGAAACGAACCGCGCTGAAAGGCTTGGTCATTGCGCTTATATTGCTGTGCGACCAGGTCTGTGATGATCTGGCGTTGATCATATTGTTGACCCGCGACCAAATCCTGGGTCATTGCGCCATAGGTTTCGACGCTGCCGATCCCGTAGATGCAGGACACAGAGGCCACAATGATCACATCATCACGTTCAAGCAAAGCGCGCGTAGCTGAGTGGCGCATGCGGTCGATTTGTTCGTTAATCTGGCTTTCTTTTTCGATATAAGTGTCGGACCGTGCCACATACGCTTCGGGCTGATAGTAGTCATAAAAACTTACAAAATACTCAACGGCGTTGTCGGGGAAAAATCCTTTAAATTCGCCATATAGCTGTGCGGCCAACGTCTTGTTCGGCGCCAAGATAATCGCAGGGCGCTGTGTGGTTTCGATGACCTTCGCCATCGTATAGGTTTTGCCAGTTCCGGTCGCACCAAGCAGCACTTGATTGCGCTCACCTTCAAGAATGGCTTGTGACAAGTCCTGAATTGCCGTTGGTTGATCGCCCGCCGGTTCGAATTCTGTCTGCATGATCAGTTGCTTACCGCCCTCAAGCTTAGGACGTTCGCGAACATCCCCCGTAGGGGCATGCATTAGGGCAGGTGCGCTGTCAGAATGGACATGAGGCATGTTGCGATCTCCTTGCCACGTTAATGTGTCACGGATGCACAACGATGCAAGGCCGTCCCCTGACAATTTGCGTCAGCAGGACGTCGAAAGGATGTTTAACGGCACTTTAAATCAAACGCGGTCAATGAGGCTTTGGTATTCTTGCGGATCGGATCTTCAAGTTCAATGGGTGTGCCATCAGCAATCATTTCCGACAAAAACGCCTGTAATGGGGCGAGTTCAGTGCAGTTTGTCCCAACCCACAATTCATTCAACAACCGGACCGAAGCATATTTTTCCCGCAAGCTAAGTTTTTGTCCGCCATCGGGTAAGGATTCGACCAAAGTCGCGGCTCTGCTTAAAGCTTCGCGTGCACCGACCACATCGCGGCCTGGACCCCGCGCAAACAGCACCCGGGCTTTCAGCGATTCAAAATCCGCGGCTTTAATGGTTTGCATTCCGGTGATGTCGACCGAGTTGGCCACATCGACAGCCTGTTCGCTTAGATCGCTTCCGATAAGCGCATTGACCACTGGGACCAGCTCAGTCGGGCTGAAAAATTCGGGATCTTTTTGCCAATGCGTATAAAGATCGCGGGCCATGCGCTCAATCTGACCCCGGGTTGCGTCCAGGCGCGCGAAGGCAGCATCGGATTGTTCGCGGGCTTGCAGCTCGTAGATATCGGCTTGAAAGTTCTGCAGTTTTCCAAGTTTATCAACGGCGATGTTACGTTCTTGCTGCGTTTGAATGTCTGACCAGCTCAGGAATTGTTGATCCAATTGCTGATAGGCCGCGAACAATCCCGCCGGTATGCCAACAAGAAACATTAAATTACGCGCAGTTTCCCAAGAAAAGAGCCGCGTCATCAACCCCTGTTTGGGCGGTGTTGCAATCACCTTTTCAAGCGTTTCGATCTGAGCTTCAAGCCTAGCAAGGCGAAGTTCAACGTCTTTGGGAAGCATTCTGCCGTCCTTTTTGGGATCAAATGTCCTATTTCTAGACACGAGATACGATCTTAGCGTCTGTTGGCAAGTGCTTTCTCGCGTGGCGGGCATTCTGATGACGATTGCTGGAAGGTCTAGACCTTGACTAACGGCCCAAACAAGGCGGCGGTGTCGAGAATTTCATCATAACCCGAAGCGTTAAAAGGTGATTGTGCTTTGGGAATTTCTGACTTGCCCGCGACGCTAATCTACGCCTTTCGTACCAATTCTTGGTCGTCGTGTAACTTTTCTGGCCGCATAAGACGCCTGAACAGTTCTTTTGGTGGGGTCCATAGGCGCCTCAAGATTGACCATCTTTTGGATTTGGTTTCACTTTAGGTAAAGTCGCATCGACGTTGACACCTATGCTTTCGCCTAGCTTTTGCAAAGCTGGTAAAGACACTGCCATATCCATGATTGCATCTACGGTTTGAGTGACTGGCGACGTTGCCCCCGTTCCGCTTGCCCGATCTAGGCCGCTCATTTGATTGATGGAAATACCCGTGATCTTCTCGGCCGGCTTGACAATTTCGGAAATAATTTTTGGAAGCGCCTGAAGGCGGGCCAGTTCCAACTCCATAGCCACCTGCGCGTCAGACCGTGCGTTTTCTGCTTTGATCTGGGCAAGATTTGCCTCGGTCTCGGCAAGTTTCATCGCCTTGAGCGCTTCGGCTTCTTCGCGTTTTGCGGCCGTCTTGTCCGCAGCTGTCGCCTTGTCGCTGGCGGCTGTGATCTTGGCACGCGCGGCCGTTGCCTCGGCCTGTTCTTGCGCTGCGATTAACGCCAGTGCTTTGCGTCGTTCGGCTTCGGCCATCTGGCGGGCGGTGTGGACGGCCTCAGACGCTTTGACAGCATCAATACGGGCTGCATCAGCATCAGCATGGGCGCGGCTTTCTTCCTGCGATTTGGCAGCATACGAAATTGCGCGCTCTTGTTCGGCTATTTCTAATGCGCGCATTTGGGCAATTTCAGCCGTCCGTAAAGCTTGTTCTTTGGCGATATCGGCAGACGCGATGTCTTGCTCCATCTGAATGCGCGCATGGGCGGCTGATCGTTCGCTGTCTGCCTTTCGTGCGGCTATTTCAGAAATCTGGGCAGCGATCAGCGTTTCGACTTCTTGTGTCTGGGCAATTTCAGCGCGGCGTTGATCAAGATTGATCTCAAGCTTGCGCCGCTCGGATTCCATTGCCGAGCGGGCGACGCTGACCTGACTGTCACCTTCGATTTCCGCACGCTCTTTCTTTGACTTGGCAATAACTTCGGCCAGTTTGCGCATGCCGACAGCATTGAACGCGTTGTTTTCATCGAGCGCGGCAAAAGGTGTCTGGTCAAGGGCTGTCAGCGAAACAGAGTCCAATTGCAGCCCGTAATTCGCAAGCGTGTCCGTCAAAGCATCGCGGACCTGTTTGACAAAGCTTGCGCGGTTTTCATGAAGCTGATCCATTGTCATCTGTGCTGCGACAGAACGCAGCGCATCGATCATCATGCCGTCTATAAGGCTTGTAAGCTGGTCAGGCTGGAAGACCCGTTTGCCCAATGTCTGCGCCGCCCGCGTGACCGAGACGTCATTTGGTGTAACGCTGGCATAGAATTCCGCGCCCACATCTACGCGAAGCCGGTCTTTGGTAATCAAAGAAGACTCACCGGATCGTGCCACATCCATGCGCAAGGTTTGCATGTTGACGCGGTTTATCTCGTGAAAGAAGGGGATTGCCAGGGCCCCGCCCTCGATCACGACCCGCCGCCCGCCAAGGCCTGTGCGTACAATTGCGACTTCGTTCGTCGCGCGTTGATAGAAGGACGCCGCTAAGGCGATGATCACCGCCGCAGCGACAAGAAAGATAACAATCCAAGCCAGTACAGTCATGATTTGGCCTCCCTTAAGATGACAGCCCGTGCATATCGCACAGGATGTTTGATGACATACCGCCGTCGGCGGGAATATTCGTGCCGCGGATCCATGCCGTCATATCTGACAGCAGGAACGCAACGATGGGCGCAATGTCTTGCGGTGTTCCGGGGCGATCCATAATGCGCGCATCTGCCTCAGCGCGCGCCCCCAAAGTTTCCAGAAAATCGCCCAAGATAGGCGTATTGACAGGCCCCGGACTGATCGTATTCATTCGGATTCCCCTGTCGCGCCACGTCCAGCGATTTTGCATGGTCCAAGCAATCAGCGCTTCTTTGGAAAAGAAGTAGCTGCGTCCGTCTGTATTCGTGATTCTGTGTTGTTCCGCAAAGCGCGCGGCATCATCGACATGAACACCTTCGCTGGCACGAATAGTTGGAATTGCGTCAGGCCAGCCAAACCCCGCAAGCGAGGCCAAATTCACAATGCTGGCCCCTTCGTTGAGTTTTGGCAGCAGGCCAAGCGTCAAATGTTTCAGGCCAAACAGGTTAACGGCGAGCACCTTGTCCGCAGGTGCCGTCGGCGGCAGACCTGCGACATTCGCAATCCCGTCTATGCCCTTGGGGAGCACGTCGATCAGCGCATCAATGGTTGCCCCATCCGTCAAATCAGCGCGATAAAATTCCTCGACATGATCAAAGCGCTTGGTCACATCAACACCTAAAACCTTTGCACCCATAGCTGTGCAAAGCCGTGCCGTTTCCAAACCAATGCCCGAGGCTGAGCCGGTCACAAGGATGGTTTTGCCTTCCAATATAGGCGCGCGTTCCCAATGCATCTTAAAACACCGACGGGAAAGGGCGGCTGCCACGATCCAGCGTGATCCAGCGCGTTTCAGTAAAGGTTTCCATCGACCATTTCCCTCCGTGTTTACCCACGCCAGAGGCTTTGCTGCCGCCAAACGGCACATGCGGTTCGTCATTCACCGAGCTACAGTTGACATGGCACATGCCAGTTTCAAGCTTGCGCGACATTTCAAGCGCGCGGTTTTCATCGGCGGTGATGATCCCCGAACTTAGCCCGTATTCCGTGTCATTGTTCAGAGCGATGGCCTCTGCGTCGGTGCGGAACGGGACAACCAAGGCAACAGGCCCAAAGGTTTCTTCCTGCCAGACCGCCATATCGTGGGTAACGTTCGTCAGAATAGTCGGTTCGACAAAGCGATCCCAGACGCGCCCACCCAACACTGCTTTTGCACCTTTTGCCAGAGCGTCTTCGATTTGATACTTTACGCGATCGACCTGGCGGTCGTTGATGAGCGGACCGATGACATTGGTCTGATCCGCAGTGTCGCCAGTTTTCAGCTTGGCGGCGCGCGCCACAAACTGGCGTAGAAAATCGGGATAGATGCTTTCGTGGACCAGCACCTTTTCCACGGACATACAAATCTGGCCTTGGTGCATAAAGCTTCCAAAGCTTGCGGCCGAAGTCGCGCGATCCATATCCGCATCTTCCAGCACGATCAGGCTGTCTTTGCCGCCAAGCTCAACGCAGGCCTTTTTCAAGTGCGCGCCGGCCTTGGCTGCGATCTGGCGTCCAATAGGTGTGGACCCCGTAAAAGAGACGCCCTTCACAGCTGGGTTCTCGACCAGTTCATCCCCCATCTCAGTCACACGGTCGCGTGAGCAAGTCACAACGTTGAACACGCCTTTGGGGATGCCCGCGTCTTCCATGATTTCAGCAAAGAATAGCCCACCAAGGTAAGGTGTGTCTTCAGACGGTTTCAGCACAATTGTGTTGCCCGCAGCCAGTGGAAAGGCAAAGCCCCGCGCCGTTAAAATGCCTGGCATATTCCACGGGCTGATCACACTTACGACGCCCATGGGAATACGTTCAACTATCGACACTTTGCCATGTTGAGAAGGTAGCATTTCACCGACCGCATTATAACACATAGCAGCCGCAGCACGGAATACCTCCGGCACGTATCCTGCCTCAAACATACCCTTGCCAAACCAGCCACCGCCCTCAGTTTGGGCTGCTGCGACAAAGTCCATCTTGCGGGTTTCCCAAACGTCGGCGGCCCGAAGCAGAATTTTTGCACGGTCTTGAAAATGCATAGACGCCCATGCAGGAAAGGCGGCTTGTGCGGCTGAAATCGCTTCGCGCGCTTCAATGCGCCCGCCTTCGGGGATATGGGCCCAAACTGCACCCGTTGATGGATTAATGTCTTCAAATGAAGGACCAGTAGGCACCCAGTTCCCACCAATAAACATGCCTTTGATCTGCGCAGCGGTATCAAGCATTTTATTTCCTTTCAAACCCGCGGCCATCCGGCTGGCGGCGGTAAACTTCAACGCGTGGGGCGCGGTAGACTTCAATTATGGGGCGCGGCTTAGGGTCTGGTTCGGTATGTTCGACAGGCAGTTCTGCAGAGCGATTTTGCAATGGCTTTGACTTTGGGCGGTTTCGTGCATCAACCGCGCTACGTTCGATCTCGGCCAGTGCTACAGCAATGCGATCCTGCGAACTGGCAGCGCTTGCCGGCGGTGTCGCAGAAGGCACCCTTTGAGCGGCGGCGGCAGCGACCAGATCATCCACAGATCGGCCCAATATCACGTCGGCTGATTGCGTTGTCTGGCTGCGCGGCTTGATTGCGAATGTTTCTACCACGGTTTCCGGCATTTTTGCCAAGGGTTCGGGTGCAGTCTTTTCAGAGCTGCCTACGCCCAAATACGCGGCCTGCACCACCGGATCACGCATCAGGTTTGCAGCGCTGTCCTCATGCACAACATGGGCGTTTTCAATCAAATAGCCTCGGTCCGCAATTGCCAGCGATTGCTTGGCATTTTGTTCGACCATCAGCACCCCAATTCCAAGATCGCGGACCCGAGCAAGGTTTTGGAACAGCTCTTTTGACAGCAACGGCGACAGCCCAAGTGAGGGCTCGTCCAGCGTTAGGATCGTCGGGTTTGACATCATCGCACGGCCAATAGCGACCATCTGTTGTTCACCGCCCGACATGGTACCGACGATTTGCTTGCCGCGTTCGGCAAGCTTGGGAAACAGGTCATAGACACGATCAAGTGTTGTTTTTTCATCGTCGCGTGCGCGCGCAGCGTAGGCCCCAAGGGTCAGATTTTCGCGCACCGTCAGATCAGGAAAGACACCACGGCCTTCGGGAACAAGTGCAAGGCCCGCATCGACAATCTTGTTGGCTGAAAGCCCCGCAAGATTTGTGCCATCCAGGCGAATGTCGCCGTCAACCATGCCCTCGCAAATGCCGCTGACAGCCTTGAGCAGCGTTGATTTGCCGGCCCCATTTGCCCCAAGGATAACGACGATCTCGCCTTTTGACACCTTGATAGAGGCGCTTTCCAAAGCGCGGTGTTGGCCGTAGCGGACCGTAATGTTTGACAGTTCAAGCATCTTCATCCCCCAAGTAAGCACGGATGACTTCTTTGTCGGACAATACCTGTGTTGGCGTACCTTCGGCAATTTTGGTGCCCGCCGCCATGACGACACAGCGATCACACAAAGACCGGATCGCATCCATGACATGTTCGACTAGAATGATCGTGCGTCCCTCGTCGCGCAGGGATTTGATCAAGGTGATTCCAATTTGCAGCTCAGTCGGGTTCAGACCTGCCAGCCATTCATCCAACAAGAGGACTTTGGGATCACTGGCAAGCGAGCGGGCCAATTCAACGCGTTTTGTGTCGATATAGGTGAGCTGGCCCAACGCTGAGTCACCTTTGCCCCCAAGACCGACTTTTTCAAGCAGCTGTTCCGCGTGAGTTTGTGCATCCTGCCCCCAGCGACGTCGATGCCCAAAGACTGCGCCTGCAATAACGTTTTCGCGCACATTCATAGACGGAAGGAGCCGTACCAATTGGAAGGTGCGGCTAATGCCCTTGCGGTTGATCGTTTGTGCGGGAAGTCCGGAAATCCGATTGCCCCAAAGCGAGATATTACCAGAGCTGAGCGGCAAAGCGCCTGACACAAGGTTCAATGTTGTTGACTTGCCAGAGCCGTTGGGGCCAAGAAGACCCACGACTTCGCGCTCGTTTACATCAAAATCCATAGAGTTGACTGCAACAAGGCCGCCAAATCGTTTGGTCACCCCGCGCAAGGAAAGCACTGGCGTTGCCATGCTATGGCTCCTCTCTTGCGTTGATGCGATGCATGATTTTATCGAGCAATCCAACAAATCCCCCCGGCAGAAGATAGACAATGACCAGGAAGGCGACCCCGATGACCAGCGTGGTCTGGTTTGGGAAATTGGAGGACACGGCTTCGAGCAGGAAGGTGAACGGAATGACCCCAACCAATGGCCCCCAAAGCCGTGCGGCCCCGCCCAAAAGTGCCATGATGACGACTTGGAATGATAGGATGGGTGCAAAGGCAAGAGAGGGTTCAATATACACATAGCGCGGCGCGAGGATCGCGCCTGTCATGGCGGCGACGGCGCCCGGCACCATAAACAGCAACACTTTTGCAAGGGATGTGTTGATGCCGGAATGGGCGGCGACGGTTTCATCGTCACCAATGATCCGCAAGGCAAAGCCAAGGCGAGAACGCCCAATCAGCCAACCGGCAAAGAAAACAATTGTGCACAGGGCCAATAGCCACCAATATATGCCTGCTTCGTCCAGATCCGTCAGGACATAAAGCCCTTTCTGGCCCGTGTTGTTCTGAATCCATGTGATGACTTGGCGGACCAATTCGGCCAGCCCAAGGGTGAAGATCACGAAATAGACGCCCGATAGACGCAGCGTTGCCAGTCCGACAAGCGCTGCAAGAATCGCTCCGATCACACCCGCAAGGCCGACCAATGCCCAAAATGGCAAGCTCTCAATGCCCAGGCCTGTCACATAAGTTCCGACGCCAAAGAATGCGGCAGTGGCAAGGCTGATGTAATGGGTTGGTCCCGAAAACAACGCCCATGATGTCGCGAGGGCTGTGAACATTGCAATGGTCACACCAAGACCCAGCCAATAGCCTTTGTCGCCCAATGGCAGCAGGGCGCAGATCGCAAGTGCCAAAGCGGCAAGGCTAAGGTTGCGAATATCTGTTCCAGTCAGGCTCATGTCGGTTTCTTTCCGAATAGACCTTGGGGGCGGAACAACAAAATACCTAGGAACATAACATAGGCCGCGGCAAGCGTCAGACCGGGGTCAAGCAGGCTGGCCACAACCGTTTCAAGAACACCAAGCAACAAAGCCGCAACGATGGTACCGCGCACGTCGCCTACTCCGCCCATGATGACGATGATCAAAGCTTTGAGGGTGAACACCACGCCAGTTGACGCATCCAATGTCAGATAGGTCGAGATCAACGCGCCACCGATAGCCGTGACCGCGCCACCAAGGGCAAAAGCCAGCGCCGAGAGCTGTTTGACGTCGATCCCAACCAATTGAGCCGATGCTGGGGTCGTTGCTATCGCGCGGATCGACAGACCGGCACGGGACCAATTGAGCCACACATAAAGCGCCCCGCAAATCAGGACGGCCATGACAAATGACAGCACGCGGTTCGCGCCGTAGGTATTGCCCAGCACTTCAACGGGCACCGCCATAAAGCTGTAAGAAAAATAGTCCCCGCCAAAGAAGCTAAGCATCAGACCAACGCCGATAAACGACAGACCAAAGGTCGCCAGGATGCTATCTGTTTCCAACTGACCACGGGTTTTGGCGCGGTTTACCAAAGGTTGCAGCATCATGCGGTAGATCAGCCAGTTCAACGCAAAGGCAACGGGGGCGACCAGAAAAATCGTCAGGATTGGACTAAGCTGTGTGGACGTATAGGCAATAAATGCAAAGTATCCGCCGGCCACTAGAATTTCGCCGTTGGCCAAATTCATTATTCGGGCAACGCCGTATTGCAGGTTCAGACCCATCGCGATCAACGCGTAAGTGCCACCAAGCAAGATACCTGTAAGCAGAATGTCCAAGGGAAAGCTTCCTTCGATAACCGGATTGGGGCGACATATTTGCCGCCCCGGTTTGGGATTACTCCCAACCTTCTTTCAAGATGACTGGCACAGTGCCATCACGGCCACGTGATGCGACGCCGCGGAAATCGCCTCCTTGCCACTGCCCCACGGTCCAGAAATCAGCGTTCGAGTTGTTTTCATCAAAGCTGATCGGCCCAAGGATTGTCTGATAGGTGCTTGCCTTTAGGTGAGCGGTAACATCCGCACGATCTAGGCCGACTGCTTCGATCGCTTGGGCAAGGATTTCTAGCGACGCATAGGTCGTCGCAGAGGCCCAATAATCAGGCTTGGCTCCGGTGACAGACTCGTGTGCGGCTGCATATTCCATGAAAGCGGGGCTTGATGGGTTTACACCACCCGCACCCAAAACGCCCTCAGCGGCAGCGCCAAAACGGGCACCGTACCCCGGAAATGCCGTGGCAACGGCCGTATAGAACGCCTTGACGTCAAGATTTTCGATCATCGCTTGTTCGGTGAGGCCGAATGTGTCGGGCGGATAGGACCATGCAACAAAGGCATCGGGTTGCGCGGCAGCGGCCCCTTTGATGACAGGGGACAAATCCTGTGTGCCAAGCGGATAGGATGTTTCATACACGATGTCGAAGCCTGCCTCTTCGAAAAGTGGTTTGGCAGCGGTTGCCAATTCAATCCCAAAGGCATCGGCCACGTTGACCATGGCAACTTTGTCGCCCATCTGACCCGCATCGCGCATGTCGCTCAGAACTTTCACGACATCTCCGGCAAGTGCTGTTGTCGTGCCAAGCGTAAAAAACATATTCGGGAATTTTTCAGACAAATCGGCCTGCTGATCGGTAATTGCAGACACTGCGATCTGTGGATAGTCGTAGCGATCAAACAAGGGAGCCGCAGCAAGGTTCAAGCCTGTGCCGTAGGGTGCAATGATGAAGTGCGCGTCGTCTTGCGTTGCAAGGCGTTGAACAGCTTTGATCGTCTCGCCCGGGTTGGTCTGGTCGTCATATTCGATTAGTTCGACCATCATCTGTTCGCCATCAACAGTTAGTCCCCCGGCCGCGTTCACCTGATCCACCCAAAGATATATTGAAGGCCATTGCGTGACCGTCGCACCACCCGCAAGCGGGCCGGTTTTGGGTGCAACCGCACCGATGCGGATTGTCTCGGCAGTGGCGGCCCCTGTGGCCAAAGCACTTGCGATTGTTAAAGCACTCACAAGTTTCAAAAATGGTCTGCGGTTCATTGCGTATCCTCCATTTGCAATTTGTCGTTTGGGCAGTTGCCCGTCAGGTTTTATAGTTTTGGTGTTTGCCCCGATTGATGGGTTGCGATCCAACGCAGTTCTGTAAACTCATGGACCACCTGTTCGCCGCCAAAGCGCCCATATCCACTGCTCTTCATGCCCCCAAAAGGCATCGCGGGGTCGTCATGGACGGTTGGTCCGTTGATCTGTACTACTCCGTATTCTAGCCGATCCGCGATGGCTTGGGCGCGATCCAGGTCGCCGGTGAACACAGCAGCGTTCAAACCAAATTCAGAATCATTGGCGATAGAGACGGCTTCTTCTGCGTCATGCACCCGCATAATGCTGGCCAGAGGGCCAAATGTTTCTTCGCGATAAAGCCGCATATTCGCAGCAATGCCGTCTAGCAAGACAGGCTGCATCACACAGCCGTCAATTTGACCGCCAACCAAAAAACGCGCGCCCTTCGAAACGGCATCCTCAATAAGGCCGTTCACACGTTTGGCGGCATCTTCCGAAATTAAACGCCCAAGAGTAGCAATTTCCGCGACCGGATCAGCGGCCTTGATTTGGGCTGTTCGGGCCTGCAATTTAGTGACAAATGCGTCAGCAATAGACTTCACCACAATGATCCAATCGGTGGACATGCAAATCTGGCCCTGATTGAAAAAGGCCCCAAAACAAGCGGCCTCTACAGCCGCATCCAGATCGGCATCATCCAAAACAATCAATGGGGCTTTGCCGGATAGTGCAAGCAAAACGGGCTTCAGATGGCCGGCCGCTGCCATCGCAACATCGCGGCCAACACGGGTCGAGCCGGTAAAGTTGATCCGTCGAACGCAAGGATGTGCAATCAGCTGCACCATCGTATCGTGCGCATTTTCTGGATCGCTGACAACACAAGTAAGAACGCCCTCGGGCAGACCTGAATCGTTCAGGACATCAACCAAATGCTGATGCGTTTTAGGGCAATGTTCTGACCCCTTCATCACAACAGTATTCCCGCACATCAAAGCACCAGCGACAGCCCGAACGCCTAAAACAATTGGCGCGTTCCAAGGGACCATACCTAAGACCACGCCAGCCGGTTGACGGCGTATAATCGAGTGTTTGCCGCTTTGCGGATCAACGACTTCGCGATCTTCCAGGGCAGGGGTAAGGCTTGCAACATGGGCAAGCATTCCAATTGCAAGATCAATCGTAAACGATGTCCATGCCTGTGACGCGCCGACTTCTTTCGCTGCAAGATCGTAGAATTCTGCGCGGCGGATATCCAGCGCACCCATCATTTTTTGCAAGATCGCGACGCGGTCTGCGACAGGCATACGCGACCAAACCGGGAATGCCGATGCCGCAGCGTTCACGGCTGTATCGACGGCAATGGCCGACTTTTCAGGTCTGACAACAAAACCAATATCGGACGCTTGATGTTGCAACAATTCCCCCCCCCAGCCGCGTAGGCGAACCTTCATAAGCCAATGCGGTCGGACCGCACCTGCGGACAAATTTAAGTTTAGACGAAAGGGTGTGCGAAAAAATATTGATATCCGGTCTTTTTATGTCAAAATCTGGCCATGAAAGACGCCTTGGATAAGTTCCGACCCCTGAGCTCACATCAAACGACGGTTCATGCAGATGTGTTCCGCAGCGGCTTGGATGATCGGTTTGTAGGTGGGTTGGTTGATTTTCCGGGCCGGACAGTCCAGTGCATCTTGGTGTTATCCGGCAGTGCCTTGCGCCTCAAACCCAACAGTGAAGAGATGATCGTTGGACCCGCAATTAGTTGGGGCCCCAAATCGGCGGACACACGGCTCAAAGCAAAAGCAGGCAGCAACGGCATCATTATGACACTGGGTGATACGACACTCAGCAATGCCATCGGTCATAAGCCAGAGGCCGCTGCATTGCGTCTTATGTCTGCGCGGGAATTCACCCTTAGCTTGATCGAAAAGCCTGACATCGCACAAACGATCTCGACCTGCTTTGATGCGATTTTCAAAGAGCTCGATGCAGGGCAGACTGGGATGGAGACCGTAATCGAGGCGCAAATTCGTATCATGCTTGTATCACTCTGGCGTGCTGGCGTGAATGAGATGATCGAAGATCACAGCTACAGGTCTGCAAATTTGACATTGGAACGTTTTCGTCACCTTGTCGAAGCGCATTTGCGCGAACGCTGGCCCGTGCATCGATTTGCGACAGAATTGGATGTTGCGCCAGACCGGTTGCATGACATTTGCACGCGCACATTGGGAAAACCACCGCAGCGCCTTATCCGGGATCGCCTGACGTTCGAAGCTCAGGCCCTACTTCAACGTTCCCATCATACCCTTGATCAGATCGCTGACCATTTGGGGTTTCGTAGCACCTCGCAATTCAGCGCGTTCTTCAAAACTGAAGTTGGCATTCCACCTGGATCATTTCGGCGCGCAAGTAAACGGCAAGGATGGGAAGAAAAGTCTGCCCAGGTGGGTAGCTATGCAGATTGGCCATAGGTATTGTCCTATCGTCTGATGCGAGAGAAGATCGTTTGAACCCGGAAGAGTGAGTTACTGCGCATTTGTCGGATCGGATCTTGCGTAAATTAAGGCCGTACAGCTAGAAAAAATCAAACAAACTACTGAAAAAATGGCCCAAAATACAATGTCAGGGAAAAAAGCTGCCCAAAAACCCTTTTTTACCGGATAGATAGTCTTTGTATGTCGAACGTCATCAAAAAAAGCGAAAGTGGCGATCCCGGGAGGACTCGAACCCCCAACATTCTGATTAGAAGTCAGATGCTCTATCCAGTTGAGCTACGGGACCAGCGCCGTAGGTTGTATCCGAAAATTCTTTCAACCTGTCAACTTACTATAGCGTTTCTGATTTAACTTGAGGCCTCGAATATCTCTTTACGCCTTAAAACAATTTATTTTGGGCAGTGATGAGCGTTTCATGTTAATAGAAAACGCCTTTGGGGCTCCTTGATTTTTCACCGTTTCTGTCTGTTTTAAGCCGGCTGGACCGCGTGAAGCCTTGGGGAAACGGTTTGCTGGGATGTTTGGAAACATGACCTTGGTGCGTACCAGTGTCTTGTTTGGCATCAAGGCGCGCGTAGCGGTCTGAAAGATCAAAGAAACCCATCTGCGCCATCGGCAAACCACACAAGCCGAATGCCCTTTGCTTTGTACCCCGGCGGCAAGCTCCGGGCAATTTTTCGAAGTGCCCGTTTGCTTCATGAAATACGAATCAAGTCTTGGTTCTGTGACTCAATTTCCAATCGAGATAGTTAACACTACGACTTGAGATAAAAACTGAGGCAATTCGCACCTTGCGAGCAGCCCATGTCGTGCTGCATAACATCGTCAGTCAGCCGAAGGAGCTTTGCGTATGCGCGCACGGATTTATCAACCCGCAAAAACTGCAATGCAGTCGGGCACAGCTAAGACCAAGTCTTGGGTCTTGGAATACGCCCCTGCATCGGCACGTGAAGTGGATCCCCTGATGGGCTGGACGTCGTCGGATGACACGCAAAGCCAAGTGCGGCTTCGGTTTGCAAGCAAGTCGGACGCGCTGGAATATGCCAAAGACAATGGTCTAGAGGTCACGGTCCAGGATCCTAAAGCGCGCAAGCACAATATTCGTGCAGGCGGATATGGCGAAAACTTTGCAACGGATCGCAGGGGAGCATGGACACATTAACGCTTCGTGTCGCGCATGCGCAGGATTCGGATGTTGCTGATTTAGTCCGTACTCACTTTGCCCTTATGCGCGCATCATCCCCAGAGGAAAGCTGCCATGTGATGCCCGCCGACGCGCTGGCAGCGAATGGGGCTTTGGTCTTGGCCGCCGATTTTCACGGCCGTTTGGCAGGAATCGGCGCCTTGGCGGAAATCGATGCAACACATGGCGAGATCAAATCGATGCACACTGCAAAAGATCAACGTGGAAAAGGTGTTGGGCGTTTTATCCTCACGGGATTGATCGATTCAGCCAAAAACAAGGGCTTTCGGCGCTTAAGCCTTGAAACGGGCAGCGCCGAACTGTTTGCCCCGGCTCGTGCTTTATATGCGAGTTTTGGCTTCGTAAAATGTGCGCCTTTTGCGAATTACACTTGCGATCCATTCAGTGTGTTCATGTCGCGCAACGTGTAACAACCATAGCAGCTACCGCGTTTCCAAGCCTGAGTTTTCACCGCGCGCACATTGAAATCGCGTGTCCAATGGGTGAGGCTTTCAAGTTCGACTGAAGCGAAGATTGGACCGATATTGGCGGTGAGCAGGTCAAGCTTCAGGTGGCCCATCTCAAGCTGTCGCATAGTCTGGTGTTTCTGATACGGGCATAGCCAAATGCTTTGTTCGCTCCAGCTCGTGACCCGGAAAATCGGCGTGAATGCACTGCTTAATTCGGTCAAGTCTGGGTCGAGCTCAGGTATATATGAAAACCCCGTGTTTTTGTGGCCGCGTTAAGTTTGACTCTTCGACATCTCAACACGGGCAGGTTTTAACTTAGCCCGATATGCAGGGTGCTTGGTATTTGCATCAAACTTAATTGCGATTATTGCTTAGGTCGAAGATGGAAGGGCGGCAATTGCGTTCAAAAAGCACGGCGTGACTTGGGTTAGCGCCGCTTTCTGAATCTCTCGTTTAAGAAGAATTATTTTGTTGCGGCCTTTCATTAAGGCCGAACGCGAAACTGTTTAAGCAGCGGCTGATACTTTCTTAAGCCAACCCAAACTATCTTCCGTTGCCCGGTCCCCAGGATTATATTCCGCGCTGACCCAGCCCTTATAATCCGTTGCGGCCATCGCGGAATAAAGTGCCGCAAAATCAATATCACCTTCGCCGGGGGCAATACGCCCGGGGGTGTCTGCAATTTGAACATGGGCCGCGCGGAGCCCGTACTTTTTCCAAACCTCGACTGCATTTCCATGAATTTTCTGTGCATGATAGGTATCAAATTGCAAACGCAGATTTGGCTTTTTTACGGCATCCAAGACTTTTGCAGCCAGATCATAATCGTTCAAGAAATACCCAGGCATATCATTCGGGTTTAGCGGTTCAATCGTAAGCGTTAGGCCTTTGGGTGCGGCGCGAGAAGCCCATTTCAAGTTACTTACCATCGTGTCAAATGCGTCTTGGCCACTGCCTTCGCCTGACATCACGTGCACGATTTTCGAACCCAATGCCTCGGCGTACCGAAATACACGGCGCATATCGTGTTGAAAGCGTCCTTCGCCGCCCACGGTCGCGGCAAAACCACGTTTTCCGCCTGTGTAGTTTGGCGGTGGTGCATTCATCAAAATCAGTGGCAGTCCTGTCCGACGCATCGCCCTTTGCATGTCGCGCGCGCCCACATCGTAGGGAAACAAAATTTCAACGGCCTGAAATCCAGCGGCCGCAGCTGCATCAAATCGTTCTAGAAATGGCAATTCCGGCCACAACAGCGACAGATTCGCAGCAAGTTTCATAGTGTAAGTCCCCACCTCAGTCCGTTTTTCATCAAAGCCACCCGCTCAAATAGAATTTTGCCCAAAACCTGTCCGAAATCAAGCCAGGACTTGCTGCAATTTGTGCATTTACAAAAGGTCTGCGGATGGGATCATCGGAAAAAACACACCTTCGGACCACAGGCCGAACCAGTCGTGATGATGCGCGGCGATATCCACCAAACGATAGAAGCTTTTGCGGTCAATTAACGCCTCAAGCCCGGCCCGCACGTGGACATAGGGCGAGGGCTCGCCGGTATTGGGGTCACGTTCGACGCGCATGGGGTTGTCGGGGCCAGCCAAGGCTATATCGCCCATATTTGTTTCAAATTGAATGGATTGCGCGGCACCTTCGCCTTGCGCGGTGAAATCCACCGCCACAAAGGGCGCGTCATCTACGATGATCCCGACTTTTTCAACTGGCGTCACAAGGAAATATTTCCCATCCTCCAGCTTCAGAATCGTCGAAAACAACCGCGCCAATTGCGGACGCCCAATCGGCGTTCCTTCGTAGAACCACGTCCCGTCCCGCGCAATTCGCATATTCAGGTCGCCGCAAAATGGCGGATCCCATAAATGTACAGGCGGCAAACCACGTGTTTTTACTGCATTTATTGACGCCGCCAAGCTTGATGCATCTGGCGTCACGTTTTTTTGTGCACTCATAGCGTTTGTTATTCCTTTATCGCGCTATAATCTTATCAGACACATATAGACAGAATGCAGGGGAAGTCATGAGCGACGCAGAACACCTGGTGGCCGACATCGAGGCCTTGGGCGAAAAACTAGCCAAGGCGAAGGCTTCGATTACAAAGCGATTTATCGGTCAGGAACGTGTGGTCGAACTGACCCTGACGGCGTTGTTGTGTGGCGGGCATGGTTTGCTGATCGGCTTACCGGGCTTGGGCAAAACGCGGTTGGTCGAAACGCTCAGTACGGTAATGGGACTGCATGGTAATCGGATTCAGTTCACGCCGGACCTTATGCCCGCGGATATTTTGGGTTCCGAAGTTTTGGACACCGGCGAGGATGGCACTCGGTCGTTTCGCTTCATTGAAGGCCCGGTGTTTTGTCAGCTTTTGATGGCGGATGAGATAAACCGCGCGTCACCACGTACGCAATCTGCTTTGTTGCAAGCGATGCAGGAAAAGACAGTGACAGTCGCAGGGCAGGATCGCCCCTTGGGCGTGCCGTTCCATGTCTTGGCCACACAAAACCCGATTGAGCAAGAGGGCACCTATCCTTTGCCCGAGGCCCAGTTGGACCGTTTCTTGGTGCAGATCGACGTCCCGTATCCAGATCGGGATACAGAACGCGATATCTTATTGGCCACAACAGGCACCGATCAAGCCGAAGCCACCGAGGTGTTTTCAACCCAAGAGCTGTTGGCCGCGCAAACATTGTTGCGCCGTATGCCGGTCGGGGAAAGTGTCGTCGAACTTATCTTGGATCTGGTCCGCGCCTTCCGTCCGCATGAAGATTCTGCCTCGCAGATCGTGCGCGACACAGTGGCTTGGGGTCCCGGTCCGCGCGCGGCACAGGCGTTTATGTTAGCCGTTCGCGCGCGTGCATTGCTAGATGGCCGATTGGCGCCGTCTGCCGAGGATGTTTTGGATATGGCGCGCCCGGTCCTCAGCCACCGCATGGCGCTTGGATTTGCTGCGCGCGCACGGGGCGACAGTTTGGCTGAACTGATTGACACAACCGCGCAAAGCTTGGCCCGCCACGAGGCCGCCGCGTGAGCAATCCTGCCCAACTTCGCGCTGACTCAGAACTTGAAGCCGCACGTTTTCCACCTTTATTGGCCCGCGCGGATCAATTGGCGGGGGCCGTGCTGCTTGGGGATCACGGTCGGCGTCGCGCGGGGATGGGCGATGACTTTTGGCAATACCGGCCCGCACAGTTGGGTGACAGTCGGCGCATGATCGACCACCGCCGCTCGGCGCGGGGCGACGTTCAATTCGTGCGTGAACGCGAATGGCAGATTGCGCAATCGGTGATGGTTTGGGTGGATCGCGGGGCTTCGATGCACTTCGCGGCGGATGATAAGACCCCCAAAAAAAGTGACCGCGCGCGACTTTTGGGATTGGCGCTGGCGATTTTGCTGGTCCGGGGCGGCGAGCGCGTTGGCTTGACCGGGACAGAGCTACCGCCCCGCCGCGGAAGAAATCAAATCCTGCGATTGGCAGAACATCTCAGCGGTGCAGACGAATTTGACTACGCCCCCCCAGAACACCGCGCGATGATCCCACATGCCCGCGCGCTATTTATATCGGACTTTTTGGGACCGTTGGATGAGGTGAAATTGGCGTTGTCCAAAGCCGCTGATCGGGGTGTGCGCGGCTGCATGTTGCAAGTTCTCGATCCCAGCGAAGAGGCCTTCCCCTTCACCGGGCGCACTGTTTTTGAAAGCATTGGCGGCACACTGGCCCATGAAACCCTGAAGGCCGGGGATCTGAAAGACCGCTATTTGCAGCGCCTTTCGGATCGCAAAGCCGAGCTTCAAGACCTGTGTGCTTTGGCGGGCTGGCAGTTTTCCACACATCACACCAACGCTTCCGCGCAAGCCGGGTTATTGTGGTTATATCGCGCGATGGGGGTTCCGGCATGACCATTTTGGGCGGAATTGGATTCACGGCACCTTGGCTATTGCTTGGGCTGATCGTTCTGCCTGTGTTGTGGTTCATCCTACGCGCCGTTCCCCCCGCCCCCTTGCGACGTCGCTTTCCCGGCGTGGCTTTGTTGTTGGGCTTGACTGATGACGACACAGTCACGGATCGCACGCCGTGGTGGTTGTTGTTGCTGCGCATGTTGGCTGTGGCCGCAATGATCTTGGGGCTTGCCGGTCCTGTGCTCAATCCCTCACAGCAGGCTGATGCGGGATCTGGGCCCCTTTTGGTGGTCGTCGATGGATCTTGGGCTGGTGCTCCGGGATGGGTCCGCGCCAAAGAGGCGGCTTTGACCCAACTTGCGAAAGCCAGTAGCCGCAATCGTGCTGCAGCATTATTGGTCTTAACCGACCCCAATCCCCCTGTGTTCCAGACTGCAGACAGCATCGTCGAACGCCTGGCGGCTTTGCAACCGAAACCCTGGCAGCCAAGCCCGGGCATGATTGCAGAAACGCAACGTTTGATTGGCGATCTGGACCCGTTTGATACACTTTGGCTTAGCGATGGGCTGCGCTATGAAGGTCACGCAGATCTTCTTGAAGCCTTTGAGAACAAGGGCAATATCATCGCGCTGCAAGGCGGACTGACCCCCATCGGCATACAGCCTGCGCGATATGCCGATGGCCTTGTGACAATGCAGGTGGTGCGCCCAGATGCAGGACCAGAGCGCAGTGCCACAGTGCTGGCACAGGGGACAGATCCGGCGGGAAATGCTGCAATCCTCGCCCGTGCTGGGGCGACATTTGAAAACGGTGAAACCTCGGCTGAAATACAAATGGCCTTACCGGCTGAATTGCGCGGCAGGGTCACCCGTTTCACGCTTGAAGGGGTGCGCAGCGCAGGTGCTACCACGTTGGTCGATGACAGTTTGCGACGCCGTGAAGTCGCGCTTATTGCGGGGCGAGAAGACCGTGAAGGTCTGCAATTGCTGCAACCGCTGCACTACCTCGAACAGGCCTTGGACCCCTATGTCGACCTGTTGCGTGCTCCGCTTCAGGATGTCCTGCCCGCCAATCCGGATGTTGTCGTCTTGGCCGATGTTGCGGTTCTTTCTAGCGCAGAATCTCAAGCGCTGATCGAATGGGTCGAAAAAGGTGGCATGCTGTTGCGCTTTGCAGGTCCGCGCGTTGCCGCCAGTGATATCAGTCGTGCCGAAGAAGACGCGCTGATGCCTGTCCGCCTGCGCTCGGGCGGGCGTTCGGTCGGCGGCGCCATGAGTTGGGGCGAGCCCAAAGCTTTGGCCCCGTTCGTCGAAACAAGCCCCTTCTTTGGCCTGGACCTGCCTGAAGATGTCCGCATCACAGCGCAAGTGATGGCCCAACCAGACCCCCAATTGGCTGACCGGGTGATCGCTGAACTCACAGACGGCACCCCCCTGGTCACGCGGAAAGATATCGGATTGGGACAGGTCGTGCTGTTCCATGTGACGGCCAATGCCGAGTGGTCCAATCTGCCTCTATCTGTATTGTTCGTCGAGATGTTAGAACGCTTATCGGTGGTTTCCGGTGTCTCAACGCCAAATGCGGAAGACTTGGAAGGCACCACCTGGTCTGCCACCAAGGTCCTGGACGCGTTCGGGACGGTCCGCGATGCGCCGAATTTGCCAGGCATTGCCGGGCCAGATCTTGTGACAGCAGACCTTGGCCCCGACCTTCCGCCTGGGATTTATCAAATGGAAAACCGCGCCTTAGCCAGAAATGTGCTGAACGAAGATACACAATTGACGGCGATAACTTGGCCGGGCAGCGTCACCGTTTTAGGGTTGGCATCTCAGCGGGAAGTGCCCCTGACTGGGCTTCTTTTGGCCGCAGCTTTGCTGATGTTGATGGCAGATATCGTCGCTTCACTTGCCTTATCAGGTCGCCTGAATGGCCCGCGCGCAGCACAGGTTTCCATGTTGGTCGGTGTCTTTTTTCTTGTAAGTCCCCCGGCTGACGCGGATGACGCCTTTGCGTTGTTGGCTACGAATGAGATTGCCTTGGCACATGTTATTACGGGCGACGAAAAGCTCGATGACGTAGCCCATGCTGGGCTGCGGGGGCTCAGCGAGACATTGTTTTTCCGCACCAGCATCGAGCCCAGCGATCCGATTGGTGTAAACCTGGAAGTCGACGAATTGGCTTTTTTTCCCATTCTCTATTGGCCAATCACCCCAGACCAACCGCGCCCGTCCACCGAGGCCTATGCCAAGCTGAACGCCTACCTTAGATCTGGTGGGTTAATCCTTTTTGATACCCGTGATGCAGATCTGGCGCGGTTCGGTGCGGGCAGTCCCAATGGGCGTAAACTGCAGCAACTTGCCGCTCCATTAGACATTCCTCGGCTTGAACCCGTGCCCTCGGATCATGTTTTGACCCGCACCTTCTATCTGCTTCAGGATTTTCCGGGACGACATACAGGGCGCGAATTGTGGGTCGAGGCCGCGCCGCCTGACGCCGAAACTATTGACGGAATGCCCTTTCGCAACTTGAATGATGGGGTCACACCTGTGGTAATCGGCGGCAATGATTGGGCTTCGGCTTGGGCGGTGACACGGACCGGTGCGCCATTGCTGCCCGTTGGGCGCGGCTTTTCAGGCGAGCGCCAGCGCGAATTGGCATATCGGTTTGGCGTGAATTTGGTCATGCACGTGCTGACTGGCAATTATAAATCAGACCAAGTCCATGTTCCTGCGTTGTTAGATCGGTTGGGCCAATGATCGGATCCATACTCTTTGATCCCCTGTTGCCGTGGGCTGTGATTGCCGTCTTGGCCGCGCTGACACTTGGGTTTGTGGCCTTTGCCGTATGGCGCGGTTTGGCGGGTTGGGCCTTGCGCGGTCTTGCGGGTGTGGTCTTAGTCGCCGCCTTGTCAGGCCCTGTTTATCAACAAGAAGATCGCGCGCAGCTCTCGGATATCGTGCTTTTGTTAGAGGATCGAACCGCAAGTCAGACATTGAAAAACCGGGCTGCACAAACCGATGCAGCCGTCGACGCCATCCAGCAAGCGGTCGCCGCGCGCACCAATACAGAATTGCGGCGCATTACGATTGAAGATGACGCGGGCGATCAAGGCAGTTTGATGATGAATGCGTTGTCGGCGGCTTTGGCTGAAGAACCCCGCGCGCGCATTGCCGGTGTGATCGCGGTGTCTGACGGGCGCATCCATGACGCGGATCTTGCGCCGGACATCCCCGCGCCGTTTCATCTATTGCGGACAGGCGAGGCCGATGATTGGGACCGCCGCCTGATCGTCAAAGGTGCGCCAGCCTTCGCAATCATCGGCGAGCCTGTCACCCTGACATTGCGCATCGAAGATCAAGGCGCTGCCCCTGGAGAAACCGCCACACAGCTTCAGGTCTCGGTGGATGGCGCGCCACCGCAAAGCTTCAATGTACCTGTTGGTCAGGATCTGGAATTGCCGATTACGCTGTCCCATGGTGGGCGTAATGTGATCGAATTTATCGTCCCAGAACAGGATGGCGAACTCACAAATCGCAACAACACGGCGCTTATCCAGATGAATGGTGTACGTGACCGATTGCGCGTTTTGCTGGTCTCGGGTGAGCCGCATCCAGGCGGGCGGACTTGGCGCAACCTTTTGAAATCAGACAGTTCTGTGGATCTCGTGCATTTCACGATCCTGCGCCCGCCCGAAAAGCAAGACGGGGTGCCTGTCAGTGAACTGAGCCTGATTGCCTTTCCGACCCGCGAGCTGTTCCTGGAAAAGATCCACGATTTTGATCTGATCATTTTTGATCGCTACAAACGTCGTGGAATTCTGCCAGCAATTTATCTTGAAAATGTCGCAAATTATGTACGCAAAGGTGGGGCGGTCTTAGTGGCCGCAGGACCTGATTTTGCAAATGCGTCCAGCATCTTTCGCTCTCCTTTAGGGCGGATTTTACCAGCAGAGCCGACGGCACGTATTATCGAGGATCCGTTCCGTGCTGTTGTCACTGATATGGGGGAACGCCACCCGGTCACGGAAGGACTGCCCAACCAAGGCGATTGGGGCCGGTGGCTGCGCCAAATCGACGTCACGCCACGTTCGGGCCACGTTGTTATGACAGGTATGGAGGATCGCCCCTTGCTGGTTTTGGACCGGGTCGACGAAGGGCGCGTGGCCTTGCTGGCGTCTGATCATGCGTGGCTGTGGTCGCGCGGCTACGAGGGCGGAGGCCCGCAATTGGAATTGCTGCGCCGTTTGGCCCACTGGATGATGGGCGAGCCTGAATTGGAAGAAGAGGCACTTACGGCCGAGGCAACTGGGCAACAGATGAGGATCACCCGTCGCACACTTTCTGACAGCACAGGTTCGGTGACGATCACCGCGCCTGATGGCTCTGTGACTGTGATTGAGCTGCGCCAAACCCGACCTGGTCGGTATGAAGGTGACTTCACCGGACCAGAGATCGGTCTGTATCGGCTCAGCGAAGGTGATCTGGAAACCGTTATTGGATTGGGTCCTGCTGCACCGATTGAGTTTGAACAAACGCTTTCAACACCCGACGTGTTAAATCCTTTGATTGCAGCCGGGCGGGGGGGCGATATCGTCCTTGCGGACGGCCTTCCATCGTTACGAACTGTGCGTCCAGGACGTCCCGCAGCAGGCCGCGGCTGGGTCGGCATTACCCCGCGCGAAGCCTTTGAAACCGTGGACGTGCGTCAAATGTCACTGCTTCCGCCCTGGTTGGTTCTTCTTTTATCCGCCGGGTTAATCATAGGCGGTTGGTTGCGCGAAGGTCGTCGATAAGCGTTTTAGGGGTTAAGTGGATATTCACCGTATGTGAGCATACTGCAGTCCATTGATGATGGACGCGGTATAATGAGTCTTGCAGATAAACTTGCAGTCGAACGACGCGGCAGGCTGGCCGCAGAACGTTTGTTAGAACTAAAGCAAGCTGAGCTATTCGCCGCCAATCGAAAACTGGGCCTGCAAGCGAAGGCGTTGTCCGAAGAAATCGTTGAAACCCGCAACAATCTTGAAATGGCCCGCGGTGAAAATGAACGCGTTAAATCAGATCTAACAGTCGCACATCAAAAGGTTCAAATTGCCGAACGACGTATGTGGCTTACCATCAAAACGATCCAAGATGGGTTTGCATTCTTCGATGCAGATGACCACCTAATTGCTGCGAACCGTGCCTACATGTCTGTTTATCAAGGGCTTGATGAAGTCAAACCAGGTATTGCTTACGCGCGCATGCTGCAACTGCTCACCGATGAAGGAATTGTAAATATTGGGGACAAACCTGCAGCACAATGGCGCTCTGAGATATTGGAATTGCGGCATTCCAAAAAATCCGAACCTTTCACGATTCAGCTTTGGAATGACGAATACGTGAAAATGGTGGATCACCGTGGCCAAGGCGGCGATGTGATCTCGTTGGGTCTCAACATCACTGAAACCGTACGGTATGAACGTGAACTCAAAGAGGCGCGTTACAATGCAGAAGAGGCCGCGCGTGCAAAGTCAGCTTTCTTAGCGAATATGAGCCACGAAATCCGCACGCCAATGAACGGTGTCGTCGGTATGGCAGGTCTGTTGAAAGACACCGGGTTGACGGAGGAACAGGATTTATACGTCGAAACGATTCAAAACTCGGGTGAAGCCCTCTTGGTCATAATCAATGACATCTTGGATTATTCTAAGATGGAGGCGGACAAAATGGTGCTGCAAGAGCAGCCCTTAGATTTAGAAAAGATCATTCACGACGTCTTGATGCTGGTTCAGCCTGCTGCAAATCAGAAACGACTGTCTTTGATGCTGGATTACGACCTGTTTCTGCCAAGACAATTTAAGGGTGACACGGGTCGAATTCGTCAAATCCTGACCAATCTTATTGGCAATGCTGTGAAATTCACGTTGGAAGGCCATGTGATCGTTCGGGTGACGGGGATTGCGGATCCAGGGTCCAACGCAACTAACGTGCATATCGCGATTGAAGATACAGGTATTGGTATTCCGCCAGACAAAATTGACACTATGTTTGCTGAATTCACCCAAGTTGAAGACGAGCGCAATCGAAAATTTGAGGGTACAGGTCTGGGTCTCGCGATATCAGGCAAGCTCGTTGAGCTGATGGGTGGTGAAATCTGGGCGACAAGTGATTTTGGAAAAGGATCTTGTTTTGGATTCAAAATCCCGCTTCCTTCCTTAAACGACGATAATGCGCATCAGGCGCTAACTTTGCCCAGCGGTCTGAAAACGGCACTTTTGATTGACCAAGACCTGACACACCGCGAAATTTTTGAAAAGCACTTGTCAGGTTTAGGCGCGAACGTGCACGTGGCCGAGGCGCTTGAATATGCGTATGATCACGACCTCAAAAGCACTGATTTAATCATCATTGATCAAAACGTAATGTCCGCAGATTGGACTACAGACTTGGACCACCTGAAGCGAAATGGATACGCTGGACCAACAGCTTTGATCAACACGGATCCTGCGAATTTGCGTGATGCAGAACTTCGCGGCACCTTTTCGGTTGTCATCCCCCGCCCAACCACCTTGGATCAGTTGATCAAGGCCCTGCAAAAAACAGAAGAAAAGCCCCTGACCGAACCGGAAATGACTTTCAAAGCACGGTCAACGAACCCGGCACATATCAAGCCATCTGAACCTGCTTCTGGAAACGTTGAATTGCGCAAAATGCGGATCTTGGCCGCCGAGGATAACAAGACGAACCGACTTGTCTTTCGAAAGTTGGTCAAGAACCTGAATATTGACTTGGAATTCGCCGAGAATGGGCGCCGGGCGGTAGAACAGTTTTCTCAGTTTGTGCCCGATATGATTTTCATGGACATTTCGATGCCAGAAATGGACGGCAAAGAAGCGACACAAGCCATTCGTGCAATCGAAGCGGAAAATGACGCGCATACGCCGATTATTGCGTTAACAGCGCATGCAATGGGTGGGGACGATCATGGGATACTTGCTGCTGGGTTGGATGAGCATTTGACTAAGCCGTTGCGCAAAAAAGAAATATTCGACGCAATTCAAAGACACTGCCCAGAAACTGTGTGCGACCCTTTCGAAGAAGAAGGCCCGCCCTCGATCGCTGTTAATCAGTAATTCTTAGAAAAACTGGGTTTGCTTCTGACGAGGCTTCATCGTCGAATTGATATCCACCAACATCGAAGTTTTTTAGATCTTCGGCACGATAAGCTTGCGTTTCAATAACCCAACGTGCCATGGCACCGCGTGCTCGTTTTGCTGAAAATGAAATCATCTTGCGCACACCGTTCCTGTCTTCCTCAAATCGAGGTGAAACTATTTTCAGGTCCTTCAGTGCATTTTGATCCACCGATTTGAAGTATTCATCCGATGCTAAGTTTAACAATGTGTTTGTTTGGATGTTTTCAGCATCGCTTTGCAAGGCCTCCGAAATTTTTGAACCCCAAAATTTATACAAACTCCCCGCAATATGCCCCGGAATTTTTCGCCCCATTTCCAAACGATATGCACAGATATCATCCGTGGGCCGCAATATCCCGTACAACCCTGACAAAATGCGCAATCGCTTGGCCGCTTCGGCTCGGCTTTCTCCATCCATCGTCGCCATTTCTAATGTCTTATAGACATCACCATCAAACAAATCGGCCGCAGATTGCGCAGCGCCCGAGTCCCGCTTCCAGGTCGCAAATCGCGTGGCATTCAATTCTGCGATTTTCGATGAAACTTTCATAACATTTGAAATGTCTTTTTGGCTCCATGTCTGTGCAACACAGACCAACTCTTCAGCCTCGTCTAAGAATTTAGGCACGGTTGTCGCATGACCCGCTGCCCGCGCTTCGTTGAGGTTCTTCGCCGGTGACACGACAATTAGCATAACAAATGGATCCTATTTGACCTGGGGACTCACCCCAACATGCTGGAAGTAGACCGGATCACGGCGCGGGCCAGAGCATGTCTACAGCTTTTCGAGTCAAACCTGAGCCATCGCGCATCACCTTTCGCGCCCGAGTAAAGCGAGAGGCAGCGAAAACGTGAGTCAAGTTTTACGCGAAACGCCCTAGAAACGATTTGCGTGAAGTGCATTCGGCGAGTCAATCTAGCCCGCCGAAAGCTTGAAGCGCTCCGAAGGCAATTTCAGACAATCGTCGCGTTCGTGGCAGCTCTTAAGTCTTCTTCCGTGACCCCGTCAGCTGTCTCAACGATTCGAAGACCACCTTCAACGACATCCAAGACGCCCAGGTTTGTTATGATGCGGTCCACGACGCCTTGCCCAGTTAAAGGTAAAGTGCATGATTTAAGAACCTTACTGTCACCGTGTTTATTCGTATGGTCCATCACAACAACGACACGCCCCACGCCTGCAACAAGATCCATCGCGCCGCCCATGCCTTTGACCAATTTTCCTGGGATCATCCAATTGGCAAGATCCCCGTTTTCGGCGACTTCCATCGCCCCCAAGATCGCCATCGCAATTTTGCCACCTCGGATCATGCCAAAGCTTTGCGCGCTGTCAAAATAAGCGGTCTGCGGCAGTTCAGTAATGGTTTGTTTACCAGCATTGATCAAATCAGCGTCTAGCGCGTCTTCTGTCGGAAACGGGCCCATGCCCAGCATTCCGTTTTCTGATTGCAACGTGACTTCAATCCCTTCTGGGATATAGTTGCTGACCAAGGTCGGTATCCCAATGCCGAGGTTCACATACCAACCATCTTGAAGTTCCAAAGCCGCTCGTGCGGCCATCTGATTCCGGTCCCACATTATGCTGCCCTCGTCGTGCGCTGTTCGATACGTTTTTCGTGCGAGCCTTGGATGATGCGATGCACATAAATTCCAGGCAAGTGTATGTGATCCGGGTCCAAAGAGCCGGTCGGCACGATTTCTTCGACCTCTACCACGCAGGTCTTGCCACACATCGCCGCCGGAGGGTTAAAGTTGCGCGCGGTTTTGCGGAACACCAAATTGCCCGTCGCGTCAGCCTTCCAGGCTTTGACGATGGCCAAATCCGCGAAGATGCCTTCCTCAAGAATGTAGGTTTCGCCGTTGAAATCTTTGTGTTCTTTGCCCTCGGCGATCACTGTGCCGACGCCAGTTTTGGTGTAAAAGCCGGGAATTCCGCAGCCGCCCGCGCGCATGCGTTCGGCCAAAGTGCCTTGAGGGTTGAATTCCAGTTCAAGCTCGCCAGACAGATATTGGCGCATAAATTCAGCGTTTTCGCCGACATACGAGCTGATCATCTTCTTTACCTGCTGCGTCTGCAACAAGATCCCGATCCCGAAATCGTCGACGCCTGCGTTGTTAGAGGCAAAGGTCAGATTCTTGGTGCCGGCCTTTTTGATCGCGTCCAAAAGCAGCTCGGGAATGCCACACAACCCAAAGCCGCCTGCCGCGATAAACATGCCGTCGTGCAAAAGCCCGTCCAAAGCGTCGGCCGCACTTCCGTAAATTTTCTTCATTTCTAGCCCTTTCTTAAACCCAAAATCTTGCGCGCTTGAAGTACGTTCGCAACCGGCCTGTCATATTTTTCGCATATTTCAACTGTGCGTTTGACCAAAGATGCGTTTGACGGCGCAAGTCTGTCGCTGTCAAGTCGAACATTATCTTCTAAACCCGTGCGCGCATGCCCTCCGGTGGATATCGCCCAGTCGTTTAATACAATTTGATTTGCTCCGATACCAGCCGCGCACCAGGGCGCAGAGCGGCCGAAGAGGCGTTCAACTGTTTGTACATAAAAATCAAACACTTGCCGATCCACCGGCATTGCATTCTTAACGCCCATCACAAATTGCACGTATGGAATTCCTGTCAACTTCCCTGTATCTGCCATCGCCTTAGCACGGAAGATATGGCTGAGGTCAAAGGCTTCGATTTCTGGTTTCACGTCATAGGCGATCATTTCTGAAGCAAGCCAATCCACAAGATCGGGCGGATTTTCATAGACGCGCGTGGGAAAATTGTTCGATCCAACAGATAACGACGCCATGTCCGGGCGCAGCGGTAGCATCCCGCCGCGCTCTTGTCCCGCCCCGGATCTTCCACCTGTAGACAATTGTACAATCATTCCAGGGCAATGTGCTTCAATTCCTGCCTTGAGGTCAGCAAACAAGCGCGGATCGCTTGTCGGTGTTTCGTCAGAATTGCGGACGTGGCAATGCGCGATACTGGCCCCGGCCTCAAATGCTTCATGCGTACTTTCAATCTGCTCACTGACTGAAATCGGAACGGCTGGATTATCCGCTTTACGTGGCACAGACCCTGTTATTGCAACGCAAATGATACAGTGTTTACTCAAATTCAGCCCTCAAAAAAATGCTTAAGTCGTTTCGATACCGTCGCAGGCCGTCCGACCTGCTTTACACATTTCGCCATCCGACCCCCAAATGCAACTGCGAGGCTGTGTTCACGATGCAAGCATCTGTGCGTATTTGATCGAGCATCTGATGGAAAAAACCGACTAATCTGAAATAGTATACTTGCAGGATCATGCTTTTTAGGCTTTTGCGCAGCGGAAGGCCTGCGTGAACCGGTCCGCTCATACGACGACGTCCATTTCAGTTTGAGCGCCGACACCAAACACCCGTTTGTAGCGTTGTATTTCGGGGTCAGGGCCCATGGCTTTGCGTGGATTGTCGCTCAGTTTCACCGTTGGCTGACCGTTGGCTTTAATAGCTTTACACACAAGACTGAAGGGGGCCAAGGCGTCATCCTTTGCCAACCCTTTGAAATCATTTGTTAGAAGCGTGCCCCACCCAAAACTGATCTTCGCACGTCCACTGAACTGTTGATGAAGATCGCGAATTTTCGAAACGTCTAACCCGTCTGAGAAGATGATCAACTTTTGCGTCGGATCCTCGCCGCGTGACGTCCACCACTTGATCGCCATTTCGGCGCCGGTCGCGGGGTCGCCACTATCAATGCGAATCCCGGTCCATCCCGCCAACCAGTCCGGTGCATTATCAAGAAATCCTTCGGTTCCATAGGTGTCAGGCAACATAATTCGCAAATTCCCATCATGTTCGTCATGCCAATCCTGTAACACCTCGTAAGGTGCACGGGCCAAATCTGCGTCAGTTTCGGCCAGCGCTGAGTAAACCATAGGCAATTCATGGGCATTTGTGCCGATGGCTTCAAGATCGCGATTTTTGGCAATCAAACAGTTCGATGTTCCGGCGAATGCGTCCCCCAAACCTTCGCGCATGGCTTGCACAGCCCAGTCTTGCCACAAGAACGAATGCCGCCGACGCGTTCCGAAATCAGCGACCCGTAACCCATCTAAATCCCGCAAAGCTTCAATTTTTTCCCATAATTTTGTCATGGCCCGAGCATAGAGCACCTGAAGTTCGAACCGCCCCATTGTATTTAAAACGGCGCGCCCGCGCAGCTCCATCAACACGGACAGGGCTGGAATTTCCCACAACATTACTTCGGGCCAATTGCCCTCAAAGGTTAATTCGTACTGATCTCCGACTCGTTCCAAATGATAGGGCGGTAAGCGCAGCGTTTCGAACCAATCCATAAATTCCGGCGAAAACATCGAACGTTTACCATAAAAAGTATTGCCCCGCATCCACGTGCTTTCGCCACGCGACAGCGATAAAGACCGGATGTGGTCCAGCTGTTCGCGCAATTCGCCTTCATCGATCAAATCGGCAAGGGGCACATGTTTGGATCGGTTGATGAGCGAAAAGGTAACCGTCGCATCAGGGCGATTGCGAAAAATAGACTGACACATCAGCAGCTTATAGAAATCTGTATCAATCAAAGACCGCACAATCGGGTCGATTTTCCATTTGTGATTCCAGACACGCGTGGCGATATCGACCATGTAACATTCCTTATAACTGCGGCCTTTTGTGCCAAGTGCTGTGCGCGGGGGCAAGGGCAGGTTGATTTCGGGTGCGCAATTGCCGCGTTTCTGAGGGCTAATCCTGTAAAACAACGCCCGCATCAGCCATCGCTGCACGGGCTGCAGCCAAAGATCCATCAAAATCAATTGCGCGACACAAGTCTTGGCGAACGTTAACAGAAAATCCTAATTTCGCCGCATCCACCGCCGAATAATGAACGCAAAAATCAAGCGCCAGCCCGACCATCGTCACAGCAGAAATGTCCCGCGTTTGCAGATATCCTGCCAGGCCAGTCGGTGTTTTGTGATCATTTTCGAAAAATGCCGAATAACTATCTATCGCCGGGTTATATCCTTTGCGCACAATCATATCGGCCCTGTCCGTATTTAAGTCGCTATGAAACAGCGCACCATTTGAGCCCTGGATACAGTGATCGGGCCACAGAACTTGGGGACCATAAGGCATGTCGATCATGCTCATTGGCGAGGCATCATGGCTTGATGCAAACGAGGAATGCCCCGCCGGGTGCCAATCTTGGGTCAGAATAACAGCCTCAAAATCCGGCATCAAAGCGTTTATTCCCGGAATAATCGCATCTCCGTTCGGCACGGCCAGCGCCCCATCGGGACAAAAATCATTTTGCACATCAATCACAATAAGGGCGCGTTTCATGGGGGCTCCTGTCATATTCAGGCGTTAGATTAGGGGTAAACTTCACAGGCGGATAGGCTTGAAGGGCCTCAGATGGCAGCGTATGACGCAAATATGTTCAGAATAACGGCTCTTTATCACTTTACGCGCTTTGATGACCCAAAAGATCTAAGGGATCATTTGGTCGATTTATGCGCTGAAAACGGCGTGAAAGGCACGTTGCTGCTGGCACAAGAAGGCATCAACGGCACGATCGCCGGACCTGAGGCAGGAATTGCGACGGTTTTGAAACATATTCAATCCCTACCCGGTTGCGACAGTATCGAGTGGAAAGACAGCCACGCAGATCACATGCCGTTTCGCAAAATGAAGGTCCGCTTAAAGCGCGAAATCGTGACGATGGGGCAGCCAGATGTGGATCCCAAAGCCCGCGTGGGCCATTACGTGACGCCGGATGCGTGGAATGCTCTGATCCAGGATCCCGATGTGGCCGTGATTGATACGCGCAATGATTATGAAGTGGCCATCGGCACGTTTGAAGGCGCGATTGATCCCAAGACCAAAAGTTTTGGCGATTTCCCTGAGTGGTGGCAAGCAAATAAGGATCAGTTTACGGGCAAGAAAATTGCCATGTTTTGCACGGGCGGCATTCGGTGCGAAAAGTCGACCAACTACCTATTGGGTCAAGGTGTGAATGATGTGTTTCACTTGCAGGGTGGCATTTTAAAGTATCTTGAAGACGTGCCCGCGCACGAGAGCACTTGGACTGGATCTTGCTTTGTGTTTGATGCGCGCGTCAGTGTCGAACATGGTTTGGTCGAGGGTCCTCACCAGCTGTGTCATGCCTGTCGTCGTCCGATTTTGCCCCGAGATCAGGATCATACAGCGTTTGAGCTGGGTGTGAGCTGCCATCACTGTATCGATCTGACTTCGGATGAGGACAAATCCCGATTCCGGGAGCGCCAAAAACAAATTGACTTGGCGCGCACGCGTGGCGAACGGCACTTATAGCGACATTTAAGCTGGAACGGTCATTGGTGGCTGGCGTCTTGTGCGCAGCAATAGCCATGAAATTATCGCAATATTCATCCCATTCCAGACAATTCCGTTCCAGAATGCCGCCTGGTAGCTACCGGTTAGATCGTAGATCCAGCCCGACATCCAGCCTCCGATGGCCATGCCTAAAACCGTCATCATGATTACAAAGCCAACCCAAGCCCCGGCGTCTTTGGCCGGCATGTATTCCCGTACGACGACGGCATAGGATGGCACGATCCCGCCTTGGCTCAATCCGAAAACCGCCGAAATCAAATAAAGCGACACCAATCCGTCCCAAGGCAGGTACAAAAACAGAGCGAGACATTGCAGCGTGGCCCCGATCAAAAGTGTCCGTGCGCCGCCTAATGTATCCGCAACCAGCCCCGAAATCACCCGCGACACCACGCCGCCCAAGAGCATCAGAGCCAGCATCTGTTGACCCACAGCAGGCCCGTATCCTAGCCCCACGCAATAGGCGATAATATGCACCTGTGGCATCGACATCGCTACGCAACAACCGATCCCGGCACAGCCCAACAACAACGCCAAAGACCGGTTGGATAAACCTGTGGTTGCAGCACGGGCTTGCGCTTGGGCTTGCGCCACATGCGTTGCTTCTGCGGGGATTTTACGTCGTAAAGTCATGGATAACGGCAGCATTACGACCAGTGTTATTGCCGCCATGGTCCAGTAAACAGAGCGCCAATCACCCGATGCAATCGTGTCAGATAAAGCGACCGGCCAGATTGTACCTGAGAGGTAATTGCCCGACGCAACCAGCGCCACGGCAAGCCCTCTTTGACGTAAAAACCAGTGCGAAATATCGGCAATTAGCGGACCGAAGCCGACGGATGTTCCCACACCAAGAAAGAAGTGAATAAGGGACAAACTAACAATATCTGGCGACATGGCAGCAGCGCCGTACGCACCCGCACTGACAATCGCGGCCCCTTGCAACGACCGTGTTACACCCAGCATATCCACCAGTTTTCCGACGCCAAAGTTCCCTAAAGCAAACCCGATCATCGTGAGGGTATAGGGCATGCTCGACCAGGCCCGGCTGGCCGTAAACTCGGTCTCAACGGCTGGCAGAACCGAGATTGCAATCCACATTCCCGCATTGGCCACCAAGGCGATGCACAGTGTCAAACCCAGACGACTCCAGGCGGTGCGACTATCCAAAATTGATGGGTTTAAGATCATCGCTCTATTGACAGGATATTAACTGTAAGGCGCAACAACAATCGCGGTTGGGGTCCCCATTAAACTCACAGTAAGAAATTGCACCTACACCAGAGCCTGGGTGAATAAAAGGTGGTGGTGTTATGGAATCTGGGGACAATATGCGTCCCATTATCATTAAGAAGATCAAAAAGGGCGGCGGCGACGGGCACCATGGTGGTGCATGGAAAGTTGCCTACGCTGACTTTGTGACAGCCATGATGGCCTTCTTTATGTTAATGTGGCTTTTGAATGCAACAACGGAACAACAGCGCAGCGGCATCGCGGATTATTTCACGCCAACTATTGCGATTGCAGCTATCTCTGGCGGCGGAGATGGCGCATTCGGTGGTGATAGCGTTTTCACGGAAGAAACCCTAGCAAGAAACGGCACCGGTGCGACGCTGGAAAATCCATCAGAGGCCAGCCAAGCGCGTGGTCAAGACGGGGAAGCCAGCGATGAAGACGACAGCGAAGGTATCGAAGAAGCTGCCAAACAGTTGGAACTAGAGCTGACCGGATCGGGTGGTGAGTCCAGCTTAACCGAGAACGAGATTCAACATATCAATACCAGAATCACGGATGAAGGATTGGTCATCGAATTCTTTGAATTGGAACATTCTTTGTTGTTTGCTCGAGGCACTTCAGATCCGACACAAACACTGCGCAACCTGGCGCGCATGGTCAACGAAGTTGCAAAAACGGTGAAGAATTCTGTTGCGGTTGAAGCTCATATGGCGTCTGAACCTGTTGTGATCGCGAAAAGCAGCGCATGGAGTATGTCGGCAGAACGCGCGAATGCAATGCGTGCTCTTCTAGAAGACGTTGGACTTCCGGCGCCTCGGTTTAATCGTGTTACTGGGCATGCGGATCGTGAACTATCAGGTCAAGATCCAATGGCCATACAAAACAACCGTATTGAAGTGATCTTGTTGCGTCGTGTTGCGAAATAGAGAGGATTTTATCTGTTAGCGTGATGTTAAGCGCCCTGCTGCTATCCATAGTCTCAAGAATTAGGGGTGATGCAGCAGAAAGGCGTATCAAATGACAATTTCTTCTTCGTTAAATGCAGGTGTGGCAGCGTTGAACGCGAATGCAACCAAACTGGCATCAATTTCGGACAACATCGCAAACTCGTCCACCAACGGGTATAAGCGCGTGGAAACAGACTTCTCGTCGCTGGTCATTGCACAAAACGGTGGGAAATACTCTGCAGGTGGTGTGCGGGCGACGACGCAACGATTGATCGATCAAGAGGGATCATTGGTGTCTACATCGAATGCTACCGACTTGGCGGTTCGTGGGCGCGGTATGTTGCCAGTTGCACAGGCGACCGAAGTCGAAGTCGCGAATGGCGAAACACAAATGTACCTGACAACGACAGGGTCGTTCAGAACAGATGCAGAAGGCTATTTGCGTACTGAGTCTGGATTGGTTTTGCTTGGCTGGCCTGCCGACGCTGATGGTACAGTTCCAACTTTCCCACGGGATACATCTGATGGTCTGGAAGCGGTTCAGATCAACGTTAACCAGTTCTCTGGCGACCCAACGACTAGAATCGCACTGGGCGTAAATTTACCTGCAACAGAAACTGAATCTACATCAGCAGGAGATCCCGAAAACCTGGCCATTGAGTACTACGATAATCTGGGACGATCACAAAGCATTAACATTGAGTTCACTCCAACGGTGCCCCCCACCGGTTCGTCAAATGAGTGGACCGCCAACATCACGGATTCTGCACAGCCTGGCATTAGTATCGGAACTTACGTGTTTAGTTTCAACGATAACCGAACAGCGGGTGGTACGCTTGCGGGCGTAACACAAGGGGGCGCTCCGGTCACCAACCCGCTTCTGGTGAATGTCGCAGGCGGCCCTATGGAATTGGATATCGGAGAAATTGGTGACACTGACGGTCTGACGCAACTTTCAGATAACTTTGCACCGGTTGCCATATCCAAAGACGGTAGCCCCGTGGGAAATATGACCAGCATTGAAGTCGATGCAAATGGATTTGTCCATGCGTTTTTTGATACTGGAATTACCCGGAAAATCTATCAAATCCCGCTGGTAGACCTTCCAAACCCGAATGGAATGGTCGCTCTGGATTTCCAAACTTACCTACCATCGCCTGAAAGCGGGTCGTTTTTTCTCTGGGATGCAGGTGACGGGCCAACTGGCGATGTCGTTTCATTCGCTCTTGAGGAAAGCAATACGGACGTCGCTGCGGAATTGACGGATATGATCCAAACCCAGCGCGCGTATTCCTCTAACGCAAAAGTCATCCAAACAGTTGATGAAATGCTGCAGGAAACAACGAATATTAAACGTTAAGTTCGTCTACCGATACTAATGAAAGGGTGAATTGATGACCATATCTGGTGCATTAAGCAATGCTTTATCTGGATTGCGCGCGACAAGCCGGGCGTCTGACATTATCGCCATGAATGTGTCAAACGCCACCACGCCCGGCTATGCTCGGCGCGAATTAACCATGTCTGCAACATCAGGCAACTTGGTTGGGGGTGTCACTGTTGATGGTGTCATTCGCATCAATAATCCGGCTGTGACCTCTGCCCGACGTGATGCGCAGGCGGATTATGGACACTCCGATGCAATTAGTAGTTTCCATGTCAATCTTGAACGGTTGATTGGGACGCCGGATCAACCTGGCGGCCTTACGAACACGTTAGCAGAGTTTGAGTCCAGCCTTTTGATCGCGTCAAGCAGGCCAGACTCACCCGAGAGGCTCAGCGCAACGCTTCAATCTGCGAAAAACATGGTCGACGTGATTAACAACGCCAGTAAAAACGTGACCAACTTGCGCGGGCACGCTGATGCCAACATTGACGCAATGGTAATTCGGCTCAACTCCGCGTTGGAAGAAGTCGAAAGCCTGAATATCCAAATTGCTGAGTTTAACATTAGTAACTTGGATACTAGCAGTCTTCAGGATCTACGCCAACAAGTCGTGGATGAAATTCATGAATTGGCGCCTGTGCGTATCGCGCAAAGAGAACATGGACAAATTGCCCTATACTCTACTGGCGGTGTTGTGTTGATTGATGGCTCTGCGCGGGAAATCGACTTTTCGGCCTCCAATCAAGTGACACCCTATATGTCGTTGGACGGCGGTCAATTATCGGGGTTGTCAGTTGATGGTGCAGTGATCCGGACAGGATCCTCCAACGGTGATTTACCTGGCGGTAAAATTGCTGCAGAATTTGCGATCCGGGACGAGTTAGCTACGAACGCATTAACCGAGATTGATGCTGCAGCTCGTGACCTTGTCGAACGCTTCCAAGACCCTGCGGTAGACGCTACTTTAGCGGTGGGTGATGCTGGATTATTTACTGACAGTGGCCTTTCATTTGATCCGCTTGACGAGATCGGATTGGCGGAACGCCTGCAAATCAATGCAGCCGTTGATCCAGCTCAAGGTGGGGAAGAGTGGCGCCTTCGTGACGGAATAAACGCAACAGTGCCTGGTGCAGTCGGCCAATCTAGTCTGCTGGATGCCATGCGTTCTGCTCTAAATAACGGACGCGTACCGGCATCTGGGAATTTCGGCACCGGCAATCTGTCAGCAGGTGATATCGCAAACTCGATGATCAGTCAGATCGGCGTTCAAAGACTAAACGCTGAACAGTCACTTTCGTTCGCGGCGACAACCTTTCATGAGGTGTCGCAAGCCGAACGCGCGCTGGGCGTAGATACAGACACTGAATTGCAAAGATTAATGGTCGTTCAGCAGGCTTACGCTGCGAATGCGCGTGTCTTTACCACGATCGAAGAAATGATGGATACCTTGATGAGGTTAGGTGCATGACAGTAGGATCTATGGGCGATCTCGCGATGGCGTTCGCTTTGCGTCAGCGCAGTACGGAAGTTAAGAATGACATCCAGCAGTTTAATCAGGAACTAACCACAGGCATGGCCGCCGATGTCAGCGATCATCTCGGCGGCAGTTACGCACGATTAACATCGGTGGAACGCGACATAAGAATATTGGACGGGTATAGAGTTACCGTCGCTGAAGCACAGCAGTTCACCAGCGTTATGCAGGTGAGAATGGAAGAAGTTTCCGATCTAGCGATAGGTTTCTCCTCTGATTTAATCGCTTTGGACGCCAGCAACTCAGGCGCAGCACGAGAACCGCTCGCAAGTGAGGCGAGACTTCATTTCGACACCATTGTCGAGACTTTAAACCAAAAATCTGCGGGCCGAAGTGTATTTGCTGGCGATGCAACTGATCAATCAGCGCTTGCAGCGCCGGATGATATCTTTGCACAAATTGAACTTGCGATTGCAGGAGCGACCACCGCTGATGATGTCAACGTGGCAATTGATAACTGGTTTGCAGATGCAACTGGATTTGATTCACTCGCCTATACCGGTGGAACAGGTGCAATTGCACCATTTAAAATGTCCGACACCGTTACTATCGGAACAGACATCCGCGCAAACGACCCGGCCTTCAAGGATGTCTTAAAAGCACTAGCAAAGGCGGCTGTTTCCACATCCTCAGCGCTCAGCTTACCTTCCGAAGATCAAGCTGTCCTCATTCAAACAGCAGCATCTGGTCTGATAGCGGGGCAAAGCGCGATCATTTCCACCCAAGCAAAGTTGGGGACTGCAGAAGAACAAATAGAAGCTTGGTCGCTGCGCAATCAAACTGAATTAATTGGAATGGAAAATGCCAAAGCTGCCCTGCTCGCAGTCGATCCTTACGAAACGGCGACGCGGCTAGAAGCGGCGCAATTCCAGCTCCAAAGTTTATACGCCGTCACTGTGCGCCTGTCTGAGCTTTCTTTGGTAAATTATCTAAGATGAATATATTACGTCTCGCCTTTTTTCTGCTTTTCGTTGTGACTCAATCCGCCGCAGCGCCGGTTCGAATAAAAGATCTTGTGAACTTTGATGGTGTTCGAGGCAATGACCTGGTGGGATACGGCCTTGTTGTGGGCCTAAATGGTACTGGGGATGGGCTAAGGAATGCCCCATTCACTGAAGAAATCATGACAAATATTCTGGAGCGTCTCGGTGTTAACGTTACCGGCGAGCAATTCCGCCCGAAGAACGTTGCTGCTGTTTTCGTCACGTCGACATTGCCACCATTTTCAAGAGCAGGCGGACAGATCGACGTGACTGTATCTGCAATTGGCGATGCCAATAGTTTGTTGGGTGGTACGTTGGTCATGACCCCGTTGAATGCTGCGGATGGCGAAATCTATGCTGTCGCACAAGGGACGATCATTGCTGGAGGGGCGGTAGCAGAAGGTGATGGCGCGGCTGTCACCCAAGGCGTTCCAACATCAGGAGTGATTCCTTCCGGCGCACGTGTCGAACGTGAGGTGGATTTTGCGCTTGGTTCTCTGGACGATATGCGACTTGCCTTACGACAGGCGGATTTCACGACGGCTGCCCGAATTGAGCAGGCTATCAATTCTGAATTTGGGCGCAATGTGGCTTTGATGTTGGATGCCGGGACTGTCCGCTTAGACGTAGGTGCAACGCGCGCCAAATCCGTGGCGCACGCTCTTGGTAGAATTGAAAATATTCAGGTGGAACCCGAAGTTCCAGCGCGCGTGATCGTTGACCAAAGATCAGGAACGATTGTAATGGGCGAAGACGTCCGCATTTCACGGGTCGCTGTTTCACAAGGCAACTTGACGCTGCGAATCACTGAGCGACCAGTGGCTGTTCAGCCGAATCCCTTTTCTGAAGGTGACACTGTTCAGCTCCCAAGAACAGAGGCAGCGATAGAGGAAGAGCCAGGCATTGGGTTAGCGGAAATCAGGGACGGTGCGAACTTGTCGGAGGTCATCGCAGGCTTAAACGCACTTGGAATTTCACCACGCGACATGATTGATATCCTCAAAAGCATCAAAGCCGCCGGGGCATTGCATGCAGAATTTATTGTAAGATAGGAGCGGCTTTTGATAATTTCTATCTACGGAAATTAGGTTCTGTTGAGAGTCAAAATTCCCATCTGGTCTCGTTTTCGATCTGAACTCGCAATAGGTTAAGACCGCATGTCTTTTTTGCGCCTGACCTGCCCCCCGAGGGTCCCTCATTTATGACGAGAGTTTGCGGGTCTGTGTTTGATAGTTTTCGTTGTCGGTTTGGGCAAGCGCGTCGTGCGCGGAGCCCTCAAATTTCTCAAGCGCACGACCATTGCCGGCAGT
>JBGCEM010000096.1:0-40855 GCA_045106335.1 Paracoccaceae bacterium | reverse complement strand
ATGCTCGGTCCCCTTAATCGGATCGCCGCCAATGCCGACACAGGTGGACTGGCCAAGACCCACATCCGTGGTCTGTTTTACCGCCTCATAGGTCAACGTGCCGGACCGGGACACAACACCTACGCTGCCGCGCTTGTGGATATGACCGGGCATAATGCCGATTTTGCACGCATTTGGCGTGATGACGCCGGGGCAGTTGGGGCCGATCAACTTCGAGGAACTGTTTTCCAACGCCCGTTTCACCCGCATCATGTCCAAAACAGGAATGCCTTCGGTGATTGCCACAATGACTTCCATCTCAGCATCAATTGCTTCCAAGATCGAATCTGCGGCGAAGGGCGGGGGAACATAAATCACAGTCGCATTCGCGGACGTGACATGTTTGGCTTCGTGTACCGAGTTGAACACAGGCAGGTCCAGGTGGGTTTGCCCGCCTTTTCCGGGCGTCACGCCACCGACCATTTTCGTCCCATATTCAATGGCTTGCTCGGAATGGAATGTGCCCTGAGAGCCAGTGAGGCCTTGACAGATGACCTTGGTGTTTTCGTCGATGAGGACGGCCATATTGGTGTTTCCTTATGTCACGGAGATACGTTGGCCCGGTCGCGGAAATAAATCACCGCGTAGTCGGGGGTGTTGTTGATGGAATTTGTGCGTTGTGTCGCAATGATCGCCGGTGTCGCTGTGACCCAGGCTTGTTCTAGTTCGGTGTCAATTTTGGTAACATCCAAGGCACGTGCGTCTGGAAACGTTTTGGCAACATAGTCTTGAACGCGCTGGGTTTGCCCCGTTCTGGACCGCGCTTGCGCTAAACACATCGTATCGCTGATCGCTATCGCTGGTCTGGCGTCGTCGGACAGAAAGACCTGCAAGTCGGCTGTTTTGGGTGATGTCGGCACGTATGCTGCGGATCTTAAGTGATCTTCTTTCGCCGCGCGGGTTGGCGGAGCATTCACACAGAAGTCGTGGAACCCAACCAAAAGGGCCGTTGGTGTGCTTTTGGGAACAATATTACTGCGGCTGATATTGCCCAACTCGGCGCGATCAGAGCCAGGCAACGTGCTAGCACACCCTGACAAGGTCAGCCCTGCAATCAAACCGATTTGAGTTTTGCGCACAGAAGACATGCGCTAATCCGTCCCGCTGCGGTTTGGCAAACGTTCCAACGTCATAAATGTCTCGGTGGTATTCGGACCGGCCCGCGTGCCGATATGTATGACTGCGATTTTGCGCGGATTGAGCCGGCGTGCAGCCAAAAGATTTGTGCTGGGTAGGCGCTGAATTGCATCGGGTACAGGTTCTTCATCGAAAAGGCCTTCGCGCTTTACTGCTGACAATGCAAAATTGACGGCCACGTCTGTATGCACACCGTCAAAGCTGACCTCGCATCGCCGATCTGTGCCGGGTGTCGCGGGACGCACTCCAAATGCAGGAGACGGGGCCACATTAGAAAACGGGTCAAGATCATAGAAATCATACCGCGCCCCGGACCCGCCCAGAACTCGTTTTGCTTTGCGCGCTGTCAAATAGGGCGAAAAGCAATTTTCGGCGAATGCGCGCGCGCGATCCTCGACAGTGTCGGCAAACGAAGATGTCGCCCAAAGGGTCGCGCAAACGGCTAGTGCTGAGATCAAGAACTGCATCAAAATATAAAGCCCTATGGCCTGGCGTTGCTTTTAGCCTTTGACCGCTTTCACGATTTTCTCGGCGCCGTCTTTGAGATCGTCGGCCGCGATGACATCCACATCACTTTCGTTGATGATTTTCTTGCCAGCCTCGACATTCGTACCTTCAAGACGCACGACCAGCGGCACTTTCAAACCGACCTCTTTGACCGCGGCAACAACGCCTTCGGCGATCACATCGCAGCGCATAATGCCCCCAAAGATGTTGACCAAAATGCCTTTGACCTGCGGATCCGAGGTGATGATTTTAAAGGCTTCTGTCACCTTTTCCTTGGTCGCGCCGCCGCCCACGTCCAGGAAGTTAGCCGGTTCTGCGCCGTACAGCTTGATGATGTCCATTGTTGCCATCGCCAGGCCCGCACCATTGACCATACAGCCAATTTCACCGTCCAATGCGATATAGTTCAGATCATACTTCGAGGCTTCAAGCTCTTTGGGATCTTCTTCAGTCGTGTCGCGCAGCTCAGAGATATCGGCATGGCGATACATCGCGTTGCCATCAAAGCTCATCTTGGCGTCCAAACACCTAAGATCACCCGCGTCGGTGACGATTAGGGGGTTAATCTCAAGCATTTCCATATCTTTTTCCAAGAACATTTTGTACAAAATGCCCATTAAACCAACGCATTGCTTGATTTGCTTGCCAGTTAACCCCAGCTCAAATGCGATCCGTCGGCCATGATAGGCCTGATACCCCGTTGCGGGATCTACGGAAAAAGACAGGATCTTGTCTGGTGTGCTTTCGGCGACCTCTTCGATATCCATGCCGCCTTCGGTGGAGGCAACAAAGCTGACGCGGCTGCTGGCCCGATCGACCAACAAGGCCAGGTAAAATTCGGACTCAATGCCGGCGCCGTCTTCAATGTAGATACGGTTGACTTGCTTGCCGGGTGCGCCAGTTTGTTTGGTGACCAATGTCCGGCCCAGCATGCGCTTGGCTTCCTCGGCCGCCTGTTCGACGGACTTGGTCAACCGAACCCCACCCTGTTCGCCGGCATCTGCCTCTTTGAACGTGCCCTTGCCGCGTCCGCCTGCGTGAATTTGTGCTTTGACCACCCAAAGTGGTCCGTCCAGCGCACCGGCGGCCGTTTTGGCGTCCTCAGCTTTCAAAACGACGCGCCCGTCCGAGACCGGGGCCCCGTAGCTGCGCAACAGGGTTTTGGCTTGGTATTCGTGGATGTTCATGGAGGTTTCGTCCTTGAAAAATCGGTTCCCTTAGCTCCCTATACGATCAGGAGTTACCCGGTCGTAAACGAAAAAACGCTTTGGAAGAAAGATTTTCGCGTTTTTCGGCAATTTGTGATCACATGAAAAAAGTGTGTGATCACAAAATTTTCTGCAATTGCATATCGTAAGCTAATTTTTCAAAAGAGGATGTGAAACACAGGTTTCGATGTGATTCTATCAGGCTATTTTGATGCGGGCGTTCTTTTGGCTGCACGAATTGCGGCTTTTTCACTGTCATTCAGCCCATACCAACCGCGTGCCGTTAACCCAAAAAGGACTGCGATTGGAAAGATGCACCAGCCAAAGCCGTTGCCCGTTACGATGTCCAAAAGCGCCATGCCGGCCATCAAAAAACGATTGCGCGTACGCGAACGGCTGTATTTGTCGGCGCGCAGAGTGAGCGCCGCAGGCCGCGCATCCGGTGCAAAATGGTATTGCGGAGCAACATCTTGAATCCGCACAGGCGCAGCCACACCGTCAGCCACTATCGCAAAGACTTCCACGTCATCATGAAAATTCTTAGGTTTCGCAAGACCCAAGGGTCTAAATTCCGCCGACAGCCGACCCTTGGCGTGATCTACAACTTGACGTGTCGCCAGGATACCGCCCTCGCGGGCCATGTCTTGCAAGCGGGCGGCCAAATTGACGCCATCCCCAAGTAAATCTTGGCCATCTACAATGACATCGCCCAGATGCAGGCCGATCCGGAACGGCAACAAATCCTTTCCGGATTCAAGTTCGCGTTGGATGCTGACCGCAGCGGCCACGGCTTCGACGACGCTTGGGAATTCTGCAATCAAGCCGTCGCCTGCAGTGTTTGCGATGCGACCGCCACGGCTTTGGATCCGGCTTTCAAAGATTTCTCTGGACCGTCTCAGGGCCTGGACGGTGGCGATTTCATCCAATTGCATCCGGCCCGAGAAATTGGCCGCGTCTGCGGCTAAAATCGTCGTAAGTTTGCGTTGAATGCCAGGGATCTGTGTCATGTGATATGGTGTACGTAAAGTGCGGCAGTGCAGCAATGAAAAAGGCCGGGCGTGTGTGCGCCCGGCCCAGAACATTCTTGGATTTGGGTTAGGCTAACGAACCATCAATGCCCTTACACGCTTCAACCAAACCTTTCACGGCATTGACCGAATTGTCGAACATGGTCTGCTCGTCTTTGTCCAAGGTGATTTCGACGACTCGCTCAATCCCGCCAGCACCAATGACCGTCGGCACACCGACATAGAAGCCATTCAAGCCGTATGCGCCGTCCACATGAGCTGCACAGGGCAGCACGCGCTTTTGGTCTTTCAAATAAGCTTCCGCCATTTCGATGGCAGAGGTCGCGGGTGCATAAAACGCTGATCCTGTCTTCAGCAAGCCAACGATTTCCGCACCACCATCCCGGGTCCGCTGCACGATGCTGTCCAGTTTTTCTTGCGTCGTCCAACCCATTTTGACCAGATCAGGCAAAGGAATGCCCGCGACAGTCGAATACCGCGTGAGCGGAACCATGGTGTCGCCATGTCCACCAAGTACAAAAGCGGTGACGTCTTTCATCGAGACCTTGAATTCGTCGGCCAAGAAGTGGCGGAAACGCGCGCTGTCCAGCACACCGGCCATGCCGCAGACTTTTTCGTGGGGCAGTCCTGAAAATTCGCGCAGCGCCCAAACCATTGCGTCCAAAGGGTTCGTGATGCAGATAACAAAGGCGTTCGGCGCGTTATCGCGGATGCCTTCACCGACGGATTTCATGACTTTCAAGTTAATACCAAGCAAGTCGTCGCGTGACATGCCGGGCTTACGGGCCACGCCAGCTGTCACAATACATACATCTGCGTCTGCGATGTCGGCGTAGTCCTGCGTGCCGCGCATGGTCGCGTCAAACCCCTCTGAGGGCCCGGATTCTGCGATATCCAGCGCTTTGCCCTGAGGAACGCCTTCGGCAATATCGAACATGACGACGTCGCCAAGTTCTTTTAGCGCGGCAAGGTGCGCAAGGGTTCCGCCGATTTGTCCGGCGCCAATCAGCGCGATCTTGGGTCTGGCCATCCGTGAAGTCTCCGAAAATGGGTTGTTTGATTGGGCGGGTGCGTAGTGCGTCTGAGGCCTTTGCGCAAGGCTTTCGAGGGGGGCGGTGTTTGTTGGATGGTGCTGGTGGTTGCGCGTCTCTTTGGGTAAAGCTGTGAAAGTACGGGAAAAACAGGATGCAGACCCCATGCTGGAGTTGGATATATGGTTTTTCTTGATTGCTGGGCCAGCGACGCTTTTCGCGGGAATTTCTAAGGGCGGTTTTGGGTCTGGGGCGGCTTTTGCAGGGGCATCGATTCTCGCTTTGGTGCTAGAGCCTGGCTTGGCCCTTGGTGTCATGTTGCCGTTGTTGATGCTGATCGATGCGGCCAGCTTGAAGCCGTACTGGCGCAAATGGGACGCCGAGGCGTGTCGTATGCTGGTATTTGGCGCGTTGCCAGGTGTCGCGCTGGGGGCATGGATCTTTTCTTTGATGGATGCCGATGCGATCCGGATCATGATCGGCATTGTTTCGCTGTTATTTGTGGTTTGGCAGTACTTGCAGCGTGCCGATCAGGTGCCGCGTGCGCGCTCAGATTTGCCAGGTTGGGTCGGATGCACTGCTGGTTGCGCTGCCGGATTTTCCAGCTTCGTAAGCCACGCGGGCGGTCCGTTGGCGGCTGTGTATTTGCTGAGCAAAGGCTTGGACAAGACCACATACCAGGCAAGTACAGTTCTTTGCTTCTGGGTGATAAATATCGCCAAAGCGGTGCCTTACGCATTTCTTGGGCTGTTTACGTTCGAAACGCTGATGGCAAATATTCTTCTTGCACCATTTGCACTTCTTGGAACGTGGGTTGGTGTGAGATTGCACTACCACATCCCTGAAACGTGGTTTTTTGCCCTGACTTACGTCCTGCTTGCCGTGACTGGGACAAAGTTATTATGGGATGGGCTAACTTAAGGATGTTAAAGTATTTTGGACATAACTGGAATGCAGAGCATGTCTCAATTTTTGGAAGAACTCAGTCCAGCTTGGAAAAAGGCGGCCAAGGATCGGGGCCGCCTATTCTTGAAATGCGTTAGGCATCGTCACCTGCTTTGGGTAGGGCTTCGACCAATTCTTCGAAGGCTTGGCCAGAGGCGACCAAGCAGGTCAAGCCATTTGGTGTGGTAACAGTAATGGTCCATGTCCCCGTTTCAGAAGATGCAAATACCTCAACTACTTGATTATTCGCACCCAACCCCATGGATTGTCGGGATTCGCCATAACCATCCGCCAAGCGGTCAACCACTGCTTCGCGTGGTGCACAGTTTCGCCCTTGCTGTGCAGTTGCGGTATGCGCGCTGAGGGTTCCCATCGCCACAACAGTGGCCAAAATGATTGTTTTCGTAAAAGTCATTGCGTTGCCGTCCTTTCATCAAGGTAGTCGACACGCTCATCTGGCACAAACCGGACATTTTTGTCCGGTGATGACGGGTCGGCCCCGGTTCAAAACATTCACCTTCGGTTACCGTGCTTTTGTTGGCGGCCCTGCCAACGCGGCCCTCCCGCCGCAAGTGAATAGAACGAAACATGCACAGTTTGCTTGAAGTATTCGTTAATCGGGGGTGCGGTTGCTAAAATTGAACGCAGTTTTGCTGCAATGCGGCATTTATGGCTTGAACTTTTTGTAAAAATAGGTGAGCCGTAGGCGCAATAATATTTCAATCGTATGCTGAGGTATACATGTCTGACATGCGCCCTTTCCGTTCTGTTTTATACATACCCGCATCCCGTGCGCGTGCTTTGGAAAAAGCGCGAACGCTGCCGGTTGACGCAATTATCTTTGACCTGGAAGATGCTGTGACCGCCGATGAAAAGACCGCCGCACGCCAAACGCTGGCGGCAGCCCTTGCTCAAGGGGGGTATGGGGCGCGGACGCGGATCGTCAGGATCAACGGTTTGGATACGCCTTGGGGGATGGATGATGCCCGCGCAGTTGCTGATATGGCCCCAGATGCTGTGCTGTTGCCGAAAGTTTCTGGACCGCAGGACCTTGATGCTTTGGCGCGTCTGACCGGCGATGTGCCTTTATGGGCGATGATGGAAACACCATTGGGAATGTTGAACGCTCCAACCATCGCGGCGCACCCTCAGCTTACCGGAATGGTCATGGGCACCAATGATTTAGCCAAAGAGCTGAATACCCGGTTTCGGCCAGACCGTCTGCCAATGATGGCAGGGTTGGGTCTATGTTTGTTGGCAGCAAAAGCGCAAGACGTCGTTATCGTGGATGGCGTTTACAATGCCTTTAAGGACGAAGCGGGGTTGAAAGTCGAATGTGATCAGGGCCGCGATATGGGCTTTGATGGCAAGACATTGATCCACCCGGCGCAAGTCGATGTTACGAATGCCGCTTTTGCCCCGTCCGACGAAGAAGTCGATTTGGCGCGACGCCAGATCGCGGCGTTCGAGCAAGCGGAAGCCGAAGGGCAGGGGGTGGCCGTTGTAGATGGCAAGATTGTCGAAAATCTTCATGTTGCGACGGCCCGCCAACTTCTGGCAAAGTCCAAAGTAATTGAAGCAATGCAAGCGGAGCTCTAGAATGGCGTGGATTATGTTGGTGGTGGGGTTGGCGCTTTGGAGCGCTGTGCACCTGTGGAAACGTGTAGCGCCGGATCACCGGGCGTCACTTGGGGCGAACGGGCGCGCGATTGCAGCTGTGCTGTTGCTGGTTTCGCTGCTGTTGATGATTTTCGGCTATCGGGGGGCGGATTTCATAGCGCTTTGGTCGCCGCCCGGATTTATGATCCATATCAACAACTTGCTCATGGTGCTTGGTCTCTATGTCTATCTTTCGACCATGGCGGCGCCAAACCTTTGGATCGCGCGCATCAAGCATCCGCAACTGACGGGTTTTAAAATCTGGACTGTCGCGCACTTGTTGGTGAATGGCGATTTGGCATCTGTCTTGCTGTTTGGGGGCTTGTTGGCATGGGCTGTGGTCAATTTGATTAAAATCAATAAACAGGACGGGCCGCCGGTCAGATCTCAAACGGCCCCTATTAAATCTGAAATCGTGATGCTGGCCGTCGGGCTTGCAGGGTTTGTGGCTGTGGCCGCGCTGCATATGGCGGCGGGAAAGTGGCCGTTTCCGGGATGAGACTGTATCGGTTGCTGACCCACGAAGACAGTTCAGCCTTTTGTCACAAAGTTTCGGCGGCGCTGGCGAAGGGCTGGGAACTTTACGGCGACCCAGCTTATGCGTTCGATGCCGCAAGTGGGCACATGCGCTGTGCACAAGCGGTGATCAAGGATGTGCCGGGCAAAGACTATGACCCCGCCATGAAACTCGGAGCGCAATAAACCATGGCCAAGACCAATTCGGGCCGATTTTTCGAAGATTACGCACTTGGCCAGCAAATTCATCATGCGGTTCCGCGCACAGTCGGCGCGGGTGAGCGGGCGTTGTATCACGCACTTTATCCGCAACGCTTTGCGCTATATTCTTCGGATGCGTTTGCCCAAAGCTGCGGACTAAAGGCGTCGCCATTGGACGATATGATCGCGTTTCATTCGGTGTTTGGCAAAACAGTGCCAGATGTCTCGCTGAATGCCGTGGCCAATTTGGGTTATGCCGAGGGACGCTGGCTGGCCCCTGTTTGGCCCGGTGACACTTTGCGTGCAGTCAGCGATGTCATTGGTCTTAAACAGAACTCTAATGGCAAGACCGGTGTTGTCTGGGTCCGAACAACTGGATTTAACCAGCATGACGAGGCAGTCTTAAGCTATGTGCGCTGGGTGATGGTGCGCAAACGCGATCTGGATGCAGTCGCGCCCGCCACGGTTCTTCCCGATCTGGTGGATCAGGTGCCAGCAGGGGAATTAATAGTCCCCGCGGGCCTTGATTTCAGCAATTATGACTTTGGTTTAGCAGGTGAGCCGCACCGCTGGGGCGATTATAAGATCGGTGAGCAGATAGATCACGTGGACGGTGTCACGATTGAAGAGGCCGAACATATGATGGCCACACGGTTGTGGCAAAACACAGCCAAGGTGCATTTTGACACCGCAGCACGACCAGATGGCAGCCGTTTGATCTATGGCGGGCATGTGATTTCCATGGCACGCGCGCTGTCCTTTAATGGGCTGGCAAATGCACAGATGGTGGTCGGTTTGAACAGTGGGGCGCACGCAAACCCTTGTTTGGCGGGCGAAACCGTGCGCGCCTGGAGCGAAGTTCTGGACACTGCTGACACATCTGTCCCGTCGATTGGCGCATTACGGTTGCGGCTTGTTGCGACGAAAGGTGGTGCACCTTTTGCGCGTACCGGCGCAGATGGAAAGTACCTGCCCAGCGTGTTGCTGGATCTTGATTACTGGGTGTTGTGCCCGAAATGATCGGAAATTGGCTTCAAACTAGCGCCGTTGCGCTTTTGGTCGGAACGGCCGTGCACGCGGATGCGACAGATGACTATGTCGCGGCGAATTTGGTCTCAATCCTCTATCACGAATTGGGCCATGCCATCATTGACGTGGTCGGATTGCCCGTGTTTGGGCAAGAAGAGGACGCTGCGGATGTGGCCTCGATCTTGTTGATTGATCAATTGTTTGAAGAATCCAGTGCCGTGGATATGGCCTATGCCTCGGCTTTTGGATTCTTGGCCGAAGCAGACCACACTGCCGATGATGTGGCCTGGTGGGATACGCACGGGCCTGACCTGCAGCGCTATTATAACTTGGTCTGCTTATTTGCGGGCGCCGATTTGGACCAACGTGAAGATGTGGCGGTGGATTTGGGTCTGCCCCCAGAACGCCTTCAGACCTGCGAAGAAGAATTTGATTTGGCCTACGGCAGTTGGGGCCCTGTTTTTGAGGACCTGGCCACAAAAGCCCCGGCGCAGAGTTTGCGCTATATCGGATCGGATTCCAGCTTCACCGATCAGGTCATTTCACGCGAGGTGTCCGAGCTGAACTTAGATTTTGAAATGCCGGTAAAGATTGACGTGATTGTTGAAAGCTGCGGCGAAGCCAACGCGTTTTACGACCCAGAACGGCTAGAAATTATCATTTGCACAGAGTTTGAAAGCTGGCTGCGTAAGCAAGCGCCTTAAGGCTTCGTTTTTCGCTAAAATGGCGTAAGCTATGTTCATGCGCAATTTTTTGATGCCTTTGCTTTTGTCTGTGTCGATTTTTGGCACATCCTCTGTAAAAGCCTGTGATTTGGCGATTGTGTTTGCGGTGGATGTGTCCGGCTCGGTAGATCCGCAAGAGTTTCGAATTCAAATGGATGGATTGGCCGCTGCCTTGCGCGACAGCGCGGTTGCCGAGGCGTTGTGGCGCAAAAACGCGCAAGTAACTTTGATCCAATGGACGGGATCGTCACGCCAAAGACAGACATTACCTTGGACATCGATGGCAGATTTCTCTGCTGTTGAGGCATTCGCCGACGCGATTGAAGCAAATCCTCGTGTTTGGCGCAACTTTTCTACGGCTTTGGGTGAGGCGTTGCAGGTATCTCAAGACAGCTTTGCACAAGTTACGGACTGCGCGCGTTTCGTGGTGGACGTGTCCGGGGATGGCCGCTCAAACGAGGGGATTTCGCCGCAAGACCGTCACAGTGATTTGCGCCAAGCTGGGATCACAGTGAATGGCTTGGCGATTGAAACAGATGACAGCGACCTGACGGCGTATTTTTTTGAAAATGTAATTACGGGCGAAGGCGCTTTTGTCGAAACTGCATGGGGATTCGAAAACTATCCAGCTGCAATTTTACGAAAATTGCAGCGTGAGACCACACGTGCCGCTGCGCAAAAGACGCATTATGATGCAATACGACGTGCGGATTTGCATATTTGTGATCACGCGTTTCCAGCCTGTGATCACAAACGCTAAAACCGCGCCAAAAAACCGCGCCCCGCATTCCAATTCATAGGTGACTCAATGTTAATTGTGGTGTGTATAGATGCTTAGGGAACCAAAACGCCGGAGAATTCATGGCCGATGTCAATCGGGGCAACCGCCCGCTGTCGCCACATCTTGAGATTTATCGCCCGCAGATTACCTCGATCACGTCGATTTTGACGCGGATCACGGGAAACGCATTGTTGTTGTCATCCATCCTGATCATCTGGTGGTTTTTTGCCGCCGCGACGTCTGAGGCCTATTTCAATGTGGTCAATGGGTTTCTGACCAGCTGGTTTGGCGACCTGATCATGACGCTCAGCGTGCTGGGCTTGTGGTATCACAGTCTTGCGGGTGTTCGTCACTTGATCTGGGACAATGGATATGGATTGGACTTGGATGTTGCTGAGAAATTGGGGTGGGCGGTGATCGTAGGGTCTGTCATTCTGACGCTTCTCACCTTGCTGATCGTATAGGAGGACGGACATGCGTTACTTAACAGACCGCAAACGGGCCGTTGGCATGGGATCGGCGAAAACTGGGACAGACCATTTTTGGCGGGTCAAGGTTCAGTCTTTCGGCTTGCTGATTTTGATCCCGCTGTTTGTCTTCACGTTCGGGCCGATCTTAGGTTCAGATTACGCCACGGTCACAGAATATTTCGCACGTCCTTGGCCCGCTTTAGTTGCGGCGCTGACGATCGCTGTGACCATGTTGCATTTCAAAGACGGTGTGCAAGTCTTGATCGAAGACTACGTGCACGGAACGGCGCAGAAAGTCGCTATATTGGTGATGATTTGCATCAGCTATGGATTGGCCGCGATGGGCGTGTTCGCCATTGCCAAACTTGCCCTTTGACATCAGGAGGCCCGAAAAATGGCTGCATATGATTATGAAACGCATGAATATGATGTGGTTGTTGTGGGCGCGGGCGGCGCAGGTCTGCGTGCCACACTGGGAATGGCGGAACAGGGCTTACGTACAGCCTGTGTGACGAAAGTCTTTCCAACACGATCCCATACGGTCGCGGCGCAGGGGGGCATTGCGGCATCGCTGTCCAACATGGGGCCGGACAATTGGCAGTGGCACATGTACGATACGGTCAAAGGCTCTGATTGGCTGGGCGACACAGATGCGATGGAGTATTTGGCGCGTGAAGCACCGAAAGCGGTGTATGAATTGGAACACTACGGTGTGCCATTTTCGCGCACGGAAGAGGGTAAGATCTATCAACGCCCCTTTGGCGGTCATACAACTGAGTTCGGCGAAGGCCCTCCAGTCCAGCGAACCTGCGCTGCGGCCGATCGCACGGGGCACGCAATTCTGCACACATTGTATGGTCAATCACTCAAAAACAACGCTGAGTTTTACATAGAATATTTCGCGATTGATCTGATTATGTCAGAGGATGGCGTCTGTCAGGGCGTGTTGTGCTGGAAGCTAGACGACGGATCCTTGCACTTGTTTTCAGCCAAGATGGTTGTTTTGGCCACTGGTGGGTATGGGCGCGCATATTTTTCAGCGACGTCAGCGCACACATGTACCGGGGATGGCGGTGGTATGACCGCACGCGCAGGTCTGCCCTTACAGGACATGGAGTTCGTGCAATTCCATCCCACCGGTATCTATGGCGCGGGCTGTTTGATCACCGAAGGCGCCCGCGGCGAAGGCGGTTATCTGACCAATTCCGAAGGCGAACGGTTCATGGAACGCTACGCGCCTACTTATAAAGACCTGGCGTCTCGGGACGTTGTATCACGCTGTATGACCATGGAGATTCGCGAAGGTCGTGGTGTAGGTGAGCAGGGCGATCATATCCATCTGCACTTGAATCACTTGCCCAAAGAAACGTTGGACCTGCGTTTGCCGGGCATTTCAGAAAGCGCCCGTATCTTTGCCGGTGTGGATTTGACCAAGGAACCTATCCCGGTTCTGCCAACTGTGCACTATAACATGGGCGGTATTCCGACCAACTATTGGGGCGAAGTCCTCGCGCCGACCAAATCAGATGCCAACGCTATTTCGCCTGGACTTATGGCGGTTGGGGAAGCGGGGTGTGCATCTGTACACGGGGCCAATCGCCTTGGATCGAATTCACTCATTGACCTTGTCGTTTTCGGACGCGCTGCAGCAATTCGTGCGCGTGAAGTTGTGGATCCGTCTACACCCGTGCCGGCTCCAAACCACCGCTCGGTTGAAGCGGCATTAAGCCGGTTTGACGGTCTGCGGTACGCAAAGGGCCATGTTCCCACGGCAGAACTGCGTCTTGAGATGCAAAAAACCATGCAGTCAGATGCGGCAGTGTTCCGGACGGATACAACTTTGGCTGAAGGTCAAAAGCAGATGGAAGGCGTGGCGGGCAAAATCAGCGATGTGAAGGTGTCCGACACATCTATGGTTTGGAATTCCGATTTAATGGAAACCTTGGAACTGACGAATCTCATTCCAAATGCTGTCGCCACCGTAACGGCCGCCGCCGCGCGTAAAGAAAGCCGCGGCGCGCATGCGCACGAAGATTATCCTGATCGCGACGATGAAAACTGGCGCAAACACAGTTTGGTCTGGTTTAAAGGGAACGAAGCTTCGCTGGGGTACCGGGGGGTGATCACGCAACCGCTGACAAGTCACAATGACGGTGGGATCGATTTAAAGAAAATCGCACCCAAAGCACGGGTCTACTAATGCGTTTTGCTGTCCCAAAACTTTGCGCTGTTTTCTTTGTGGCGGCCTTGTGTCCGGCCGCTGCGATCTCGGATGCGAAGGATCATGAGGGCTCGGTTCGTGTCGTTCATCGATGCATCGTTGAAACACGCGCGGCGGGGCATTTTGCGGTCGATGTCAGTTCCGGTTCCATTCCGATGGTGCGTTCGGTTTCTGACGCCGCGCTGACTCATGTGCGAAATCTTCAAGACTGTATTCTTGATAAGTTCAGCGTTCAGTTCGCGGATCCTATTTCTGCGGTAAATACAGTCACAAATCGCCCTCAGTGCACATATGGCACTGATATTTTACAGGGTGGAAGCGGCTATCGCTCAAGCTCATGAAAATATCTGCCCTGTTTCTTCTCATGGGCTGCGCTGAAGCGACGCAAAGCGTCGATGATGTCGCAAGAACTGCTGCAAAATCTGCAGTTGATGAAGCGCTTGTAACACGGTTTCCCTCTGTTCCGAAGCAATCAGTCACTCCGTTCACCGATTGTGTTATTGACAACGCGACCGCGCGTGAAATCGGGCAGTTTGCAAAAGATGCAGTTCTGGGAACAAGCGAAATTACAGTCAGCCTGATCCAAGGCATTTTGGGCAGGTCGGAAACTCAAACTTGTGTGACCCGGGCGGGATTGACCGCGCTGGGCGTGTAAGAGGCAAGCGACATGGTACAATTAAGACTCCCCAAGAACTCGCGTATGGTCACAGGCACCACGTGGCCAAAGCCTGAAGGCGCGACCAACCTGCGGACTTTCAAAATCTATCGGTGGAATCCGGATGATGGTAAAAACCCGCATGTGGATACGTATTTCATTGATATGGATACATGTGGTCCGATGGTTTTGGATGCTTTGATCAAGATCAAAAATGAAATCGATCCAACCTTGACGTTCCGCAGATCTTGCCGCGAAGGGATTTGTGGATCTTGTGCCATGAATATCGATGGGATCAACACGCTGGCCTGCATCTATGGCATGGATGAGATCAAAGGGGATGTAAAAATCTATCCACTGCCGCATATGCCCGTTGTCAAAGATTTGATCCCAGATCTAACGCATTTTTACGCACAGCATGCATCCATCATGCCCTGGTTGGAAACCAAGACAAACCGCCCGGCCAAGGAATGGAAGCAATCCATCGATGATCGCAAAAAGTTAGACGGGCTATATGAATGCGTCATGTGCGCCTCTTGCTCAACCTCTTGTCCATCTTATTGGTGGAATGGGGATCGCTATTTGGGACCAGCAGCACTTTTGCACGCGTATCGTTGGATAATTGATAGCAGGGACGAGGCAACGGGTGAGCGTTTGGACGAACTTGAAGATCCGTTTAAGCTGTATCGTTGCCATACAATTATGAATTGCGCTAAGACCTGCCCTAAAGGCTTGAACCCCGCGAAAGCAATTGCTGAGATTAAAAAGATGATGGTTGAGCGCACAGTTTAGATCTTACGCGAGGGCACGGTGAACATGGGTAGAGTTTCAGGATGACAAACGCGCCTGATCATGCCGAAGCACACCGCGCGCTTCCTCCCGTTGTTTGCTATCCTCCCGACACGCTTTCTGGGCCGGACCTGGCGCTATATTCGAGGGCACGGGCAACGGCGAAAAAAATTGGCGAAGTTCGAATACCAGCGCGACATGCGTGTTGTTTCGAAGTGCCCAAGGGGCATTTCTTTCGTGTTATGTCGGTTGAAGGCCCGCAAGTGGGTGATCTAAACTTGCACAATTTAAATGATTTATCCGAACGGTTTTATTCTGGTAAGACACGGGCGCTTCACGGAACACATGTTTCTAATGGAGATCAGCTGTGGTCGACCCTTCCCTGTTTGCGACCGATGGCGACGATCGTTGCGGATAGTCTAGACTGGTATGGGATCGATCCCCACGGTGGATCTGTTCACGATGTAATTGGGACGAGGTGTGATCCTTATACACACAATAGTCTGACCGGCGGCGGTCAGTATCACCACTGCTGCCACTCGAATTTAACGAGATCTTTAGCGGATTATATGGGCGTTGCGCGGGATCAGGCAGAATTGCTGGTGCATGATGTGATGAATGTGTTCATGTGTACAGGCTTCACACGTGATACAGGGCAATATTTCATGAAAGCAAGCCCTGTCCGGCCGGGGGATTATATTGAATTCTTCGCAGAAATTGATCTTCTCGGGAACCTGTCTGCCTGTCCTGGTGGTGACTGTTCCAGCACGCATTCATCTGACGACGCGGCATGTTACCCATTACAGGTTGAGATCTTTGAGCCAAGTTCAGAGGCACTGAAAGGGTGGGTCCCAGCGCCACTAAATGGGTATGATCGAACGCATGGATAAGGTCTAAGCAAAGGCCGCCCGCAAAGCGATTTGAACCATGTCACCAAAAGACTGTTCCCGCTGATCTGCTGGAAGCGCTTCGCCTGTCTGCAAATGATCGGATACTGTCAGCACAGCTAAAGCGCGTCGTTTGTAACGTGCTGCAAGGATATAAAGCTCTGCTGCCTCCATTTCGACACCGAGAATTCCATGCCGAACCATTTGTTCGTCCAAATCAGGACGTTCGGCATAAAACACGTCGGAAGAATAAATTCCACCAACATGTGTTTTGACGTTTTGTTCCTTTGCTGCGGACACGGCTGCAGATAACAGCCCCCAATCCGCACAAGGGGCAAAGTTGAAGTCTTTGAAAATCGCTGAAGACGGCGTGGAAATGGAACTTGCAGTTGTCGCAATGATAATATCGCGCACATCCACATGTGGTTGCATGCCACCACAAGAGCCGATCCGTATCAAAGTCTTTGCATCAAAGTCCCGGATCAATTCGTTCGCATAAATCGATAGCGAGGGCATACCCATTCCACTTCCGTGGATGGTTACTTTGTGGCCCTGCCATGTTCCTGTAAAAGCCAACATACCGCGTGTTTCATTGACGCAAGTCGTATTATCTAAAAACGTTTCGGCCGCCCATTTCGCGCGATACGGGTCGCCAGGCATTAAAACAGTTTCTGCAATACTTCCGGGCTCTGCTCCAATATGGATAGTCATAGACTTAGATAGCCATAGACGCAGGATCGGTTCCAGCTTCTACGGCCTCGCGGAACCAAACGGGCTGACGGCCTTTTCCAGTCCAAGTTTGGCTGGAATCTGCGGGATTGGCATATTTAGGGGCACTCGGTTTCTTCGCAGCGGGCTTCTTTTTAGTTGATACCGCTGAAGGAGCCCCCGTAACGTCGGAAAGGGAAAACCCAAATTTAGCAACCGCCTTTTCCGCGGCTTTTTTGGCTTCGCGTTTTTCTTTTGTCTCAATAGATTTAAGCGCTTTTTGCACGTCTTTGGCGAGTTTTTCCAATTGCTTGCGCGACATGGTATTAAGATCGTTTGCCATGATTTTTATTCCAGTACTTTTGAACGGTGCGGCCTGAATACAGAAAACCCGTCGCGATGCAATCGAAACGGGTCTACTGAATTGTGACAAGTGTAGTTTTGCTTATTCTGCGGCCACCGCTTTCGGATCTGCGAGTTCTACAATATCGGTCATAATTGTATTCAGCTCAAAGTCTTTTGGTGTGTAAACACGCGAAACACCCATTGCACGCAAAGCATCTGCGTCCTCATCCGGGATAATACCACCGACAATAATTGGAATATTCGACAGGCCAGCGCCGCGCATACGTGACAACACATCTTCAACCAGGGGCAAATGGCTGCCGGACAAAATAGATAATCCAATGACGTGCGCATTGTCCTCTTGGGCCGCTTTTACTATTTCTTCGGGGGTTAGTCGGATGCCTTCATATGCGATATCCATTCCGCAATCGCGCGCGCGTACGGCAATTTGTTCCGCACCATTTGAGTGGCCGTCCAAACCGGGTTTGCCGACCAAGAACTTTAAGCGACGCCCCAATTTGTCGCTGACTGCGTCCACTGCATCACGAATATCGTCCAGACCTTCGGTTTTATTGGATCGCCCGGCAGCAACGCCTGTGGGGCCGCGATATTCTCCGTGAACGGCGCGCATTTGTGCAGCCCATTCTCCAGTTGTTACCCCGGCTTTGGCGCAGGCAATGGATGCTGGCATTACATTTTTGCCAGCGGCCGCGTCGGCCTTTAATTGTTCCAGGGTTTTGGCAACTGTTTGTGCATCGCGCGCTGCGCGCCATTCATTGAGACGTTTTATCTGTTCTTGCTCAACAGCCGGGTCAACGACCATGATTCCACCATCAGATGTCATCAATGGGGACGGTTCACCCTGTTGCCATTTATTGACACCAACAACGATTGTTTCGCCCGCTTCAATTCGATTGAGCCGTTCGGAATTGCTTTCAACCAACCGAGATTTCATATAATCGATCGCGCCTATTGCACCTTCCATGCTTTCCAGCGTCGCTAATTCGTGTCGCGCACCATCTTTCAAAGCCTCGACTTTCGCGTCTACGGCTGGGTTGCCTTCGAATAGATCATCAAATTCCAAAAGGTCAGTTTCATAAGCCAGAATTTGCTGCATACGCATTGACCATTGTTGGTCCCAAGGGCGTGGAAGTCCCAATGCCTCGTTCCAGGCGGGCAGTTGCACGGCGCGGGCACGTGCTTTTTTGGACAGGGTTACGGCCAGCATCTCTATTAGGATGCGATAGACATTGTTTTCGGGCTGTTGTTCTGTGAGCCCCAGCGAGTTGACCTGTACCCCATATCGGAAGCGGCGAAATTTGGGATCTTCGACTCCATAACGATTTATACAAATCTCATCCCAGAGATCTACAAAGGCACGCATTTTGCACATTTCGGTGACAAATCGAATTCCTGCATTTACGAAGAAGGAAATACGACCCACCATCGCGGGGAAATCTTCTGCTGGTACGCGTGGTTTTAATTCGTCCAAAACCGCTTGAGCCGTTGCTAAAGCAAAGGCCAATTCTTGCTCAGGTGTCGCGCCGGCTTCTTGCAAGTGATAAGAACACACATTCATGGGGTTCCACTTGGGAACATTAGAATAGCAATATTCGGCCACATCGGCGATCATTTTCAGCGATGGTTTTGGCGGACAAATATAGGTCCCGCGCGATAGGTATTCTTTGATCAGATCGTTTTGCACGGTACCTTGCAATTTCGTGACATCTGCACCTTGTTCTTCCGCGACGGAAATATACAGCGCTAACAACCAAGGCGCAGTCGCATTGATCGTCATCGAGGTATTCATTTTTTCCAGCGGAATTTTATCAAACAGAGTCCGCATGTCGCCCAAATGACTGACCGGAACCCCCACTTTGCCGACTTCGCCACGGGACAGAATGTGATCGCTGTCATACCCGGTTTGTGTTGGAAGATCGAAGGCGACGGACAAACCCGTCTGACCTTTTTCCAGATTCGCGCGATACAGCGCGTTCGACGCGGATGCGGTTGAATGGCCGGCATACGTCCGAATGAGCCAAGGGCGGTCTTTCTGCGGTTGCGTCATTTAGGCCTCACTGAATCACTTTGGGTAATTTTGTTTCTTCCAGAGCTTGATACTGGTAATATTATGCCGATGTCAATTCGCTGCGTTGCGGCAATCTGCATGTTTTCTGAAGGAACCCGTTAAGCGCGAATAAACTGTCGCCAATATACAAGCCCGTCAACAAACCCAGGTGCTCTTTCTTAGGAATAGGTTTACGCCCACCCGCATTCAGGGCAATTTTCGACTATGACGAACACAGTTCAGCTTCCGATTTGGTTATTCGTTCTGATTGTGGCGTTTGCGGCGGTCACTTTTGCATCGCATTTCTTGTTTCCGTCGGTGCGTTGGTTTTTCCGCCGTCGCTTGGAACGTGCCGTTGCGCAGCTGAATACAAAACTGACTCGCCCGATTGAGCCGTTCAAATTGGCCGCGCGTCAGGACATGATTCAGCGATTGAGTTATGATCCACAGGTCACCGAAGCAATTGTTGAATATGCGAGCAAGCAAGGGGTGCGGGAGGATGTTGGTTTTGAGAAAGCCCGTCGCTATGCGCGCGAGATTGTTCCAAGCTTTTCGGCCTTTGCCTATTTCGGGTTTGGCATTCGAGTCGCGCGTTGGTTGGCCAATGTTTTATACGTCGTTCGGACGGGACCGCAAAACAATGCGGTAATCGCGGCTATCCCAAAAGACTCGACCGTTGTGTTCATTATGAATCACCGCTCAAACATGGATTATGTTTTGGTGACATATCTGGCAGCGCAGTCTTCGGCATTATCCTATGCGGTCGGCGAGTGGGCGCGGATTTGGCCGTTGTCACGTTTGATAAAGTCGATGGGGGCGTATTTTATCCGCCGCAAATCCCGCGGAGCGCTTTATCGTAAAGTATTGGCGCGCTACGTCCATATGGCGACGCTTGGGGGTGTAACGCAGGCGATTTTTCCTGAAGGTGGGCTGAGTCTGGACGGAAAGTTGGCGCCTCCCAAGATGGGGTTGTTGGGATATGTTTTAGAGGCTGCGCAAGACAATGCGCGCGAAGTTGTATTTGTGCCTGTTGCAATAAACTATGATCGCGTGCTGGAAGATCGTGTCTTGATGGCCGCCCATGTTCAAGGCAATCGACGTTTCGGGGCGAAGTTGGGTGTGATCTTTGGCTTTATAAGCCGGAACTTGTGGCTAAGACTGCGCGGAAAGTTTGGCCGATTTGGATCTGCAGGTGTGATTTTTGGAGAGCCGCTGTCCTTCAACGGTTCTGCATCAAATATGTCTTTGGACGACTTGGCAGTGGAATTGATGGGTCGGATCGAAATGGCGATGCCCAAATTGGGATTGCCGATATTGGCGGACATTCTTTTGCGCAAGGGCGACAAGATATCAAAGACAGAACTCATCGCGCAGGGATGTGCTGTGATCGAAGCGCAACCAGAGGCGTTCTTGCTAAGGGAAGATGAAACTCCGGAAGCGTATTTACGTGAGGCTTTGGCACATTTGGTCCATCGCAAGTTCGTTCAAATTGAAAACGAAGACATACGGATCTCGGACCATGAAATCCAAAGTTTGCAATATTATGCCAACTCAATAGGCTAGAAGTCATTGGGTTTCTGCGCGTGCGAGGTGTTTTCTGCGCCTGCTGGGTCATAAAATTACTCAAATTGCCATTTGTACTGTTGCTTTGTTGCGCAAGCGTCCATATTGCTGTCTAAACGCAGCGATTCTGCGCTGCGGCACCTTTGGATTAAACGGAGGCTTGGATGGCTTTGGATACGAACGGTTTGGTTGCATATGAGGCGCCCGAAAAAGATCTGTACGAATTGGGTGAAATGCCCCCGATGGGATATGTCCCTAAGAAAATGTACGCGTGGACCATCCGGCGCGAGCGTCACGGTGAGCCCGACACAGCTATGGAAGTCGAAGTCGTCGACGTACCAACCCTGGACAGCCACGAAGTGTTGGTCTTGGTTATGGCCGCGGGCGTGAATTACAATGGGGTTTGGGCCGCGTTGGGCCAGCCGATTTCACCGTTTGATGGTCATGGCAAACCGTTCCATATCGCTGGTTCCGATGCATCCGGTATCGTGTGGGCCGTCGGCGATAAGGTTACGCGCTGGAAGGTTGGGGATGAAGTCGTCATCCACTGCAATCAAGACGACGGTGATGATGAGCACTGTAACGGTGGCGATCCGATGTATTCGCCCAGCCAGCGGATCTGGGGCTATGAAACCCCTGATGGATCCTTTGCACAGTTCACGAATGTACAGTCCCAACAGCTAATGCCGCGTCCCAAGCACCTGACTTGGGAAGAAAGTGCATGTTACACGCTGACCTTGGCAACTGCCTATCGGATGCTGTTCGGTCATGAGCCACATGACCTGAAACCTGGCCAGAATGTTTTGGTCTGGGGCGCGTCGGGCGGTCTGGGATCTTATGCGATCCAGCTGATCAACACTGCGGGTGCAAATGCAATCGGTGTTATCTCGGATGAAAGCAAACGCGAGTTTGTGATGGATTTGGGTGCAAAGGGCGTTTTGAACCGTAAAGATTTCAACTGTTGGGGGCAGCTGCCGACGGTTGGTACACCAGAATACAATGACTGGTTTAAGGAAGCGCGCAAGTTCGGCAAAGCGATCTGGGACATCACGGGTAAAGGCGTGAATGTTGATATGGTCTTTGAACATCCCGGCGAATCCACTTTCCCTGTCTCGACCTTTGTTGTGAAAAAAGGTGGCATGGTTGTGATCTGCGCGGGCACCACGGGATTCAACCTAACCTTTGACGTGCGTTATATGTGGATGCACCAGAAGCGTCTGCAGGGTTCGCATTTCGCGCATCTGAAACAGGCAATGGCGGCAAACCAGCTGATGGTCGAACGCCGTCTGGATCCTTGTATGTCTGAGGTCTTTGCCTGGAACGATTTGCCCGAGGCGCATATGAAAATGCTGCGCAATGAACACAAGCCAGGCAATATGTCGGTGCTGGTCCAAGCGCCCAAGACGGGTCTGCGGACCCTAGAGGACGTGCTAGAAGGGAAAAGTTAACCCTTTATCCGACCGAATCAACTAACGTGCCCGCGAATCACAGTTGTGATCGCGGGCATTTTTCGTCTCAGGGTTGTGGCTTTAGGTCCCAATTGAACTTACAAATCCTGACCTCGCTATTTTGGGGGAGTTGAAATATGCGAATTTATCCAACCCCTTAACTTATGCTAGTATGTCTTTAACGCTTCATTAACCACTAAAGGGTGTATCTAGGCATGAAAAACGAATGGATCTTGGACGTTCTCGCAGACCTTAAAAGCTTCGCCCAGAAAAACGATTATTCTGCATTGGCAGAGCAAATCGCAATCACGGCCGACTTAGCTGCCACAGAAATTGCGTCCACCGAATACAAGGCCTTGCCCACCTATGGCGACGAACAAAAGCTTGGAAGACATTCTGGAGAGATTGGAAACAGCGCAAGCGCTTGAAGGGATCCAAACAGCCAGTGAGCAATTGCGCGATGTTTTACGAATTGATCATGTCGCGTATCACTGGGTCGATGCCGGTGGCGAGCAATATGGCTGCGGCACCTATTCTGAGGCTTGGCAGGCGCGTTACGTCGAACAAAATTACGTGCGCGTCGATCCGGTCATTGTGGGGTGTTATCAACGCTTTCACCCTGTGGATTGGAAACGGTTGGACTGGTCAAGCAAGGCCGCCCGAGACTTCTTGGCAGAGGCAATGCAATACGGTCTGGGGAATCAGGGATTCTCTGTTCCTGTGCGTGGCCCCAGCGGTCAATTCGCGTTATTTACCGCAAACCACACCTGTTCGGATGATATCTGGTCAGAATTTACCGAAGAACATCGCCGCTCGTTGATCCTAATTGCGCACTATTTTAACGAAAAAGCGCTGCAACTTGAACCGAATCGAACGCCGGATCAGAAACGTAATTTAAGCCCGCGTGAAGTCGATGCAATGACCCTGTTGGCTATGGGGTACTCTCGGGCGCAAGTGGCTGATTCTTTGTCTATTTCTGAGCACACGCTACGTGTTTACATTGAAAGTGCTCGGTTCAAATTAGGTGCAATGAACACCACCCACGCAGTGGCCCGAGCGATGGCTCAAGGCCTGATCGTCGTATAGCCGCACAGCCCAATTCGTTAATTTTCCGTGCGCTCCAATAGGCTGACGTTAAATTTCCTAGGGTTATTCCTTTGTCCACTCCCCAATTATAGCGAAGGAGCGGTCAACATGCTGCGCTACATCTACGCCGATCAACTTAAAAACTTCCCTAAACTCCGTGACACAATGTTTCGGGATCGTGCGGATCAATTCCGCGAACGTTTGAACTGGGAGGTCTCAGTTGATGAAAACGGCTATGAGACAGACGAATATGATGCGCATAACCCGCTTTATGTGATCTGGGAAATGCCCGATGGAACCCATGGTGGATCCATGCGTTTCTTGCCCACGACGGGCCCTGTTATGGTAAATGATCACTTTTCTGAAGTTATGGGCGGTGGCGAAGTTGTCAGCCCGCTGATTTGGGAATGTACACGGTTTTGTTTAACGCGGTCGGCTCCCGCTCATGTGGCAGCGGCTTTGATGCTGGGTGGTGGTGAAATTATGCGTGGTCTTGGAATTGTTCAATTTGTAGGTGTTTTTGATGCCCGTATGGTGCGGATCTATCGTATGATTGGTGCAAGCCCTGAAGTATTGGGAACAGTTGGCGAAGGTCGTGATCAAATCAGCGTTGGACTGTGGGATTTCAGCCCTGAAGCCCAAGCCCGTGTCGCACAACGTGCAGGCATTCGACCTGAACAATCGCTGCATTGGTTCGAAACAGCTTTTGGTCGCGCCGAAACTGGCCCCGAACAACCTTTATTGGCAATCGCGTGAAGGAACGGCGCGCGATTGATCTGGCCCCGGTTGATTGGGGCAGTTAGGGTGTGACCCATGACTGCTCTGGCCCTGACATTTTCCACTGACCAAGCGACGGCGTTCGACGCAATTGCTAAGATGTTGGAAGACGTGGGCGTTGCTGTTTCGGACGGGCACACAATGCCGCGACGGGACGGATCCGCCAAAGTTATTGCGGTGACCGGCAAGGCGGGATCGGGTAAAACACTGTTATTGGCCGAGCTGACCAAAGCTCTGGTTGAGGCCGGCGTAAATGTTGTCTCGGGTGATTATGAAAGTAAAAAGTCCAAAGATAAGAGAACTTTGGCCATTTTGGCCCCGACGAATAAAGCAGCATCCGTTTTGCGGTTGCGGGGCGTTCCTGCGACGACGATCCACAGAATTTTATATACCCCTGTCTACGATCCCGAATATGAAAAAATTGCCGAATGGCTAGCAGGGCAGGGCGAGCGGCCAGATATTGAAAGCCTCACGGATCAAGCTTTAGATCGGGCGCATAAATTTTATCAAACCAACACCTCTATTCCTGGAGCCTTGGCGGCGGCTGGTTTGCGAGGGTCCGATTTTATAACGGGCTGGAAGCGTCGCGAAGAGCCGCTGGATATCGGTCTGGTGGACGAAGCTTCCATGCTGGACGACCGTCAATTCAATGATCTGCAAGAGATTTTCCCAACATTGTTGATGTTTGGCGACCCCGCTCAGCTGGCGCCTGTCAATCAATCCGGCGCGATGGTGTTTGAACGCCTTCCGGCCCCACAGGTTTTGCATCTGGATCGAATTCACCGCCAAGATGCTGACAATCCTATTTTGGACCTGGCCCATGCGCTTGCCGACCCCACCCTGGAATTCCATGATTTCGAACAGATGATCCAAGATAAGGCGCGTCGAGATGATCGCGTTGTTTGGGCCCAGCGGGCTGAGGTCGACTTGATGGCGCGCAGTCCCGTGCTTGTGTGGCGCAATGCCACGCGGATCCGGCTTATTAACGCGTTTCGCAATGTGCACGGCGCGCCAGATGACGAACTTTTGGCGGGCGAACCGCTCATTTGTGATGGCATTGAACTGCCCATGAAGCACCGCAAAAAGCGACTGGATCTTGAAGCGCGGGGTCTGATCAAAGGCGCGCAGGTCGTATATTTAGGGGTGGGGCGCAAGCCAGGGTTTTCGCGTCTACATGTGATGGGCGCGCAAGAGCCACAAGTGTCTGCAGCCTCTATTGTCAAAATCGAAAAGCCGGACGAGGAAGAGCCTTTCATTCCGTTCGCTGCACGCATGGGCGCAACTTTTCTGCATGGGGCGGCTGTGACGATCCATAAAGCGCAAGGATCTCAATGGGATACTGTTCAAGTCTTTGCGCCGGATTTATCAATGGCAGCGCGAATGGGGCGGGTCGAGGCAGGTCAGGCCTTGTGGAAACGTCTGGCCTATGTTGCAATCACCCGGGCGGCAGAGCGGTTACACTGGGTGGTGCGGGCGCGTTTGTCTAAGCCCGAAGCGGGCTTACAGGTTGATGATTTGCGCAGTACAGCGCCTGCGCCCTTGGCATTGGCCATGACAGAGGAAGACTTATGAAGAGCATTTTAATTACTGGGGCGAGTTCGGGCGTGGGCAAAGCGACGGCGCTCCATTTTTTGGACAATGGATGGCGCGTTGGTTTGATGGCCCGCCGCGAGGATGTGTTGACCAAGGTCGCCAATGGCCACGACAACGCGGTCGTTTTACCCGGAGACGTCACGCATGAGGCGGATGTGACGCGATGCTTTGACGCTTTCGGTACAGTGGATGTGTTGTTCAACAACGCCGGGATCTTTATGCCAGCGGCACCTGTCGATGAAACACCATTAGAGGCTTGGAACACTGCACTGGCCGTAAATTTAACTGGCATGTTTCTATGCGCGCGGGCCGCATTTGGCCGGATGCGGACACAGGGCGGCGGGCGCATTATCAACAATGGTTCGGTGTCTGCACATACCCCCCGCGAGAATGCGATCACTTACACGACAACGAAGCATGCGATCACGGGAATGACGCGGCAGCTCAGTTTGGACGGTCGGGATTTGAATATTTGTTGCGGGCAGATCGACATTGGTAATGCCGAAAGCGAAATGGTTGCGGCGATGAAAGCCAAAGTTCCGGATCTTCCGACGATGGCCGTCGAAGACGTTGCACGTGCAATTTTGCATATGGCGGATTTGCCGCTCAGCACCAATATTTTGACAATGACTATCATGGCCAATAAAATGCCATATGTCGGGCGCGGGTAGCTGTTGCGTTCGGCTCAGTTTCGCAACAACGAAAACGCAGCAGACGCGCCCCAACCTGCAAAAATAGCAATCGCCAATGACATAAGCCCATACCAAACCGGGTCTTCGCGGGACAAATTGTAGAGCCACCGTTCTAAGCCTACTTTGTCCACATCGATGGAGGTTTCCAGTTGTGATACGACTTTTCCCGAGCGCGTTAGAAAAATGCGGGTTGTGTAGTCACCTTCAATCAAGGCTGCGGGTAACGCGACCTGCGTGCGAAACAAAGTTTGTGCGTCCACAGCGACCTGGTTTTCAAGGTTTTGGTACTGCCCGGCGGCTTTTCGAATGCGGATCAGTGCTTCAGTAAAGGTTTCAGCGTTTTCGATATCGGATGGTGCTCCAACCGACCGGATCGCCCGGGGAATTGAAATCTGATGCCGTAAATCTTCTGTGTCCAACAACACCTCTGCGAGAGGCCCGCTGCTGGCAACTGCGTAAAAGGCCGGTGCTGAATCGACTTCCACGGCAGCTGTGTTTACCCAAATACCAAAGCGATTGGCTTTGCGGCGCACCGTGACGGGTTGCAAAGGGCCAGATACCGTGACGATGACTTGGATTGGATCGCCATCGGGAATTGCTGTTTCGCGTTTGACGGCCCCAAAGATCAAGATCTCTGATCCATCGAAACTGGTCGTGATATCAACACGGTCCTTAGATAAGCCTAAAACGACCTCTTCTGCATGCAACGGTAGCGTGCACAAAATCAGGGCGACGAGATATTTTAGCATCTTAATGCCCCCCAGCTGCGCCGATTGAGTACAGCTCGGACGGCATCAACAGCAGATCCAACGCCAATTTACCACAAACCGCGAGTACCATAATGGCCAAAAGGATACGCAGTTGTTCGGCTTTCATTTTGACACCGATTCGCGTTCCAATTTGTGCGCCAATAACGCCACCCACCAGCAACAATACGGCCAGTACGACATCCACAGTGTAGTTCGTGGTCGCGTGCAACATGGTTGTGAAAGCTGTGACGAAAATAATTTGGAATAACGAGGTGCCGACCACAACTTTAGTAGGCATTCCAAGGATGTAGATCATTGCAGGGACCATGATGAAGCCGCCGCCGACGCCCATGATCGCAGCAAGGATACCCACTAAAACCCCAACAATAAGCGGTGGAATCACCGAAATATACAAACCAGACACGCGAAACCGCATCTTGAAGGGCAGCTTGTGGACCAAACCATGCTTGCGTTTCTTTGGGGCGACAGCCCCGCCGCGTGTTTTGCGGATGGCGTTTAGACTTTCGACGAACATCAAAGATCCAATAATGCCAAGGAATACGACATAGCACAGACGCACCAGTAAATCGACTTGGCCAAGGCTTTTAAGATAATTGAAGACCACAACACCGAAGGCCGCGCCAATCAAACCACCTATCAAAAGGACGGTTCCCATCCTCAAATCTACGGTTTTTCGTCTAAAGTGCGCCAAGACCCCAGAAAAAGAGGACGCCACAATCTGGTTGGCTTCTGTCGCAACGGCAACGGCGGGGGGGATTCCGATGAAAAACAAAAGCGGGGTCATCAAGAAGCCACCGCCGACGCCAAACATGCCAGACAGCACCCCGACAAGCCCACCAAGACCCAGCAACACAAACGCGTTGACAGACACTTCAGCGATGGGGAGGTAGATATACATACGACGACCTTTGCGCCTGTTCGGACGTGATTTCAACTGCGGTGCTGCTTTGCAGCGAACTGGACCTATTGATTGAATGACCTGGACTTATGTCGCAAAGGCTAACACGCAAAGATAAAGGATACGTGATCGTAGGTTTTATCGCTCTTTGACATAAGGTTCGCCCCCCGCGCGCGGGGGGATAGCTTTGCCAACGAAACCCGCCAAAATTACAACCGTTAAGATAAAGGGAAGTGCATTCATGAACTGGGATGGCACAGAAAAAGCCCCAAGATCAATGTTCTGATACCGCAAAGAAATGGCCTGAAGAAAGCCAAACAGTAGACACGCCCACATCGCAGGCCAGGGTTTCCATTTTGCAAAAATCAGTGCGGCGAGTGCGATAAACCCGCGCCCTGAAGACATCTCTTTGACGAAGCCGGCTTGTAGCGCCGTGGCAAGATAAGCGCCCGCCAGACCGCATAACACGCCGCAGATCGCAACCGAGGCAAATCGTAAACCGACAACGCTAATCCCGGCTGTGTCCACCGCGGCCGGGTTTTCCCCAACGGCGCGCAGGCGCAGGCCAAAGCGGGTGCTATAAAGCAGCCACCAAGTGGCTGGAACCGCCAAGAAAGCCGCATAAACAAGGAACGAATGACCGGAAATCAGTTCGTGATAGATGAGACCGAGGATCGGTACATCCGCCAAAGCATCAGCGAAGGGTAATGTGATGGGCTCAAAGCGCCCGGCACCGATAAGTGCGGGTGTGCGTCCGCCTTGTTGGAACCAGGATTGTGCGATCAAAACAGTTAACCCAGAGGCTAAAAAGTTGATGGCGACGCCGGAAATTAGCTGATTGCCCCGGAACGTGATCGAGGCCAGGCCATGCAGTCCAGACAAAAGCAGCGACGCGAATATCCCTGCCAACAGGCCCAGCCAGACCGATCCGGTCACGGCGGCAAGCGCGGCGGAAAAGAACGCCGCCATAAGCATTTTGCCTTCAAGTCCAATGTCAAAGATGCCAGCGCGCTCGGAATACAGCCCCGCCAAGCAGGCAAGCAACAGCGGCGTGGCCAAGCGCACGGTCGAATCAAGGATCTGGATGAGGGTGAGGAAATCCATGGCTCAGACCTCTTTACGGCGCAAGGCTAGGAACAGACGCTCTAGCGGCATGCGCACCATATTGTCCAAAGCGCCTGTAAACAAAATGACAAGGGCTTGGATCACGACGATGAGCTCGCGGGGGATAGAGGTCCAAAGTGCTAATTCTGCACCCCCTTGATAGAGAAAACCAAAAAGGATGGCCGCCAAGAACACGCCAAATGGATGCGAGCGCCCCATCAAAGCGACGGCGATGCCTATAAAACCAGCCCCCTCGGTGGCGTTCATAACCAAACGCTCGGCTTCGCCCATGACGTTGTTAATGGCCATCATTCCCGACAGCGCACCAGAAATCAGCATCGCGATCATCGTGATTTTCACAGCTGAAATCCCCGCATAGCGCGCGGCAGTTTCGGAATGGCCATAGGCGCGAATTTCATAACCCAGACGCGTGCGCCAGATCAGAACCCAAACCAGAACACAGGCGATCACGGCCACCACAAGTGAGATATTGGCCGGTGCCGCCTTGGAAAAGGAGATCCCGAAAGGGGCCAGTATATCGTGTAGGGAGGGAAGATGCACAGCATCCGGGAAGCGCGCAGAGGCGGGGTCCATTGACCCTTTTGGACGCAGGACGTTTACCAGAATGTAATTCAACAAGGCGGCGGCAATGAAGTTGAACATGATCGTCGTGATCACGATGTGGCTGCCGCGTTTTGCTTGAAGGTAGGCGGGGATTGCGGCCCACATCGCACCAAATACCGCGGCACCTAACGTGGCGAAAATAAGCGCAAGCGACCAGTGGGGCCAAGGGATCATCAGGCAAACCAGTGCAACGCCAAGCCCGCCGAGCATTGCTTGGCCTTCGCCGCCAATGTTGAACAGGCGGGCGTGAAATGCGACAGCGACAGCGAGGCCTGTGAACATGAAGTTCGTTGCGTAATAAAGCGTGTAGCCCCAGCCATAGGTTGAGCCAAGCGCGCCATCTACCATGAGTTTGACGGCGGCCCAGGGGTCTTCGCCGATGGCTAAAATGACCAAAGCAGAGAGAATTGCCGCCAGAAGCAATGAGATAAGTGGGACGAGAATGATCTCGGCCCATTTGGGCATTACATCCATGTCCGGCTCCGCTTTGGTTCGAAGGGGGTGTTGGGGGCGCTGCCCCCGCCGCTGATCGCGGCCCCCCCGGAGTTTATAGGGCTAAGTGAATGCGGTGTTGGAATGCTGATCATGTTATGGTGCCAGACATTCCGGCCATGAGCAGGCCGAGTTCTTTTTCGTCTGTGTGTGTCGGCGCGCGTTCGCCCATGATACGCCCGTCAAACATGACCGCGATCCGGTCCGCGAGCCCGAGGATTTCTTCGAGCTCAACAGAGACCAGAAGTATGGCTTTGCCTTGATCGCGCAAGGCGACGATTTGTTGGTGGATGAATTCGATAGCACCGATATCAACACCGCGTGTGGGTTGACCGATCAGCAGCAGGTCTGGGTTGCGTTCTATTTCCCGGGCAAGCACGACTTTTTGTTGATTGCCGCCTGAGAAGTTTTTGGCGGCTAATTTGGGGTTCGGAGGGCGGACGTCGAAGCGCTTCATCTTGGCTTCTGTGTCAACGCGGATGGCGGCGTTGTTCATGAGTATGCCGGATTGGTAGTCAGGGTCATGATGGTAGCCAAAGGCCGTATTTTCCCAAGCCGTGTAGTCCATGATCAGGCCTTCGCGTTGACGGTCCTCGGGGACATGAGCGATGCCTTTGGCGCGGCGGGATTGCCCGTCGGACATTTTCCCAGTAAGGTCAATCTGTTGGTCGTTTACTTTGATCTGACCTGTGCCTTCGGTGTAGCCCCCCAAAACTTCAAGCAGTTCCGACTGGCCGTTGCCTGCGACCCCTGCGACGCCAAGGATTTCTCCGGCCCGGATTTGAAGATCTATGCCCCGCAAGCGTTCCACACCGGCATCGTCGACGACGCGCAGATTTTTGACATCCAGCACGACTTTTCCGGGTTTTGCGGGGGTTTTGTCGACCCGAAGCAGGACTTTCCGTCCAACCATGAGTTCGGCCAATTGTTCCGGAGAGGTTTCAGCGGTTTTCACTGTGGCGGTCATTTCGCCGCGCCGCATGACGCTGACGGTGTCTGTGGTTTCCATGATCTCGCGTAGCTTATGTGTGATCAGGATAATGGTTTTGCCTTCGGCTTTCAGGCGACCCAAAATGCGGAACAGTTGGTCGGCCTCGGAGGGGGTTAGTACGCCTGTGGGTTCATCGAGAATTAGGATATTTGCTTGTCGGTAGAGGGCTTTAAGGATCTCGACCCGCTGTTGCATGCCAACCCCGATATCTTCGATGATGCCATCGGGGTCGACCTTCAATTCGTATTCGTCGCTGAGGGTTTGCAAGGTCTTACGGGCTTTGCGTAGCGAGGTGTTAAGTCGCCATCCGTCTTCTGCGCCTAGAACGATATTTTCTAGGACGGTAAAGTTTTCAACGAGTTTGAAGTGTTGAAACACCATACCAATGCCGGCCGCGATGGCCGCTTGGCTGTCAGGGATTTGTGTTTTTTGACCCGAAATAAAGATCTGACCCGCGTCGGCTTTATAAAAGCCATAAAGGATCGACATCAGAGTTGATTTGCCAGCGCCGTTTTCGCCGATGATCCCATGGATCGTACCTGGCATGACGGAAATCGAGATATCTTTGTTGGCCTGAACCGGGCCAAAGGCTTTTGAGATGCCTTTCAGCTCAATTGCTGGCGTTTGACCCGCCATAATATGTCCCACCCGGTTGGAAATGGGCCGCACCGTATCGGGGCGCGGCCAATGTTTTTCTGTCTAACGCCGTTTAGAAGTCCAACGCAGGGCAGCTGTCATTGGCGTAATACGCCACAACTTCGATGTCGCCATCGATGATTTTTTGACGGGCTTCGTCAACGGCGGCTTTCATGTCTGCAGTGACCAAGGGGGCGTTGTGTTCATCCAGCGCGTAACCCACGCCGTCCTCGGCCAGACCCAAAGTGGTGAAGCCGCCTGTTTCCATATCCGTACCGGCTTTCATGGAATCATAGACGGCCACGTCGACACGTTTCAGCATGGATGTCAGAACTTTGCCGGAATGCAGGTAGTTTTGGTTGCTGTCGACACCGATGGACAGGATGTCCTCGTCTGCCGCTGTTTGCAGAACGCCCACACCAGTACCGCCCGCAGCGGCATAGACCACATCCGCGCCTTGGCTGATTTGCGCTTTTGTCAGCTCGGATCCTTTGACGGGGTCATTCCAGGCGGTCGGTGTTGTGCCGGTCATGTTGGCAATCACAGTCGCGTCGGGGTTCACCGCCTTCACGCCTTGGGCATAGCCGCAGCCAAAGTGGCGGATCAGGGGAATGTCCATGCCGCCGATAAAGCCGACCGTGCCGGACTTGGACGCCATCGCGGCCATCATTCCAACGAGGTACGATCCCTGATGTTCTTGGAAACCAATCAGTTGCACGTTGGCTGGCACTTCGGGCATCCAGCCGTCGATATTCACAAATTTCGTGTCCGGATAGTCAGGTGCGACCGCTTCGACGGGTGTTGCAAATGCAAATCCGGTCGTGATGATTGGGTTGGCACCCGCTTCGGCGAAGCGACGCAACGCCTGTTCGCGCTGTGCTTCGGATTGCAATTCGATTTCGCGGAATGTACCGCCTGTCTCCTCCGCCCAGCGTTTTGCCCCATTAAAGGCAGCTTCGTTAAACGATTTGTCGAATTTTCCGCCGAGGTCAAAAATCAGGGCAGGTTCAGCCAGCGCAGCGCCTGCGCTGAGGGCCAGGGCAGCGGCTCCGCCAAGGAATTTCTGCATGAAAGACATAAGGTTCTCCTGTCTTGGTATTTCACGAGGTGCTCAGCGTTTGACCGCTGGGGCGTTGTGTGGTGTCAAGTTCTTCCACTTAATAAGGCCGCTCAGAAATCAGAAGGTCAACCGATTCTTGCCGATTTACGTTGTAAACAAGCATTCAAGACCAAGCCATGAGCAGCGCGTCTATGGGTGGCTGCCCAGTGGCGCGATAATAGCCTGCGCGTCGCCCGGTAAGGGTGAACCCACTGCGTTCGTATAGCTGAATAGCGGCTCTGTTATCGGCACGCACTTCCAGGAAAATATGTGTGTGCTGCGATTTTAGCTCTTCAATCATGTGTGCGGCAAGACCTGTGCGCCGGACTTCAGGTGCAACGGCCAGTGTCAAAATTTCGGCTTCGGGTGGGATGACGCAGGCGATCAAAAAGGCGTTCGGGCGCGTTAGTACTTGTGTTGTGGGGTTTTTTAAAAGCTGCGCGAAACTTTCGGCAGTCCAAGCAGACTTGGGAAAGGCTGCTTTGTGGATGTTTGCCAGCGCTTTAGGCGTCATCCAAAATCACTGGTGGTGCGTCACGCGGGGGGGCAGCATCGGCGGGACGCAAATAAAGGGGCGCTGGGGCCGGTTCGGGCTGCGCGCATCGCAACGCAGCGGTTTGGGCAATATTGCGAACCAAAATTTCGGGTGCAGGCGGCCAAATGGCTGAAAGGTCGACGTCTGATGCCGGGATGTGGATCGGATCTGCAGTGCCCATTTGGACATAGGCCGTGTCTCTGGGGGCAGGAACGGCGACGCAGCTGTGGCCCGGCTGGCGTAATGCTTCAAAAATGGACACTCCGATGGCGGGAATGTTCAAGCCCATGGCCAATCCCCGTGCCGCTGACACGGATATTCGAATGCCTGTGAAATTTCCCGGACCGGTGCCAACACCTATTGCATCAAGATCGCGCCAGTTGATTTTACGGGCGCGTAGTACGGCGTCCAAGATTGGGATCAAGCGTTCAGCTTGACCTTTGCGCATGTCCTCTGCGTGGCCATGGATAATTTTTCCATCACACCAAAGTGCTGCGGCGCAATAGGGTCCAGAGGTATCAAAGGCCAGCAAGATCATAGGTGTACCGGGCCAAATTGGCTGAAGTCGCGTTGTGTTGTGCCCAAGGGTTAAACGGCGACGGGGCGGACCTCGGTAACCTCTGGGATGTAGTGGCGCAACAGATTTTCGATGCCCATTTTCAGCGTCAACGTCGAAGATGGGCAGCCCGCGCAGGCGCCTTGCATGTGCAAATACACCACGCCGCGATCAAATCCGTGAAAAGTGATGTCACCCCCATCTTGCGCCACAGCTGGGCGCACGCGGCTGTCCAGAAGTTCTTTAATTTGACCAACAACTTCAGCATCTTCACCGGTATGTTCTGCATGTCCCGAAGACGCAACAGCGTCGCCCGACATCACAGGTTGCCCGGATTGGAAATGTTCCATGATGGCGCCCAAAAGCGCGGGTTTCAAATGGTCCCATTCCACGGTCTCGGCCTTCGTGATCGTCACGAAATCTGTTCCAAAAAACACGCCCGTGACATCGTTGACCGCAAACAGGCGTTGCGCCAGCGGAGAGCTGTCGGCGGTATCTGGGTTCGGGAAATCAGCGGTCCCGGCTTCCAGCACAGTTTGACCTGGCAGGAACTTCAATGTGGCCGGATTTGGCGTTGATTCAGTTTGGATGAACATCTCACGGGCCCTTTCAAAACAGTAGGACAGATATGCGCAGTGGGCTGTGGGAAGTCAAGGGATTAGAATGATTCTAAACGTGAAGTGTTTAAGCCGACGTGTTTCAGGTGACGTGTTTGAGGCAACGTATTTGGGACGCAGCGCCATAAACACGCTCTAGGTGATGGCCTCAAGGCGTTCTTTGCTCATATCACCTGGAACGATCGTGATTGGCACAGTTAAGGACGCCGCCATTTTGGACATTTGCGTCACCAGTGGTCCAGGCCCTTTTTTATCTGTCCCAGCCCCTAAAACGAGCACGCCGATTTCGGGGTCTTCTTGAACTTGTGCAATAATTTCGTCCGCCGGCTGGCCTTCGCGGATCATGAGCTCAGGATCGATATTTTGTTTGTCGCGCATCCATTTGGCGAACACTTCGAAATGCACCTCAATGCGTTCGCGGGCCTCGGCGCGCATAACATCCGCCACGCCAATCCAGTGGTTGAATTCCTCGGGGGGAATGACCGACAACACTGTGACACCGCCCCCTGTGTGGCTGGCGCGCATCGCTGCAAAGCGCATAGCGTTTAGACATTCTTGAGTGTCATCGAGCACGACAAGGAATTTGCGCATCAGTTTTGTCCTGTGGTTATGCGCACCAACCATGACCCAAGGCCAACGGCTGTGCAACGTCGATTTCGCGACAGGCGTTCATGCGGTGCTTGACGCCCAATCCCAATACATCTCGCGCACGCGTCGGGTGAAAGGGCCCATTTGATAGGAAATGTCATCAAATGCGCTAATGGCTGTGACTTTGTTCATGTTGCCGGACATAAAGACTTCGTCTGCGGTCTCAAAGTCTTGGAAAGACAGGACTTTTTCGTGAACTTGAATGCCGTCCGCACGGAGATTGGCAATGTGGCGTGCGCGGGTGATACCAGCCAGGAAGGTGCCGTTGGGGATGGGGGTGAACACTTCGCCGTCGCGGGCCATAAAGATGTTGGCGGTGGCAGTTTCGGCCACATTGCCCATCGCATCCGTGACCAAGGCGTTGTTGAACCCCTTCGCGCGTGCCTCGGCGAGCATACGCGCATTGTTGGGATAAAGGCATCCCGCTTTGGCGTTGACCACTGCGTCTTCTAAGACGGGGCGGCGAAAGCGGGTGCGTGTCAAACTGGCGGAAGCTTCTGGCGCGGCCAGGGGGATTTCTTCTAGACAGATCGCAAAGCCCGTTTCGTCAGGCTGGGGCACAATTGCAGTGATGTCGCCGTCAATAGCCCAATACATGGGGCGGATGTAGATGGCCGCGTCTTTGGGATAGGCGCTCAGCCCTTCCGCAATAATGTCCAGCATCTGCGGGGCGGTATGGGTGGGTCTAACCATCAATGCTTCGGCCGAGCGGTTCACTCGGTCGCAATGGGCTTCTAAGTCTGGGGTTAGGCCGTTAACGGCCCGTGCGCCGTCAAAAACCGATGATCCAAGCCACGCACCATGGTCCGCCGCAGACATGATCGGCACGTCCCCAGCATGCCAGGTGCCGTTGAAATAGGTGCGAATGTTGGTTCCAGTTGCCATAATGTGCCCTTTGGATGTGTCACCGTTTGCCGCACGCTAGCCCCAAGCCAAAGTGCGGGCAAGGCCGCACACAACGCGGTCCGCAATAGGCAAGCAGGGGCTGTTTAGTTCAATGAGCCCCACAGATCGTATTCACTGGCCTCGTCGATGGTCACTGTGACGATGTCGCCGGGTTTCAAGGCGCTATGGCCTTCATCAATGAACAGGTTGCCATCAATTTCGGGGGCATCTGCCATGGTGCGACACGTGGCGGCGTCGTCTTCGACCAGATCGACGATGACTTGCACAGTTTGGCCCACGCGCGCTTCCAGTTTTGCAGCCGAAATGGCTTGGGCTTTTTGCATGAAGCGGTCCCAGCGGTCTTGCTTGACCTCATCCGCCACATGATCGCTAAGGCCATTCGATCGCGCACCGGCGACGTCTTCATATTGAAAACAGCCCACGCGGTCCAATTGCGCCTCATCCAACCAATCCAGCAAGGTTTGGAATTCCGCTTCAGTTTCCCCGGGATAGCCGACAATGAAGGTCGAACGCAGGGTGATGTCTGGGCACAAATCCCGCCACTCGGCGATGCGGTCCAGGGTCTTTTCGGCCGCGGCAGGGCGGGCCATACGGCGCAGGGTTTCGGGGTGGGCGTGTTGGAACGGAATGTCCAGATAGGGCAACACCAGGCCTTGGGCCATTAGGGGAATAATTTCAGACACATGCGGGTAGGGATAGACGTAATGCAAGCGCACCCAAGCGCCGAGCGAGCCCAGATCACGGGCCAAAGCGGTGATCGGTTGGGTGAACTCTGCGCGGGCCGCCGCACGGGTGTCGCGGTCCCAATCGGTGCCATAAGCCGAGGTATCTTGACTGATCACCAGCAATTCGCGCACGCCCGCCTCAACCAGTTTTTCAGCTTCGCGTAGGATGGCACGGGGCGGGCGCGAGGCCAGCTTGCCGCGCATATCCGGGATGATACAGAACTTGCAGGCATGGTTGCAGCCCTCGGAAATCTTGAGGTAACTGAAATGACGCGGCGTTAGCGACACGCCCGAGGCGGGCAGTAAATCCACAAACGGATCCGGGCTGGGCGGCACTGCGCTGTGCACTGCATCCAGCACGTCTTCATATTGATGGGGGCCTGTAACGGCCAATACTTTGGGATGCGCCCCTGTGATATATTCGGGCTCAGCCCCCAAACACCCGGTGACGATGACCCGGCCGTTTTCGTCCAAAGCCTCGCCAATGGCGTCCAGACTTTCGGCTTTGGCACTGTCCAGAAACCCACAGGTATTCACGATCACCGCATCTGCCCCGTGATAGTCGGGCGAGATCGCATAGCCCTCGGCACGTAGTCGCGTCAGGATCCGTTCGCTGTCCACCAAAGCTTTAGGACACCCCAGGCTGACCATCCCAATCGTGGGCTGATCTGGGCGTGCCGCGCGCGGCAGCGTGGCTTTGGGGGCGATGTCGGGGCGCAGGTTTGGCGGATTTTGACTCATGCTGGCGCTATAGCGTCCATAGGCGCGCGGGGAAAGAGCAGCGGTTGAAACTGGGCGCGGCTCTGCGTAGCTGTAGGTCAACAAGGGGAAGAAGCGAATGTTACGTTGGATTGTGCGACTGTTGGGTGTTTTGGTGGTGGCTGCCGTGCTGTTGGTGGGGGCGCTGTTTTTGCTGCCTGCCGATCGCATCGCAAATATTGCCGCGGATCAGCTGAAAAAATACACGGGCCGTGATGTGGTTTTGGGCGGCGATGTGTCACTGACTGTTTGGCCGGTATTAGGCGCAAAAGTTGGCAGCCTTAGCATTGGCAACCCGGATTGGGCAGACGAACCGGTTATGTTGTCGGCCACTGATGCCAGTTTTGGGGTGGATGCCCGCGCGCTGCTTGGCGGCGACATCCGCATCACCCATGTGGCCGCGTCCTCACCTGTGATCCGGTTGGAACAGCGCACAGATGGTCGCGCAAGTTGGGTGTTTTCCGAAGCTGCGACGGACACCGCATCTAACGCACAACCCGTGGACGCGGGGTCCGAGACGTCCGTCTCAATCCAGAACGTCACAATCACCGATGCCAGCTTTTTGTTAACCTCGCAAGGCAGCGCGCCGCTGTCCTATGACAATGTTGATCTAAGCCTGTCCTGGCCCGATCAGGCAGGGGCCGCGCGGATTGATGCAACGCTGTCCCCTGCGAACCAGCCGGTCACGATTGGCGCTGACATCGCTGAATTTGCTGGCTTTTTAGACGGCTCTATCAGTGATATCACGGCGTCCGTAACCGCAAATGGGGCGCTAAGTTTTTCGGGCCGCGCCGCCACCAACGGGGATGCAGCCGGGCGTTTCACGCTAAAAACAGACAGTACAGATGGGTTTTTAACTGCCCTTGGATTGGCGGCTTTGGACCTTCCGCAAGGCGCGGGGCGCAGCTTGGATCTAAGCACAGAGGTCACTTTCACAAACGGAAATGCGCTAGCCTTGCGCGATCTGCGGCTTGGCTTGGGGCAAGGCAATCAGATCAACGGGGATGTCGATCTGACTCTGGCGGATGTGCCTAACATTACGGCAAACCTGTCGGCAGGCGCGTTGAATTTGGCGTCCTTGGGCGGGGACACGGGCGGTTCAGGGGCCGCCGCGACGCCTGCGCCCAGTAGCGGCTGGTCGCAAGAACCTATTGATGCCTCGGGTTTGGCGGCCTTTAATGGGCAGTTCAATCTCAGCGCCGACAGCATCGATTTGGGGATGTTGAAATTGGGGCAAACACAAGTCAGTGCACGTAACGATCAGTCACGCATTGTGCTCGATCTGCGCCAAATTAGCTTGTATGGCGGCGCGCTTGCCGGCGAATTTGTTGTTAACAACCGCAATGGCTTAAGTGTCGGCGGGACATTAAATGGCACTGGATTTCAAGTGCAAAACTTGCTGGATGATTTTGCGGGCGTAACACGCGTGACCGGGACTGCTGACACACAAATCAAATTCTTGGGCGTTGGGGGATCCATGGATCAAATCATGCGCTCACTGTCGGGGCAGGGTGCGTTTGAGATCGCTGAAGGCACACTTCAGGGCTTCAACTTGGATCAACTGATGCGCACAGGGCAGATCAAAGGCGGGACAACTTTGTTCAAAAGCCTGACGGCGAGCTACACCATGAAAGACGGCAATCTCAGCAATTCGGATTTGTTTGCCGATTTGCAAGATTTCGAAGCGCGGGGCGAGGGTCGTATCGGATTGGGTGCGCAAGATATTGATTATCTCTTCACGCCAAAAGCGTTGAAAGCGAATGAAGGCAAAGGCCTGGCCATCCCTGTGCGCATTCGCGGCCCTTGGGCGGATCCCAAAATTCAACCCGATTTAGAAGCGGCTTTGGATTTGAATTTGGACGCTGAAAAAGAGCGGCTTGAGCGCGAATTGAAAGCAAAGCGCGATGCTGCGGAAAAAGAAGTCAAAGAAAAGCTGAAAGAAGCTGAAGCCAAAGCGAAAGAAAAACTGGAAGACGAAGTGCAGTCGATTGAGGACAAGATCGAAAGTGAAGTCGGCAATCGTTTGAAGAAACTCTTTGATTGATCCTGTACGCCTCAATTGCATTGCAGAGTGGGCAGCGACGCCTATGTCTGCCAACATAAACAAAAATACTCGGGGGATTTTGTTATGAAATGGGCGCGCGCAAGATTAAGCAATGGCACCGACGTGACGGGTGTGATCGAGGACGACATGCTGTTGCCCCGGGCTGCCCTTGGGTCGGATGCCGCGACAGGCGATGCAATTGCGTTAAGCGATGTGACGATGCTGCCGCCACTTTGTCCCGGTAAATTCATCGGGTTGTGGAATAATTTCAAGGCAGCGGCTGAAAAGGGTGGAATGGCCCATCCCGAGCATCCCTTGTATTTTTTCAAAGCCGATACTGCGCTCAGCGGTCCGGGCGCAGAAGTGACGCTGCCGCCCGCCGCAGGCCGTGTTGTGTTTGAGGGCGAGCTGGGCATTGTGATTGGTAAGACGTGCAAGAACGCGGATGACGCGCAGGCTGAAGACGCGATTTTTGGCTTTACCTGCATCAATGATTTCACCTCGTTGAGTGTTTTGAACGCGGATCCATCATTCCCGCAATGGACGCGTGCGAAAAGTTTTGATGGCTTCGGTGTTGTCGGGCCGGTGATCGAAACCGATGTGGATTGGCGTGCGCTAACGATCAAAGTGTTGGTCAATGAGCGCGAACGACAATCCTATCCGGCTGCGGACATGATCCTGTCGCCTGCGCAGATCGTTAAGTGTTTGTCGCAGGATATGACGCTGAACCCCGGCGATCTGATCGCCTGTGGGACCTCGATTGGTGCGCGGCCCGTGAAGCCCGGCATGGCCGTTGATGTGGTGATTGATGGTATCGGCAGCGTCGGCGTGACCTTGGTATAGGCGTCGGTTTCAAAACACGCGCCCAGCTGGAATCATAAGCTGTCATCGTATCAATGCGGTGGGCAATCTGGGACGATTCGCCTAGGTCTTTAAGCGTTTTGCATGCGCTTTGAGGGCGCGAGGCCTGTGCCCTAAGCCCGGTTTGAGACGTATACAATCGCGTACCGAAAAACATACAGTTTACAACGGCTTAAAAAAGCTCACGAAATTAGGTTCGTAAGTAAATTACAAAATAAAAACACTTGACGAAATAATATTGCGCGCTCATTTAACGGATCAAGAGGCGATATATTGCACATTGGGGTGCGATCGCCGTTGAAACGAGATTGGGTGTTGGTCCAGTGCACGACGACAGAAGCGGTAAAAACGATGATTAAATCTATTCTCGTACCCGTGCGTGGCGATGGCATGGTCGCAACTGTTCTGGCCCATGCGGCCGAGCTTTCAAAGCAACATACGGCGCAGGTAAACGTCGTTCACTGCCGCGCGCAGGCCAAGGA
>JBGCEM010000095.1:0-17850 GCA_045106335.1 Paracoccaceae bacterium | reverse complement strand
GTTTCTTCGAGAAATGAACTTGTTGAAGGCGAAGGAACAAATTGCCCTTGCCCGCGAGGCACCTAGGGTCAATCAACTTAGTTGCCAGTTGCTCGAGTGCGCCATTCGGTTGGAGGATCGCGATGCTTCGTTGTTGCCTGCCACAGTTGAAGTGGCGAACGCTGTTAATAGGCAATCAGATGCATTTCAGATGCAAGCTCGCTATGCGGTGGTCGAGGGTAGATGGGCCGATGCTGAGGAGTATTTGTCGAACATTTCAAGAAAAGACTACTATGACCTGCAAATCGAAAACCGTTGTCTGGAATTGAAGATGCAAGACCTGACAATAGTGCGGGTCGCTGTCGTAATGAAAGCTTGCCAGGACCGTCGCGACGAGCTCGCTGTGTTGAGTGCTCGCGCGCCCGAAGGTTTCCGTGATGTCTAGCGGCGTAGAGAAAACAAATGTGGAAACTAGGTTTTGTCGCTAGGAAATCTATATGGAAATACGTCGGCCTCAGGCTTCACGATAAACTTTTTCTTGGAGGCGGGAACAAGTCCGAGAGTTGGGCTGCTGGCCGCTCCGTTCTTCACGACAACTGCCCCTATAGAAGCACTAACCAATAGGGGTTGCGAGGTTCGCCTTGTTGTCAGGTTCTCTCCAGTCACCACACCAGAGGCCCTGCGCGCTGCGTTCGAAAACCCGATGGTGAAAGTGAGATACTTCACTGATGCAAAGTTTCACACCAAGCTTTACGTCGTCGATGACGTTGCCCTTGTTGGATCAGCCAATCTGACAAACAGCGGCCTACAATCGAACAGGGAACTCTCCGTGCTGCTGAGACAAGACCGTGACGAGGCGTTCTACGACCTACCCCAGATATTCGATGACTTGTGGAATGATGCGGACGTCTTAAACGAGGGAGTGCTACGCGAGTATACCAAGGCGTTCAAATCGAAAGAAAAGCCGCAGGGAGAGGAAGCGTTTGAAAAATTTATTCATAACTTTGTGAAACCTGCAGCCCCAACAAGTGTCGTCGTGGGGAGTGAGAAGAAAACGAAGGAACGTTCGTTCATCCAGAGCTTTCGCCGCAAATACGACGAGGTACTGGTTCCTGCTCACCACGAGATTCTTGCCGTCGCGAAAAAACACGGGTTTGGGCGCCCTGAATACTCAGGACAGGACCCTCAGATCGAAATGGGGCGTTTCCTCGGTTGGTTGAGGCTTACACAGGGTGGGGGCAACGGGTGGCGTGAAACGACACTGTTAAGTGACCCAGGGCAACGGGCAAGTCGCATAGCGCATTACGTTGACGTTTGGCAATCGACCGATGACACCGTGAAGGGTGACGCCTACCACGCCTCCTCGGAAATCGAGAACATCGCAAACATTCTAACCTTTCTTTGTGACCCTTCTGAACTTGAGCAACTCAGCTACGACGACTTGTTCCACTATTTGACAGGGTGTCACGCCTTTCTCGAACGCTTGCGCTTCGCATCAAAAGATTTGGGCGAAGACTTGACCGGCCTCGAACGCTTGCGCCTCGACTTTCAGGCGAACAATACACGCGAGGCCGTTGTCAGAACGGTTAAGTACTTGCTTTCTGGTCCCGGTGACGCAATTGATCGTGCCTATGACTGTGTGTTTGGCAGCTATAAGCTAATCGGCTTTGCCGAAGCCTGCGTTATGGAGCTGCTGGGATGGGGGGACCCAACGCGGCCTCCATTCAACAATCGGTCAATTCGGGGGATACGGCTCCTTGGATTTGATGTGGAGCACTTGGTCGCCGGACAATAAGGACAACAAAGCGCTCTGTTGGCTATCATGAGAGAATGCTTCTTGCGGCCTTCTCAGCTGCCGATCCCTTCACCCACTGCCAAGGAGTACGTGGCTTTCGAGCCTTTGCCAGTTCTGGGTTCGCTTTGGCATCACTCACGGCTGCGCGTAACTTTTCGCGGGCCTCGCGTGGGTCGATCTTAAGTTCTTCGCAAAGGGCTTTCAGCGTGATGATGTCGGACATGTCGATCTCCTAGTTTCTGATGCAGATCGATAAGACGAGGTCAGTGGGCATGTCAGGGACAACCCCACAACGAATCCCTAGAGAATACGGCTTTAAGCGCGCGTGGCCGCGTTACATTGAGCCAGAGAGCCTCATGGCCGGACGGAACGACGTGTTGCGACGAAAGCGCCGCTGACGCCAGTGCTGGCCCCTGTGGGCTGCGCAGACGCTCATTGATCTAGGAATTACCCTGACGCCCACAACTGCCCGATCTTATTGCGCTGTTGCAACCGCAACCAGCAAAGGAGACCACAATGGTCATTCGGGCAACATGGAAATTCAACGGACAGCAGAAAGCCATACTCGGAAACTGGCACAGGCTGTGGTGTCTGCTATTCGGTCCGCTTTACTACCTGATCAAGGGATGTTCCTGTGGTCGATCTTGTCGCTGATCACAGCCAACGGCCTGTGGATTGGCTTCCCACTCTACAACCGTACCATCGTGCTGCGCCACTTCCATCGCAAAGGTTGGGAGCAAAACTGATGCCACAAGTGCGCAACAAGGCTACAACCGTTCACCCAAGTGGCACCCAGAACTTTGTTGGTGGTATAACGTCAATAAGTGCCAACGTCGCTTGCCCCATTCATGTGAGCGAACAGATGCGAAAACGACGCGATGGACACACTAGCCAATGAGTAAACCCACCCACACGGCACCCAAATCAGCGTTTGCAGATCGTCATGAATGCGGACCAATTGAAAAGGCTCAGATATTTGGCTCTGCCTCACCTCCAACAGCCTGATCAATAGTCCGCGTGTCGGTCTCGTGGCGCTTGTTGGGTGTTCCAAAGCCCAGCGACCACAGGTAGGGGGAGGGGCGTTTTTTTTAGGCGGATGCGCATATGGGCGGCGGCGTCTTTGGCGGTGAGGGGCTTGCCGCTGTCGTGGGCGGCGCGGTTGCCCTGATCCTTGATGTATTTCGCCTTGGTGGCCGGAGTTAGGAGCGTGGGGGAAAGAGCCAGATGCGGGGGATGGATGTAGGACCTTCGCAAAATGACGGGACAACCTCAAATTTGATAGTTGGGAAGACTAGATTCGATTTTTGACGCAACGGTCGAGCAAAATCTTGAATGAACACTATCGCCATGTTTTCCGTCGTCGACCATCTCAGATCTTTCGCATGTCGGCATCGCGATCATGTTTTGCTTCATCCGAAGTGAAAGCCCAAAAAGGCTAATTAGACCGGCATCATACCTGTACATTGAAATCATAACGAGCGCGCTGCAAAATGACTGAGCTCCCAACTCATAGTTCAACCCTCGCTAGTCCCGATATTGCCTCAAGGCTTGAAAAGTCGGCCTTGACCCAGCCTGAACCGATTCTCACCCACGTCTTCCACAGTCTCGGCCAGCCGTTGGACAAACCCTTTGGAATCATCCCCAAAATCAAAATCTGCCAGCAGCCGCGCGACCTGCGGGGCGGCGACACTGGTTCCGCTAAGTGTCGCAAAAGATCCCGAATAGGTCCCGCTGGCGACGATCCCTGCCACGGAATGGCTTTGATCACTAGGGGCGGAGACATCGGGCAGGCTTTGCTCCCAGGCGGGATCGCCCGCGCTGGTGTAGGGAGCTGGATCGCAATCGCCAGAGTGGATGTAGCCACCTACCGAAACGACTTTTTCGGCAGTTGCCAGTGCATTGAGCGTTCCAAGGCTTCGGATGGCAGTTTCATGCGTCATGAACCGGCTTTGTTCGCCAAGTCGCGGGTGACCAAACACGCTACCGCCGCGCTGAATCCAAAGATCAAGCGTTTCATCATGATCTGATTCAAGTGTAACGGTAAGCGTCCAGATCCCCGAAGGTGCGAGCGGCAACGTTTCGTAAGTGGTGTAGGTCGGCAAGATGGCGACCATCGCCATTTCCCGGCTCAACGACCCCTCGTCGCAGCACGGTGCAGATAAATGATACGTGCGCATGGTCATGTATCCGTTAGGGCACCATTCATAGCCGGACCCAAACTTGGGGTTCGTTTCGACAACGTCGCCCCATGGCGTCTCCAATGCCAGCGTCAGTTTTGGGAACCCACAAGGTGCTCCGGGCGAGCACCATATTTCGACAAAGGTCGACAGCCGGTTTTGAGGAGAAAGTTCGATTTTTAGGGACGCCGATGGAGCATTAGGCGCCAGTTCCGCCACGGCATGAGTGCGCGCTTCGTAGCTATTTCCCGCCGGCAAAACCGCAGCCGAGCGCCCCCGCTCGGGGATAGTCGCAAGGCCTTTTTCTAGATTGCTTTGCCCATCATGTGGACCTGCTAACAATCCAAAGCTAAAATTTGTCACCAGTTGGGGCGGAGCATTACCGGCTTGCGGAGGGAACGCGTCCGCAAGTGTATTGATCCAGGCCACAGCCTCTTGCACAAAAAACTCGCTATGGGTACCGCTGCTGTCGCGGACCGCCAGCTGCGGCAGAATCACGGCGATGATAGGCCGTTCGCCGCATTGAACGGTGGTGGACCCCATCTCAGACCCCGCAAACAAATCAAGGACATGTGTACCATGCGTGTCGCTGCCGGCCGTGCTGAAGGCTGTGTCAAATGTTACGTCGATGTAAGCATAAAGTGCGGCCTCGTCGACGGCTCCGTCAGAGAAAAATTCCTCAAGCAGCGCGTCAATATCTTCGCGAAACAGGATGGTCCCGCCAAACACCTCGAATTGGCTATTAACAGGCGTTTTGCATTTGCCATCCATGATCCAAAGCGCCTCGATCCGGGTCTTAGTGAGCTCCGTTCGGAACCGTGCATTGGCAAAGCCAATCGTGTCATCAATGATGGCGCAGATGGTGTCCTCAGCAGCCCATGATTTCTTTGTGAAAGAAGGCTGATCGGGGTCTTTACGTCGCTGTGTCGGTCTTGGTCGTAAAATCTCTTTGTCAACGAGGGGTCCGTACTCAATCTGCGGGGGCTTGGTCGCTTGTATGCCCGGGCCGAGATTGGTGAAGTCTACAGTGGGATCGACATAGGCGATTATGGAGCCAGCAAGGTTTTTGCCCGCCTCCTCACCAAAATGTTCGGACATGTGATAGCCGACAGTTCTCAGAGCTTCAAAAAAGCCCTCTGTACCCGTCTCGTTAGCGTCGATATATCGAATCGCGCGCACCAGCGCCTCGGTGTTGAACTCTGCGCCGCGAAAATATTCTTCAACCTTCGCGGTGATGCGCCAATCCGAATAGGGAGTGCTACCAAACATCGAGCTATAGGGTTTCCAATCAACCATCGTAGATCACACTGCCCACTCGGCCAAAGCCCTGCACCAAAGCCAATTTAGGGCGCAATCCTGCGCCTCTGTTGGTGGGTTGACCGGGGGCGCATCAAGAGAGACCGCATAGGTCGGTGGGGTATTTGTGTCGCCTACCCACCATTTTTTGAAACCAAGCCCATCAAACCCACCATCAAAACAGTCCGGAACAAAGCAGCTTGGGTTGTTGAAGGCCTTGGTTTTCAGCTTGGCGAGGAAGTGCCCGCCCATCACGCTGCCAAGCAGCGCCCCGCAGGCGTTATCGACAGGAAAATGCACCCCGGCAATCACACGGTTATGTGCAATCCGCTCAGCCAATTTGTAACTTTGCCGTTGGAATGGTTTTTCCGTCCCGTAAAGACAAGCCTCATAGTTTCCTGTAAGTTCCATCAACACCGTGGTCAGCATGTAGGCTTGTGTTGCATGTCCGCTCGGATAGCTGCTGTGACCTGGCGTCTGAATGACCGGATGAATTTGCCCTGACAGTTCAGAAGGACGTCGGCAGGCCAACCAATGCTTTGCCTCCATCTCAATCGGGGCGAGGGCGCGCAAGCAGGTGGCAAGCAGTTCAATCGTGTAGATGTGACGCTTGGGGTGGAAACCAAAGATTGCTGCGAAAAACGACACGATATCGTTGCGTTGCCGCAGAATTTCATCCGACCGGGCCCCGCGCTGTGATTGCGCGGTGCGTACATGCTTTAGCTGTTTCAGAAACAAGTCCGAGGCTGGCTGAGACGCAGCAAACACCGGAACATCAAGGGTAAAGCCCAAGCGAGCTCCGCTGTTATCTTGTTTTTTAGGGTCGAGACCTGGCTTTCCAAAGGCCGTCGCAACGGCTTGAAACTCTTTCTTACTGGACTGCTCATGGCAATAGCGCCGGTAAATCGTCATGGTGTTGTTTTCGGAGCCAAAACGCAGGTCACCATGCAACCGGTGCGCCAAAATCTCGGCCCGAACCATTGGGCTCCAACGTTCAAGGTTGTCCTCAGAGTTAAAGGGCAGTTGATCAATCTGCTTGGGCGCGTTCCATTCCCCGACAATGTCGCCGCGTATCTGTTCGATCAGTCGCGCGGATTGAGTGATCCGAACCCCATCGGCATGGTCGGCATGATCCGCGTGGTCTGCATGATCCGCGTGGTCGGCGTGGTCTGCATGATCCGCGTGGTCGGCATGAAAAATCGAACGTGTTGACATCAGTGTTCCCCCAAATTTTGTTAACTTTAGGTCGTTAGGGGCGCTTTGCGTCAATCCTATTTGCGCGAAAGGCTTGGAATTTTACGCATTTTTGATACTATTAAGTAAATTTAAGAGAGTTCACTGTTTGAAGAAGCATTTAGTAATTCAGATGCGTGGTCCGTTTTTGGTCCAAGGTTGCGACAAGATAGAACGCACTCCCTTAAGTAAGAAGGGAAGGGGGCTTCTTGCCCTGCTGGCCCTATCGCCGGGCAATCAAAGAAGCCGATCTTGGCTGCAAAAAAAGCTATGGAGCCAGCAAGATCTCCAGTTGGGCGCGGCCAGTTTGCGTCAATGCTTGTCAACTCTTCGCAAATCGCTTGGCCCCTATCGCGAGTGTTTGAAGGTCGACAAACAGCTGATTACGTTACATGCTGATATTCGCGTTGACGGATGTGGAGAGCTGCTTGAAGACCTGACAATCAACGACCCTGAATTCAGGGATTGGCTTGCAGATCAGGCGCTACTGACTGACACAGCGGAGGTTTCGCAAACGCCGGCGTCGCACGCGAGTGCGCGGCCGCAGCTTTTTTCGATACTGGAGAACAGCACTGGTGATGCAGGCTTTTTTTCGGCGCTTGTTTCGGATGCGATTCTACAAAGGCTTGTCGAAGCTGGCAGCATCGCAACGTTTGAAGCACCCTGCCTAGAGCCCAACCCGTCCCGGCTGACCTTCTTGTTGCGCACAAACGCCATGCGGCAGGGCAAGCATTCGGGCATTCGCATTCGACTCGAGGCGGCAGAGACCGGGTCGGTGATCTGGACTGGTCAGCGCGTCTTGCAATCCGACGACCTTAGCCAGCTCGAAACCGTCGAAATACGTCGACTAATGAACCAAGCGGTCGATGCGGCCGTTGAGCGCTATAGCCGCCTGCGCCCCTCAAAAAGTGCAGCGTCCCATTCCTCAGCCCTGTGCTTTCGGGCCGTTTCCAAGATGTTCTCCCTAGGACATTCCGAATTGTTGGAGGCAGAGGATATGCTAACCAAGGCTAGCCTGCTGGATGATCGAGGCATTTACCTTGCCTGGAGAGCCTATTTGAAGGTTATACAATATGGAGAACGCGTGGTCACAGATCGTGCGGCAATGGCCGAAGAAGCAAATATGCTTGTCGCACATGCACTGGAACATGGGCCGGGAAACTCGATGGTGCTGGCGCTTGCGTCCTATGTGCAGTCGGTCATCTTTAAGAAGTACGAAGTCGGTAGCGAATTGGCCGAGCAAAGCCTGGGCGTGTCACAAATTAACCCCTCCGCTTGGGCCTTTTTGGGCATAGCACGTATGCATCTCGGCGCGATGGAAGATGCTTATCAATTCACATCATATGCACGCAAAATTTCAGGCCATGGCCCACAAAGGTACCAACTCAATATGCTGGCCTGCCAAACGGCAATGGTGACGGGCAGATTGGTCGAAGCGATGAAGCTGGCCGAACTGACCGTCGGAATGGCTCCAAATTATGCACCGCCCAAACGGTATCTGGCGGCCTTGCTGATCGACGCGGACCGGGAGCAGGATGCGCGCCAGGTTTTGTCCGATCTCAAACGGCTTGAGACAAGTTTCTCGTTTGGCCAAATGGCAGACCCTAACTACCCAGCCTCAGCGTTGCGCTTGTCGCCTTTGGGGGAGCGGCTCAACAGCCTGTCTCAGCGCTTGTCCTAGGGTCTACACCTGGGGCGTCAAAAATCCGTCAAAAAATCTAGCACGGCCAATGACCCGTTGAATGGGCCTCATTGGAGCGGGTTAAGCTCGCATCAAGTGGCTTGAGCTGCACCATTGCGCGCAATCCCAACCACCTGCGGCGCAGGAGTTCGCTTGCGCAACACCTAGTTTCACCCAAAGGGAGGCTACCGATGACCTATGCTCAGGACTTAGATGAAAAAATTTCCGACGCGGTCGCAGCTATGGACGCCGACGCACTAGATGCGATTTTACACGAGCACTTTGAGGCCGCAGACAACACCAGGCGGCCCTATGACGCAGCAATCGCATTGAAGCCAAAATTCCGCAACAAGCTGGACGAACCAGCCATTGGAGCTGAGGCAGGCCTCGAAGGGGATGTCCTTATCAACTGGGCTAACCGCATCTCGCGGGCCCGGCGGCTCGTGGCATACCGGCTTAAGACCGGATTTGGGTTTTCGGGCACCAGTATTGTGTCTGAAGGGGACAGCTGGTTTCAATACCCGCTATTGTTGCAAGACATCATTGACAATTTCGACGGTGAAAAAAGCTTGGCGGTTTTGTCGCTGGGCGGGGCCGGCGATTTGGTGGAAGCCATGGCGAAGCGCCGCGAATATGACAAAGCTCTGACGGAAACCAAATCACCCGTCTTGTTGCTGTCAGGGGGCGGCAATGACCTGCTTGGTGACGGGCGGCTCATTGAAATCTTGGAGCCATATAAGGCGGATGCTTCCGCGGGCGACCTTGTTAATATGGATGCCCTACAGTCTGTTTCTGACAAAATCATTGGGTTCTACCGCGACATTTTGCATGACGTCCAAACCCATCACCCCAAGGTCACTGTATTTGGACACGGCTATGACACGCCCTTTCCAAAAGCAGGTGGCGCCCATTTTGGCAAACCGTTTGCCAAGGCCGGCATACCGTTGGCTTTGGGACGCGACGTCATTGAATTGATTGTCGATTTCTTTGCCAACCGTTTGGAAGAGCTGACAAATATCTTCCCCAACTACCGATACGTTAATTTGAAGGGAAAGGTTGGGACCCATCCCAACAGCTGGCACGACGAATTGCATCCCGTGGATGCAGGATTTGAACGCGCTGCTGTCCCGCTGATCCAGGCGGTCAAAAACCATATTGCGGGGCTCAAGGCCGCCGGCTTTGAAAGCGGGTTCGAAAACATCCACGGCGCAAGCCCTTACGAATCTGGAGCAGCAACTGCGCGGACGGTGGTGCTTGACCCTGGCCATGGCGGAACAATCAGCCTGCCCGGGGCCAGTTGGAACAACGCAATTGGGCCCACCGGCTCTTTGGAAAAGACCTGGACGCTGGACGTTTGCTTGCGCGCCAAAGCGGTTTTGGAAAGCCGTGGCTACACCGTCCTGATGACCCGTGACAGCGATGTCAGCGTCTCGGGTGAAGACCGGCGCAAGGTGGCGCGGGACGCACAAGCGGATTGTTTTGTTTCCGTGCATTTCAACGCCTCAAACGGTCATAACGCGCAAGGAACAGAAACCTATGTGCACACGACGACCACGCTGCCCGCCAGCATTGCACTTATGCGATCCGTGCAGGCCGCGATGGTGGGCGCTTTGGGACACCGCGACAGAAATGCCGGCAGAACGCATGACGGCGTGTTGCGCGGCAATTACGCAGTGCTGCGGCAAAGCCGCCATGCGCCTAAAACGGCCGTTTGCCTTCATGAAGTCAGCTTTATGGATCGCATCGCCGAAGAGAGCCGTATCAAGATGCCAAGTTATCGTGACCGCATTGCGGCCGCGTTGGCCGACGGCATTGAGGCGTATTTCCAAAACGGGCTGGAGTCTGCTGTCAGTTTCGAGAGCGCCTATGAGCTGGACTTTGATGACGCGATTCACGAAGCTGCGGCGCGTCAAGGCGTGACGGTCGAACAATTTCTGGGTATTGCGGAATCGATTAATGGTCCTTCCGATGCCGCACAAGGCGCTGTATCGGCTCCGGCCCATGCGATTGATGGCAGCCAGCTGTTGGCCGAGCCCACGCCAGTTTACGAATCCGTAGGCTCTACCTCCGTTCTGGACGCCATGCTTGCCGAGGTCTCACAACCGGCCGGCGGGGCGCGTGACGATGAAGGCCGCGAGGACGCTTTTATTGACGCCTCGCATGGTATTGATTTCAGGGTGTTCGGCCATAACCCGGCCCAAGACCGGTCCATGTTGCAAAGCAGCTATGGCGGGTTTGAAAGCGCGGGGTTTGATTTCGGTGCCTTCTCAGCCTTCGTCGCAGGGCTGGGTCTGCAATATTTCAGCGCCACAGAGCTGCTTTACATGGGAGGAAGCAACGAAGCGGGATCGTGCGCGGGCAAGAACGCGCCGCCGCCGCGCGCGCTTTGGGACAACATCGCAAACACGGCGCAGATGCTGGATGAGATCCGCCGTCGGCTGGGGCACCCGATCCGTATCCTCAGCGGCTATCGTAGCCCTGCTTATAACAGCTGTGTTGGGGGCGAGACTTCCAGCCTGCACGCCCGATTCAACGCGTTGGATTGGACCTCAAATGGGGGGAATAACGCGCAATGGCACGAGATCGCCAAAGCGGTGCGCGCCGAGCATCCGAGCAGGTTCGCAGGTGGGATTGGCCGCTATATATCCAAGAACTTTATCCATATCGACACGCGCGGAAGCGATGCGAACTGGACCAAGGCATGAGCACCGCGCCGCCGCAATTCATCGGCACATGGCAAGACGATCACGTCTTTGCCAAGCTGAAAAACAATCGAAATGTGCACAACCCAGAGCGCATGATGACCGGGTGGGGCGCAAATGACGGCTTTGAAGCACAGGTTGGCCAAAAGAACCTCATTGACGCAGGCTTGCTTGAGCTGCTTTCCACCTACCGTCGCGCGGTCTGCAAGATCACCTGCACCGGCAAAAATTATATGGGCATCACCGAGGACTGGACGGGTACTGGCTTTCTGGTCGGACCCAACCTGCTGGTGACCAACAATCACGTCCTCAACAGTGAGGTCGTCGCCGCAGCCGCAACCGTCGATTTCGAGTTTGAACGAAGCCCCAATGATTTGTTGCAACGCAAAACCGTCAGCCGCAACGTGAGACAAGGCCTCAGCCTCGACCCGTCCCGCTTGTTCTACACGCATCCCGCTATTGGTGGGCTGGATTTCACCTTTGTTTGGGTAAGTGACAACACGGCACATGACTATGGCTTTATTCCAATGTCACGCGGTTCCTTTTCAGGGCGTGTCTATGATCCAGTTTTTCTAATTCACCACCCGGACGGCGATTTCAAAAAGGTCTCCGTAGACGACACGGAATTGTTGAATGTTGATCTGGACTTGCTGCTTTACGCTGCCGACACGGAGGGGGGCTCATCAGGCTGCCCTGTGATCACCCGTAGCGGCAAGCTGTGCGGGTTGCACCATGCCTATAGCAGCGACGGGAACCTTTTGGCCAAACACTCGACGCGGGCAAAAACCCTTCAGGATGGTCAAACCTACCGCGTCGCCAATGAAGGGATACAGTTTTCTGCTATTGCCGTGCATCTGGAAAATGAGCTGTCACGCGACAGCCTACACAAGACTGCCGTATTGGAGATTTTGCGTCACTTCAACGACACCGACACCGTAACCGGGCCTTACGGCGTGCTGGGGCGCCGGCTAGAAAAGCAATCAAGCCTAGAGCGAGACAACCGAGTTCGTGACAGCACGCAGATTATTGAGGCCTATAACGCCACCCAACAGGACCTTGACGTTTCGGTCTGGAACATGGGTTGGTTGAACCGGCATCGCACTGACAGCTCAACCCTGCGTCGCGCGGCCACGGTTTTTGCGGATATGACGCAAGATGTGTGGGTGCTTAACGGCATATCGCGCGAGACCGCCGAAGCGCTGCGCCGTGAACTGAAAGGGGTCTATGAGCAGGACTTCCAGTTCGTCTTCTCGGAGGCCGAAGCACATCCCGCTCAACCGGTCACAGCGTTGTTTTTGAATACACAATCTGTTCGGGTGACCCAAGTCCCCTGGCCCGCGCCAGTGCGCGCACTTTGGAACGCCAAAGCCCACGCTGACCTTAAGTTGGAAACGCTGTCAGGGGCCATATTCCCCAACTTTCCCGCGCGCTTTGAGGTCGAAGTGTTGGGCTCCGCCTTGCAGTATAAGATAACGCTTGTTCCACTTTTTGTCGGCGAACACGGCGATCTCACGCTGCGCAAGGCCGTCGCCGCCCGGATCATGACCGAAGTGATCGGACTGATGGTGCATGAACGAGACATCGGCACCGATTGGCTCATTGCCGGCGACGTCAATGCGCCGCTGCAACGCACCAGAATAGAGGCCTTTGAAGAGATAGGCATTCTGCCAATCCTCGCGCAAGACCCCGCGCGTGGCGGGTTTAGCTATCTGCGCCACCCTCACTCGGTCCTGTCTCAGATGTTTGTTCCCGAGGGTACGGAAGGGATTGGCCAGCATGGCGGAATGATCACCACTGTACCGCATGTTTTTGCCAACTGGTCGGTCAAAGCTCTAACCAGCCAGGCCCCCTATGGCGTTCGGCTGTCATTGATGGATGAGGCGACCGTGGACGACCTGAAACGCACGGAAGTTTTTCTTCAGCAGGCACGACCTACAACGCAAGTTGAGTCCGTCTATGAAAGTGGTGTTGCGGAGTGGGAATGGCGCGGGCTTGGTAAGCGTGATTTTATGCATCGTAATGCCGCCCGGCTCGCACTGGTGCTCAATCAAACGAACGATGCGCTTGGGCAGGATTACGGCCCAACCCATATTCCGCTGACGATCGACGACCTGTTTGTCCTGATTTACTGCGAGGCGGGTTTTACTGGCGGGGCTATGGACCCAATGGCCCATCATAGCCTTGGCGAACGCGGGCTGTTACCCCTGCCAAATAATCTGGCCTTTTGGCTGGGCCGGCCTGCACCACCACATGACGCAGCACTGCCGATTGCTCAGAACATCTCACTTTATGCGGATTATCTTGGGCATGTGAAGAACCGGAGGGTCAAACCAAGTGCGCATGGCGATCTGTATCGTGACCTGTTCGAAAAGCCTGGCATCGCCGATGCGCCAGAACGCCAAGCCAAGTTGCTGGCAGGAATCATTCACGGCTACTTTCTGAGCGCCAACTACCGCGGCGGCGCGCGGCCAAACCAGCCGCATCTGCTTGCATCCTACGCGCAAGATGCCGCCATCCAAACCATGCTGCAGGGGTCGAGATATGTGCATGACGGCACCACCATCCTGCACAACCGACAAAGTAATATCGACAGCGCCCTAGCTGATCTTTTGACAAGCTTAGACCTGTTTTGAGCAAGTCAGTTTAGCCATTCATATTTATTATTTGAGGTTTCCCAAAATGCTCCATTCTTCAAAAGTTACACTCGGATTTTTGGCGGCTCTAACGGCTTCACCCGTTGCCATACAAGCGCAAGATAGCCCGACCAGCCGATTGTCCATTCCATTCACTTTGCCGGTGGTGGATCTGAAAAGCTATGCCAATCAGGCTTTGCCGCAACAACTTCATAACGAGTCTTACGGCCGCACCTGCATCGAAGCTGAGCGCGCTTGCACTAAGATACCCGAGTTCAGAGGCCTCAAAATTTATTCGCGGATGGAATGTATCGACGTCACTCCGCGCATTAAATGCCAAATTGACGAACGCGTGGCCCGCGAAGGGGAGCTGCGCTTGTTCGGGCAGGGGACAGTCCTGACGGTAGAACAAGATATCTATGCAACCGCTACCGTAAAAGGGCGTGGGGAGATTGGAAAAAACATCCGCCAAACCGTGCGTGCGAAGGCCGGAATCACGGCGACGGCTAAGTTCTCCGTTGCGCCCGATTGGACCCCAAAAATTGATCCCCAGCTCAGCTACCGGTGGATCCAGCGACCCGAATTCCGGCTGTTTAATCTGTTCCCGATAACACTTGGCAGTACATTGGGACCACCGCTGGACAAAGCACTGAGAGATTTTGAAGCGGAGTTACCCGCGCAGCTTGCTCGCCTCGAATTACGCGACGAGCTAGAAACACTTTGGAGCGATATTCAAAAGCCGCATAGCCTTGGAAATCTTGACGGGGTTGAGGCCTTTTTGCATCTGCGCCCGTATGGACTTGGCTTGACCGGGCCGGTTTTTGACAACGCGAATCTGACCGCGCGGCTTGACATGGGCCTGCGCGCAAGCGTCACAGACACGCCGCGCGGACCAGCAAAGACGAGGTTGCCGAAAAATCGCCCGCTACCTGCTGCATCAACCTCCCTTGTTGTCCCGGTCCGTGTAAAAGTCAGCAGCCTGAACCGACTGGTCAGCAGCCAATTGCCCAAAGAGCTGACTTTAAATCAACAAACGCCCGCCAAAGCGGTGATCCATGAAGCGGCCCTTCAGATCGCGGGCGATTTGCTGGTAGCAAACCTGCGGCTGGACGCCAGCCTTGCCGGACTGTCCGTGTCAGACCAGGCAATTCAGGTCCGCGCAAAAGTTGCTCTTGTTCCCGGTCAACAGGCGATTTTGATAAAGGACATTGACCTAACCGCCTCGTCAGTGGGCGGGTTTACCGGGTTTGCCCGCGCCGCCCTGATCGAACTGTTGCAGCTGTTCTTGCAAGACACTGTCACCGTGTCTCTAAAGGACGAAACCGAAAAGTTTCAACGCGCCTTAACACTGGCGCTCAACCGGGACATTGTCCCGGGTTTACGGTTGTCGGGCGCGGGCTCGGTTGCCATTGAAAGCGTCTCTTTGCTGGGTGCGGCCAATGCAATTGAGGTGGTGCTGGCCTCGATCGGTGACGTTCAGATTACGGGCTTCGACCCGATGAGGAAGTAATATGAGCACGCAATCCCCCCCCGATGATCAAGCGGCAGATGCACTAGACACAAAGCTGACAATGCGCGCTTCGCTTGAAGAAGACACGGACGTCCAAAACAGGCTAACCGAACTCACAATCGCGAAAGTCGGTGAGCTCGCCCGCAAGGAAATTGAGATTTGGAAGAAAGAGCAGGATGAAAAAGCTCCAAGACTGTTAGATCCCAAATCCTGGGGCAATCGCACTTTGGGAGGTGCCATTGCAGGCGGGCTATTTGCGATTGGAGCGGTGGTGTTTGGTTTCTTCGGACATGAAGACCTAAAGATCTGGCATACACCGGAGAGAATTAGCGGTCTGGCGCGTGCCGAAATTGATCAAGCCTTTTTGGGCAATAGTTTTCAGAGTGCTGTGCGCACACAACTCAGCCAAGTGGCGAGCAGCGAGATGACGCAAGAGGACGGTATATCTAGGTTAATCAAAAAGCAGATGAAGGCTATGCCGCTATTGACCTTCCACGGGCGAGAAACCTTTGGTGAGACCCTAAAGCTATCGATCCCTGACCCCGAGTGCGAGGCGCGCGTCGAAAAGGAGAGTGAACGCCCAGATGTGTCGGAATTTGACGACCTTCCCCGGCCTACGCCCAGCGGCCAGCTAGGCACACCACCCGCTTTGGAAGACCAGTGCATTTCCACGGTGTCGACGGATATTGCAACTGCGCTTGATATACCGTTCTTGGCCCGATTCTTCCCCAAGGACGACAGTAAAGTTGTTCACAGTGTTTCGCTCATGCTATTTATTGAGCGCAAACACGAAGCGATCGCCTCGGCCCCATATGCCCAAGTCGAACCCGGCCGTCCAATGAATGAGCCACTCAACGCCACTGATGGGGCATCACAGCCCGCCGGACTATGTGTTATCTACAGACCCGCCAACGAAGCGAACCCTTTTGCGAAAACGGGCCTTTTGGTCGATCGATGGACCAAGACGCGTGACGGGCATTGGATTGCCGATCTTACCGAAATTCTAAAGACCGCTGAGGTGTTCAGCGAGGATGATCGCGCAGCCGGCGACATCTCGCATCTGCACAGTGTCTTTATCAAAGCGGTGTTGCAAGCTGGGGAGGCGGGGCCAAACGCGTGCAGTTCGATCGTACCGGTCGAACACCAAACACTCAGCGTCAGCGCAATTGTTCTGGTAAACAACGACCTTTATTTTGGAAGGAATTAGGTAAATGGGGACGATTGAGCCACCCGTCATCGCGTCGCGTCCGGCAAACCCCGTGCTGCTGCCAATCCTGACGGCCATGGGCACAACTCATGCTTTTGAAATTGGTACGCTGGTTGTCATTATGCGGGACATCCTCTTAGGCAGTGAGCCATCCGAGCAACGGCATCAAGTTGAGGCTGGACTATTGGCCATTGCCATTGCGTTGGTTCTGGTCTTGTCGGTCAAGCTTCGCGTCGCTCTGAAAAAGCACGATGAGGAGGCATTGCATGGCTGCGCTGTGTTAGTCGTTGTCGCAATTATTGGCGGTTTTTTCGCGATCCTGAGTAAGACGCGAGACGCAACGGACGGCTTTGGCGACCAAACTGAACGAAGCTTATATTTCTTTGTGGTGATCTCGGTGATCCTGTTGACGCCATTTATCAGCGCCACTTGGGACTCGTTGGGGCTGCGCAGGTTTGGGCAGATTTACCGAGCGATGATGCAGGTAACTTTTGTGGCCTTGCTTATCACTGGTTTACAACAATTTATCTTTGAATATGCCTATCTACTTCCCCTTGGGGCTTTGAACGTTGCATTGGCGTCTGGCGGAGCTGACTTTGGATCAACCGGGTTTTACATTTCTGCACCGATGGTCGCAGCGCTGTTTGCGCCCTGGGCCTTCTTGACCGTGCAACCAGTGGTTAGGCCAGAGCAATGGAACTTAACAGCACCATATCTTTGGGTCGCGGCATATCTGATCTTAGGTGTGCTATTTATCGCCGGCTTTGTTAAGCTGATTTACTTGCCAGACCACGAAATGGCTACATGGCTTGTTCAGTTCAACGACGCCGAAAAGTTTTACCTTACCTTCAGGATCTTCTTGCTTTTGCAGGCTCCGCTTTTGGTAATGCCTGTTTTAGCAATGCTATGTCTTCGGGGCCGATTGGCTGATTGGCTGATCGTCATAGCTTCAGTAGGGCTTGGCACCCTGTGTAGTTGGCTTCTGGTCAATGAAATGATCTTGCCTTTGAGGTTGGACTACAACAGCGTTCAGAAAGTTGCGTTTGTGATTGCACATTCCACGGCTGCGGGGGGGACTACGTTCGCGCTTTTGCAAGGCAGCCTCGAAAAGATCCGCGGTAAAGAAGCCCTATCTGGAAACGCGTCCAATTGCTCGGGCCAATGACCATGAGTACCGTTATTTTGACCGCTCCTAAGTCTGCAAGATAGGTTGCCGCCACTTCCCGTTTCAAGTTTCTCAATCGAACGAAAGGGACAGGGCCGCTCTCACGTCTTGGAAGATAGTTTTCGAAGCTGAGTAAATTCTCGCCCTCTCAGGCCATGCTTATAATTCGGGTGTTGTGGACCAGGTCTTGCTCCTCCGCGCGCGCCATGCATTCGGCAAACACGCCACCCTTTAACGGCTGGTATTGTTCAGCTTTGACGGCAGCTATACCGACACGGATGGCTCATCGATCCCTGATGGGCGTTATGCCGAGGTGACGCTGGGCTACGCTTTCCGTCCGATCGAGAATGACCGCCTGAACGTGCTGGCAAAATACACCTACCTGCATGACCTTTACGGCCAGCAGATCGACGGCACCAATGATCCCGGCCCGCGCCAGAAAAGCCATGTGCTGTCTGTTGACGCCTCTTAC
>JBGCEM010000094.1:0-27541 GCA_045106335.1 Paracoccaceae bacterium | reverse complement strand
GAGCCCGATGGACGACGCACGCCCTTGCTTCTCAGCACTCTTCACCGCGACAAAAGACATGGTTGGGCGGCTCGCGGTCTCAGCAATTGCGTTTGCGTGCACCTCAGCCACGGTCCTGCTCACCATCAGAATGGTCATTCTTTTGACGCGTCACGAATGGCTTGACGTATTGCGCCGGGATTAGACGAACGTTGTGTCCATAAGACACCGCAACGCGCCCCCAATGATGGGATGTGGCGCAGGCTTCCATAGCAACAATGCAACCCTCCTGCTTTGCAAGCAGCTCGTATAGTCGCGGCCGAGACACAGCACGGTTGGAAACGATAGTCCCGTCACCTCTTACCGCGCAAACCTAAAAACGATTCTTGGCTAAATCAATCGCCAATATGCTAATCTCTGACATGGATGCCTCCCTCTCATTGGTTCATTTGAAACCACTTTGGCACATTCGATGCCGTTGGGTGGAGGCATCCACCGCATCAGTTCAATAGCGCAAAGGTCAATGTCGTGGGAGTTTTCTAAGCTCCGCTTTCCAGGCACGGTGTGTTAGCGCTTAATCTGTTCGTCTTGAACAATCATATTGGCCCAGGCGCGATCGATCAAATCAGGGCGCAGCTGATAAGGAAGGCCTTCAAAGTCGCAAATAGACTTGATCTGATCTATTAAAAAGCTGGGTTGATAATTGGCATAAATGTTGCCAATCGTCGGGTACTTTACCTTCAAAAGATGCACCAAACTGGCTTCATCCAAAGGAACGTTTTTCTTGCGGGCAACCATTGCAAAAATTTTCAAGAAATTGTCCTGAGAAGGGCCATCTACTTTGATCTTAAAGAAAATCCGGCGAAGGGCGGCTTGGTCGAAAATTTCATTCGGGTGAAAATTGGTCGACAATATCAGCAGCGTATCAAAGGGAACTTCGAATTTTTCGCCAGACTGCAAAGCCAATATGTCTTTGTTTTCCTCTAAAGGAACGATCCAGCGATTGACCAAAGCTTGAGGTGGTTCTGCTTGGCGTCCTAGGTCATCAACAATGAAGATCCCACCCGTCGCCTTAAGTTGCAACGGCGCTTGATAGGTCCGGGGCGTTGCATTGTAGACTAGGTCCAACATTTCTAGGGTCAATTCACCACCTGTGATGACCGTGGGGCGGGCACATCGCACATATCGCGTGTCAAAGCGGGTCACCTTTCGGCGTAGAGCATTTGGATCATCAATGATTTCGTCGGCTTCAGAATGCACAATCGGATCATACACCGTGATAACTTGACCGGTGTATTCTATCGCGCGTGGTACATAGATTTTGTCGCCCAAAGCGTCGCGTATCCCGTTTGAAATCGAGGATTTTCCATTCCCGGGAGGGCCATACATCAAGATTGAGCGCCCAGCGCTTACGGCGGGTCCCAAATGATCTAAAAGGCTATGAGGTAGAACAAGATGTCCCATTGCGTCGATCAAACGGTCGCGCGTGACTCGTACATTCCGAATGGACTGGCGTTCGACTTGCGCACGGTACACGTCCAAGGGCACCGGCATGGCGCCAAAATACTCTGACTGGGCCAGAGCATCCATCGTGCGCGCTTTTCCGTTGTCTGTTAACTGATACCCCATTTCGCTTCCGGTGCCGACTGTGCGTGTGCCGGTCGCTTCAACAAGTTTTTGACTGCGGCCTGTGTCGATCAGTTCTTGTGTGACTTGCACTGGCAAGCAAACCGCTTGGGCCAATTCACTGACCAGAACAAGATTTTTGCGAAACATTGTCTTTAGAAGAATATCTCGCATCATTGCGATGGGCAGACGCATATCTTCCAAGCATTTTGGAACTGGCGGCACAGGAATAATTTGGGTTTGCATATTCATGGTACGGCGCCTGTGCGAAAACGAATTTAACATACAGAACATAATCTTGTGCGCCGAACACACGTGTCGTTGGCCAAGAGAACGCGATAAGTTTATGCGCCAACGATAGCGCCAAGTCCTAAATATATGGCTAATGCACCTGCGAGGGCGAGACCCATCGGAAAGTCGTTCTTCTTGCCCCAGCTGATCCAATGTGGGGCGAGTTTGCGCAAGGGTGTCATCCGAACGGTGCGGTGCGTTGCGACAGCTGCCAGCATTGTTGCCATCAAGATCATGCTTACCAATTGCAGATCTGAACCGGAAATATAAGGGGCTGCAGCTGCAGCGAATTTGGCGTCTCCGGCCCCCAAGATACCGGCCGCATTCAGCACTATTCCTGTCAACAAAACGCAAACAAGCTGCACCAAGCGCCAAAGATAAGCATCCAACGGCAATGCAATCACGCCGAGTATGACGAAAACACCACCCAATACCAATACAGTTTGGTTGGTGATCTTCATGTCACGCATGTCTGTAAACGCCGTGTAAAAACACAGTGGTAGTACGAAGGGAAGGTACAGCAGCGCTTCGAATTGGCCGATCTGCACCATTGGCGTCAGGCGTTCTTTTCTAATGCACGCAACGCGCGTACGGCGGCTTCAAAATGCTGCGGGTGTGTGTCTATCGCTTCGCGTAACAGTGTTTTTCCGGTTTCCACATCGCCCTGCTTTATCGCAGACAACGCCATGGTATGCAAAAGATGTGCGCGTTCTGTCTGATCCATTTGGATGACGGGCATATTGTAATTGCGCTGCGCGGATCGTGCCAAAACAAGATTATTCTTGGCTGTGAAAAGTTTCGGATCTGATGCAATTGCGTCGGCAAACAAGCGCTCGGCGTTCTTAAAATCGCCGCGCGTCAACTTGGAATACCCCCAGTTGTTCATGACCCCGGCAGGGCGGGTGGTGAGCCCCAACGCCGTTTCATAAAAACTGTCAGCTTTCTTCCATTCTTGCTTACTGTCAGCAATCATGGCTTCAAGCCGGTAGCGCTTGAACGTTTCGTGGGTTGGGGGCACAGCGTCCAAGGTTTGCTCGGCCTTTTCCCAGTTTCCTGAGCGCACCAACGCATCGGCATAGTCCACACGGTCGTTCTGCGTCGCGTCGGGCATCAACGTTACCTTACGCCATGCCGCCGCGGCTTCTGTGTTGCGCTTGGCTCGGATCAGCGACACGCCTAAGCCGCGATGTGCATCAATCCGCTCGGGATCTGCTTTGATGACGCGATTGAAATAGGTCACCGCCTCATTGGGATCCGCGACTGTCAGCATCACCTCATTTAAGTTGGATTCGTCGATGACATTTAGGTCCTGAAACGCCCGGTCTACGGCTTGATCCCCGTCACTACAGGCGGTCAAACCCAATGCGCTGAACGTGCATAAGGATAGTAAAATGTGTCGGCGCATGTTTGTGCGTCCTTTTTCTGCTCTGCCTTCGTCACTGGTTTTGGCGGATCAGGTAGTCGTTTCGTCCGCGCCGTACCAGTTTATAGTCATTGTTGTTTTGGGCGATTGTATCAGAGTTTGGCGAATTTGATAGCGCCAAACTAAGATTGTTTCGAACCTGGTCACTTTGACCATCATCTAACGCAAATGCCTTGCGAAACATTTCCGCGGCTTCAAGCGGCTGGCCTTTTTCCATCAGAACAACACCAAGATTATTGTAGACTTCAGCCCAGTCATTTTCCTTCTCAAGTGCAAGACGCAGCAAGCTTTCCGCTTGATTTAGGCGGCCCAATCCCAAATTCGCAGTCCCCATACCCAGCAAAATTTCGGCGTTTGTTTCACCCAAAGCCAAAGCCGCACGCGAAAATGAGCGCATTGCTAGCTCATATTCATTCGCGGCCAACAAGCGATGGCCGACTTGCAAGGCGTCCTCGGCTGTTTGTGAGATATCTAAACCGGGTGCGTTCACCCCGTCGCCAAGGCCTCCTAAGCTGTGCGAGCAGCCTAAGGTCAAAATGAGGCAGCCAAAAAGTGTTGTTCGAAGGGTCAGGGGCTTACGGATCATTCTTTTGACACCAATTCATACGCTTCTTGCGTGTGTAGCCAGCTGGTGTGAACCTGTCGAGCAAAGGGCGATTTTGAAAGCGATACTTTTGTTCACATTGCAGCGATTATTTTGGCCGATACGTGGACAACGGTCACGACCTTAGGTTGATAAACCGGTTGACTCGAATTTCAAAACTGCCGCCAGCGATAGAGTTACACGCGCCCAAGCGGTGTCAACGGCATATGACGATTGACGTCTTTATAGAGCAGATACCGGAACTTGCCTGGTCCCCCTGCATAACAGGCTTGTGGGCAAAACGCGCGCAGCCACATGTAGTCGCCCGCCTCAACTTCGACCCAGTCCTTATTTAAGCGATACACCGCCTTACCTTCCAAAACGTAAAGACCGTGTTCCATTACATGCGTTTCCAGAAAGGGGATGACCGCACCTGGCTCAAAGGTCACGACGGTCACGTGCATATCGTGGCGCAAATCACTAGGGTCAACAAACCGCGTCGTGGCCCATTTCCCGTCTGTGTCTGGCATCACGGTTGGGGCGATGTCTTGTTCATTTGTTATGATCACTTCGGGATGATCCAAACCGGGAACCGCCTGATAGGCTTTTCGAATCCAGTGAAAGCGCAGCGTGTCCGTGCCTTGGTTGTGCAGCTGCCACGTGGTTCCTGCAGGCAAATACGCATAGCCCCCAGGCGTCAGAACCTGTGTTTGCTCGGCAATGGTTAGCGTCGCTGTGCCGTCGACCACGAACAAGACCGCTTGCGCGGATGTGTCGGTTTCCGGCGTATCCGAGCCCCCTCCCGCAGAGACCTCCATTATATAATGTGAAAAAGTTTCGGCAAATCCACTGAGGGGGCGCGCAATCACCCAAAGTCGCGTTTTGTCCCAGAAAGGCAAAAAACTGGTCACGATATCGCGCATCGTGCCTTTCGGAATCACCGCATAGGCGTCGGTGAACACAGCACGGTCTGTTAAAAGCTGATCTTGAGCAGGATGCCCGCCCGTTGGGGCGTAGTAAGTAGGGCTCATACAGGGGTCCTTCGCACTGCAACTTGGCAGTAAGGTGACGCTCAATCGCGCTAACGACCACCCATAAACGACAGACAGCACCTTTTCACATCATTTGAGAATACCGCAGGATCAAAGCGTTTCTGATCCAAATTCAATGCACAAAGCATTGCTTAACACATTGAAATATTTCACTTCAGGCAGCCCAAGGTGGTTCAAGTCAAATAAGACTTGTTCAGATAAGCAGGGTCACTGATTTTCCAATATTTCTAGGGTGGTGCAAAGCGTGCATACGTCGCACGCGCATTTTTCCCCAACGCATCGAGGCAAGACTATGCGCAATTGTATGTAATTGGGGCATATAAGAACGATGTTTTAAGATTCACACGATAGTCTGTTTTGGTGTGTTTGAAGGAGCTATGAAATGAACATCTCGCGCGTTTGTATGATCGGGCTTATTGTGATTGGCGGTTTGGCGATTTGGAAATATGGAAATACGGCTTATAACTCCGCTAGAGATTATCAAACGATTGGTAAATTAGAAGTTTTAGCGACCTCCAGCGCTTTGTGGAAAGATGCAACGATTGCACTATCCTTTGAGCGAAGTGTAACACAAGTTTCACTGTCTTTAGAAGATCCAGCACCCCAAGCTTTTTTAGATCTTATTCAAACCCAGCGCGACCAGGCCGACAGCTTGTTCAACCAAGCTGAAGAAAGCATTCAGCCATTGGCAGATTTGCCAACAAAACAACAGTTTTTGGAATTGAAATCAGCAGCGTTAGAAACGGTAACCCAGATTCGTGCGGAAGTGGATCAAATGTTGTCGGTTAGAAGCGCAGATCGAGACCCAAAACGAACGAAAAACCTTCCATTTGAACTCAAGAAGGAAATTGCCGAACTCAAATCAATCGCTAATCTTATGACGATTGAAAACGTCCTGACATCCAACACTGCGTACGCTTTAGGGGCTTTGCAAAATTTGGCTTGGGAAGTTCGGGAATTTGGTGGTCGTGCGCGAACATATTATGCGATTGCAACATTGAACGGAACGGCTATTCCAACCGAAATGATATCGCTTATCGAAGCCGATAGTTCACGCGCTGCAAGTGCGTGGAGCGATATCCAAAAAGCACTGTTGGTTGCAGACATTGATAGTAGTTTCAGACAAAAAATCGACGAAGCAGGCGCGTTCTATTTTAACGATTATCTTAATGTGATCGCGTCGTTGGACCAAACCATGTTGGATAAATCACAGAATGAAACCATCACGTATCCTCTTACGTTCGATGAGTTTTTCGCGACGTCAAACCAAGCTTTGGACGGCTTTGTTTCCTTGTCGCGTCTTGCAGGTGAAGAGTTAAGACTGTACTGGGATACTCGGAAGGCAAAAAGTCTGCGAGGGTTGATCCTGGATATCAGCGCCGTCATTGTTTCGTTTGCCTTGATCCTAGCTGCGATGATTTTTGTCTCAAAGCGAATTGCTGCCCGCATTCAATATGCAACATCCGCAATCGCCGAAGTTGCGAATGGAAATGCCGATCAGGAAGTCGATAGCAGATCAAATGACCTTTCCGAAATCAAAGACATGACGGAAAGCCTGCAGAAATTGATCGTCGGAACGCGTAAAGCCCAAGACGCAATGGCTGCTTTGGACGACGCGGAAGAACGCGAAAAAGAACGCGCTGAAGCCGAGAAAGATCGCCAGAAGCTGTTGGAAACAGAGGCCATGGCACAAAAAGAGAAAGCCCTGGCCGCAGAGCGCGAAACGCAACGGCTTCACGCTTTCGAAGACTTCCAACACAATATGCGCGAGGTTTTGGGCGCCGCGTCCGAGGGAAGCTTCGATCAGCGTATGCCGACTCAATCGCAAGACCAAGGTCTGGCTGATCTTGCAAAGATCGTAAATGATGTCTTGTCGGAAATGGATCAGAATATCTCAGACATCGTGACGGGTATTGGAGAACTTGCAAACGGTAACTTGGCCATTCGGCTGGACGGAGAACGTCAGGGCGTATTTCTAAGTATGAAGAATGACTTCAATGCAGCGCTTGAAATCGTATCGTCATCTATGAACACGATCATGAATAGTGGTGAAAGTGTCACTGCAACGTCTAGCGAGTTGCAATCTGCGGCCAGCACGATGTCCACCCGCGCCGAGCGAGACGCGATGGCTGTTCAAAAGACATCTACAGCGGTCGATGATATGACGCGTCGAATTGGCCAGGTCGTAGAAAACGCAAAAGCAGCGGATGAGGCCACACAAAACATTCAAAGGCGCGCAAACAAAACCCGCGAAATTGCTGACACGACTGAAGCATCCATGGACAATATGCATAAAGCGTCAGAAGAAATTAATCGGGTTGTGAAAGTTATCGAAGACATTGCATTCCAAATCAATCTTTTGGCTCTGAATGCTGGTGTCGAAGCCGCCCGAGCCGGTGAGGCAGGTCGGGGTTTTTCCGTTGTTGCTTCAGAAGTCCGGTCTTTGGCACAACGTTCCCAAGATGCCGTTCAAGACGTCAACCGCGTCATCGGTGAGAATACAACCGTCGTCGAAGGTAGCATCGCAAATGTCAAAGCGTCGCGCGACGCATTGGAAGGGATTGTCTCAGAAGTCGAGATTGCAACACACCAGATTTCCGAAATTGCTTCTTCTATCGAACAGCAAGCCGTTGGCATTGCGGATATAAATCAAGCCATCAATGCTGTCGAAAGCAGTTCGCAAAATAACGCGGCGTCATTGGAAGAACTAACCGCATCAAGCATTTCTTTGAATGAAGATGCGACTTCATTGAGCAACGCACTCTCAAAATTCCACGGGGTTGCGATAGGGGACTCAATGCCAAATGCGCAGAACTTTGAGGAAGAAAATGAGCAGCAAACCTATTCACAACCGCGCAAAGCTAGTTGAAGGCGGCATGAAACCAAACGGATGACTTCTTAGCTGAGCAGCAAACCTGTTCAGAGAAGTAGGACCACTTCAATCCTATTTATATCGTCACGAGAGTTTTAGAGGTTGAAGCCCCAGTTGCCCGTGCTCCAAACGGCCAACGTACAAACAGCATGGCTTCACCACTAATATCATGACGCTCTAAAGTTTGGGTCAGATCATCCAGCACACAGTTCAGCGCAAGCTCTTCCTTGCGCTGCGCTTTTGCTACGACTTTAATATTAAACGGCACGGTTGGATGATTGGCTTGAAGCCTTTCAACGATCTTAGGTGCAGCCCCCACGGCCATATACAAAGCCACACAGGTGCCGGGCCGAATGTCCTTGATCGGATCGGGAACGGTATAGCCTTCGCGACGATGGCCTGTTGTTAGAACCAGCGTGTCAATCTCGTCCCGCTCAGTTAGGCTGACACCCACACTAGCCGCCGCCGCACAGGCCGCTGTCACGCCAGGTACAATGTCGAACGGGATGTTGCTTTTCTGCAACGCGTCCATTTCTTCAGTACTGCGCGCAAATATCCCCGGATCACCGCACTTCAAACGCACAACACGCTGCCCACGTTTTGCTGCCGCCACCAAAATTTGCGTGATTTTTTCTTGCGGCCAGCGATGACAACCCGGGGCCTTACCAACATAAACCCGTTCAGCGTCCCGTCGCGCCAGTTCCAAAATATCAGGATCAAGCAAGCGGTCATAGTAAATAACATCGGCTTCTTGCAGCCGTTGAACACCGCGCAGCGTGATCAAATCCTTCGCGCCCGGCCCAGCACCGACAATGCTGACGCTGCCGCCTGATGAAGCCCCGTATTCGCCCGTTTCAATTGCAGTCTTGATCAGTTTTGCGGCTTCACGTTCGGCCCCGCTGGTAAATTTCTGGCGCGGACTGTCATTAAAGACCCAACGCCACAGATCACGACGCGCACGAGGTGCAAGGCGGGCCGCAGCAGCCGCGCGCAAACGCCCAGCAAGGGCCGCCAAATCGCCCAAGCGCGGCTCAAGGGTTTCTTCCAGTTTCGTTTTGATCTGCCGAGCCAAAACAGGCGCTGTCCCCTCGGTGCCGATCGCAACAACAACGGGGTCACGGTCCACAATCGACGGCGTGATTGCATCACACAATTCTGGCTGATCCACAACATTAACTGTCGCCCCACCGTCCTTGGCCAAGGCATGAAGCGCCATGTCGATCCCTGGACAGCCTGTCGCGATAAAGACCAACGCCGTATCCAAAAACATCGCCGGTGTGATCATGCCCGCCTGATGTGTAATCCGTCCTGCCGCGTTGAGACCCTCTAATTCGGGGTCAAGACTAGGCGCCCAGATTTCGACCAATGCTTCGGTCTTAAGGATCAACCGTGCCTTTTGCGCGGCTTGTTCTCCGCCGCCTACGATGACAACGCGGCGGCCTGCCATTTGTAAAAACATTGGAAAGGTTTTCATGCGTAATGACTTTCTATCTGGTGGCGCTGTTCCCAAAGAGAGCATGCCATGTGGTGAGCAGACGCAGGGGTTTCTGCTGCTTTCAACGTCCAAAGCGCGAGAGCAGCAGTTCCCGTGATTGTCGCAATCGCAAAAGGATCAGAGGCCCTGCCATCCCAGAGGTCGGACAGATTGATCGGTTTGGTCGCATCGTGCAACTTGCGCGTCTCTTGCATCAAAGCGGGCACGGTCTCTTTGATATGAACGCCATCGCGGAGCCCAAACACCAAAGCGTCCTTGGACGGGTGCCGTTCAAATTCCCCGCCGCCGCCTTTGATAATGCTAAGATCCGATTGACCGAGCAACTCAGCCGCTTGGGCTTGTAGACTGCGGTAAGATGGGTGGAACACACCTTGAACTGTCGCGCGCGCGCCTGATGGGTTCCACATACGTAGAACTGTGTTGAAACATGATCGCAAGCCAAATGTATCGCGTAAATTCAACAAGGCAAAAGCTGCAGGGCTAAGCGTTTCAAGCGGTGCATAGGTGACGTTCGGCCCTGTTAAATCGATCACATCCCGCAGCGAAGCCGCCGCCGATTGATGCGAATTCCAACCGTGGATCGAAACTGTAAAACCTGCTTGGCCTACAAGTCTTGCTGCAAGCAGAAAAAGCGGCGCGCCGCGGCTACGCCCCGCTGCATAGGACGGCAAGTCAAGGTCGGCTTTTGGCAATGCAAGGCCCACATGCGCGCGCAGTGCGGCGGTAAAGCCTGCGATTTCTTCCGCGGTTTCGCCCCGCAGGCGCATGACCATCAACAAGGCGCCAACGGCCTCTGGCGCGGCCTCTCCGTTTAGAATCAGTGTCATGGCTTCTTGCGCCTCAGCCATAGTCATCGCCCGCGCACGCCCCTGTCCCCGGGCAACAATCTGAACATATGGCGCGAGGGTCATTCGGCGGCCAAGGGAAGTTGGGACTGCGCCAAAAGTGCGGCCAGTTCAGGCTTGCACGACCCGCAGTTGGTGCCAGCACACGTGGCCACACCCAGAGCGGCGACGCTGGTTGCGCCGTTTGCGATGGCATTAATCAATGTGTTGCGCCCGACAGTCAAACAGGCGCAGACTGTCACACCAGCTTCGGGTAAATCCGCCGGCGACCGCCCTGCCAGTGCTTCCAAAGGCCGCGTGTTCGTTCCAATCAATTGTATAATCGCGGACCGCGCCAAAAGGACCGGATTTGGGGACGCAAAAAACAGCGCCGTAATCTGCCCGGCTTCGGTTATGGCGATGCGGGTTACGCCCGATGTGCAGTCCGATTGCACTGCCACTTCACCCTTTGGTTGCCCGCTTAAAGTACGGGCTTGTGACACCCAATCGGTGGGGGTCCGATTGCTTGCCATTTCGACTTGCCATCCTGATCCTGTGCGGGCGATGGCGGCATAGGGTGTTTGTGGTGTTGGCTCATTCAAGCAGGCCAAAAACCCGAACCATTTTGCGTCATAAACGCGGGCATCAACCGCTGCCCCCTTTAGCGCTGGTTGTCCAGAAATGGGATCCGTCAGCGGGACAGTTACGCTGTTTATGGTGCCGCGCGTAGTGCGTTGACGCGTCCAGTGCATCGGCGCAAAAAGCTGACCTTGCGCTATTTTGGGCGTGATCAGGGCACGCAGCAGGGCGCGACCATGGGTGTTTTCCACTTCGATCAACGCACCATGCGCGGCACCAAGTGCTGTGGCATCCGTCGGATTTATCTCAACAAAAGGTTCGGCAAGATGTGATCCAAGCCGCGCGGATTTTCCTGTGCGCATCATCGTATGCCACTGGTCGCGATTGCGGCCTGTATTGAGCGTAAAGCGGGGTTTGTGCCGTGGCCGTGCGTGCACCGCGATCATGCGCGCCTTGCCATCCGGGTGATAGAATTTTCCATCGCTAAAAAAGCGATGCCCGTTGCGCGGCCATTGCGTTGGACTCATTTTCGCGTAATCGACATCCGTGAACAGGCTGAGGTCCAGATCGCGAGGCACGACGGATGCGGCGGCATCAAGGCGGACGTATTCGGCAAAAATCTCGTCGGGGCTTTGATAGTCAAACGCCGCACCAAACCCCATGCGCGTCGCAACATCGCTGATGATTTGCCAATCCGGACGCGCGCCACCCGGCGCTGTAAGGAACGCACGCTGACGCGAAATGCGACGTTCGGAATTCGTCACAGTTCCGTTCTTTTCACCCCAACCAGTTGCGGGCAAAAGCACATGCGCCAGATCATTGGTGTCTGTCTGTTCCATAATGTCCGAGGTTACAACGAACGGCACATTCGCAATGGCCGCCGCCACACTGTCCGCATCGGGCAATGACACAGCAGGGTTGGTCGACATAACCCAAAGGGCCTTAATCGTGCCGTCCCTGCAGGCCTGAAATAGATCAACGGCCTTAAGTCCTGCGGTGGTGCAGATCGTCGGGCTGTCCCAGAAAGCACGCACCAATTCGCGGTGGTCTGCGTTCTCAAGTTCAAGGTGGTTGGCCAGCATATTGGCCAAACCGCCGACCTCGCGCCCGCCCATGGCGTTGGGTTGCCCTGTCACCGAAAACGGGCCCATGCCCGCCTTACCAATGCGCCCTGTCGCAAGGTGGCAATTCAGGATTGCGTTAACCTTATCCGTGCCGCAAGCCGATTGATTGACGCCCTGCGAGTAGACTGTCACAATCTTTTCCGTACGCGCCCAAAGGGCAAAGAACGCAGCAAGATCTTGTTTGCCTAGTCCCGACCCCATTGGGTCCGTGTCGCGCGCTTGGTCAATCGCATTGCTGACACCGTTGACATGGTTCGCTGTGAAAACCTTATCGAGCTTGCTGTTATCCGCAAGATAAGCGAGCAGCCCATTGAACAGCGCGACGTCGCCATCAGGCGCAATTTGCAGATGCATATCTGCCAAATCCGTGGTGGCTGTCCGTCGTGGGTCAATGTTGAGCACACGCATATTGGGGCGTGCTTGTTTTGCCGCGGCGATGCGCTGAAACAGCACAGGGTGACACCACGCAAGGTTGGATCCGACAAGCACAATCAAATCGGCCTCTTCAAGATCTTCGTAGGTCCCCGGCACCGTATCCGTGCCAAACGCCCGTTTGTGTCCCGCGACAGAAGACGCCATGCACAGGCGCGAATTCGTGTCGATATTGGCTGAGCCTATGAACCCTTTCATCAGCTTGTTGGCGACGTAATAGTCTTCGGTCAGCAATTGGCCCGATGCATAAAAGGCCACGCTGTCGGGTCCGTGTTCGGCGATTGCCGCGCTGAAATTCTTGGCCACCAGATCAAGTGCGGTGTCCCAATTGGATACTGCGCCATTGACTTTGGGCTGCAAAAGCCGCCCATCAAGATCAATCGTTTCGCCCAACGCCGCGCCCTTGGAACAAAGCCGTCCAAAATTCGCCGGATGGTCAGGATCACCCTTGATGGTGCCATCGCCCCCAGCCAGCACCCCGCAGCCGACGCCGCAATAAGGGCATGTGGTGCAGGTCAGGTTCATGCTGCCACCCGTGCCAAAAGAAACGCACGGTCCAACAAAATGCGCCCGCCTTCGACCTTGGCTGGATAGGTCGCAACGCGGCCTTCGTCATCGCCCTGCGCTTTGCCCGTTTCTAGCGAGATCACCCAATTGTGCAGCGGGCAGGTCACCGATGTGCCATGCACGATCCCTTCTGCCAAAGGACCCGCCTTATGCGGGCAGGCATTGTCGAGCGCGAACACCTTGTCGTCGCCCGTGCGAAACACGGCCACACATCCCAGCGCAGTTTTGATCAAGCGGGCGCCCCTTTGAGGGACGTCACTTAACGGGGCAATGTCGATCCAGTCACTCATTCTGCCGCCTCCAATGAGAGGTTTGCAATCGGGCGATAGCGGTCCGCCTTTGTTCGAACATGGTCGGCCCACGGATCTTTGCGGTATATGGATTGACTCAGTTCAAACCGGTCAACCAACGCGGGGGTATCAAGCTCGACCCGTTCCTTGATCCAGTCCAGACCAACCTTGTTCATCCATTTGTAAATCCGGTCGAGGTATTTGGCGTTTTCGCGGTAAAGCTGCGTGACCGCTTTGATTGTATTCATGGCCTCTTGCTCGGTCGGGACTTGCAACAGTAACTCTGTTTCGCGCACATCCATGCCAGCCGCCCCGCCGATGCTGATCTGATAGCCACTGTCGACGCAGATCACACCGATGTCTTTGCAGGTCGCTTCCGCGCAATTTCGCGGGCAACCGGACACACCGAGTTTAAGCTTATGCGGCGTCCAAGATCCCCACAGCTCTTTTTCCAATTTAATGCCCAAACCGGTGCTGTCCTGCGTACCAAACCGGCAATGATCTGTACCCACGCAAGTTTTCACCGTACGCAGCCCCTTTGAATAGGCATGACCTGAGACCATGCCTGCCGCGTTCAGATCGGCCCAAATGTCAGGCAGGTCTTCGCCCTTCACACCAAGTAGGTCGATGCGTTGCCCGCCCGTGACCTTCACCGTCGGCACCATGTATTTGTCGGCAGCATCGGCAATCGCGCGAAGCTCGTCCGGCGTCGTGATACCGCCCCACATGCGGGGTACGACCGAAAAGGTGCCATCCTTTTGGATGTTGGCGTGTTTGCGTTCGTTGATGAAACGCGACTGCGGATCGTCCTGATAATCCAGCGGCCAATCGGCAAGCAGGTAAAAGTTCAGCGCAGGGCGGCAGATGTGACAGCCGCAAGTGGTCTTCCACCCGCATTCCTGCCAAACCGCCGCCATCGAGGTCAGCTTTTGGCTTTTAATCATGCGCCGCACGTCTTCGTGGGTCATGTCGGTGCAGCCACAGATCGATGCGGCAGCGGGGATGACAAAGTCATCGCCCAGCGTCACTGCCAGCACCTGTTCTACAAGACCCGTGCAGGTTCCACAGGACCCGCTGGCTTTGGTGGTTGATCGCACAGCGCCCAGATCAGTGGCGCCGCCCGCGATCGCATCTTCGATTTGTCCTTTGCAGATTCCGTTGCAGCCACAGATCTCCGCATCACGCGGTAAGGCTGCAACAGCCGCTAAAGGGTCTAGGGGGGCACCCCCTTGGTAGGCGGGGCCAAAGATCAACGCATCGCGCATGTCTGTGATGTCGGTCTTGTCCCGGATCAGGCCAAAGAACCAATTACTGTCAGTGGTGTCGCCATACATGACGGCCCCAATGATCATATTGTTTTCGATGACAAGGCGCCGATAAACGCCGCGTGCGGGATCACGAAGCACGATATCCTCGCGCCCTTCACCGTCGGCAAAATCACCCGCACTGAACAGATCACAGCCCGTGACCTTTAGCTTGGTCGACAGTTCCTTTTGAACGAACTGTGCCTGTATGCCCATCAATGTCTGTGCCGCAACTTTAGCCTGATCGTATAGCGGGGCGACAAGTCCAAAGATTGCGCCGTCATGTTCTACGCATTCCCCTACGGCCAATACATCGGCGTCAGAGGTCAGCATTTGGTCATCGACGTGAATACCCCTACCCACGATCAAACCTGAGTCTGCCGCCAGTTTTACATTGGGCCGAATCCCCACAGCCATCACCAAAAGATCGCAGGGCAATTCGGTTCCGTCATCCAACAGAAGCGCAGTGACTTTGCCATTCTGACCGAGGATCTCTTTGGAATTGGCCGAGCATTTAACGGTTATACCTTTATCCACCAACGCCTTGCGCAGCAGATAGCCCGCCGCTTCGTCCAATTGGCGTTCCATCAGATGACCCATGATATGCACCACCGTCACATCGACGCCACGCGCCGCCATGCCTGCCGCTGCCTCTAGACCCAAAAGCCCCCCACCAATCACCACGCATTTATGCGCAGGCCCAAGGTCCATCATGCGCTGGGTGTCTTCCAAATCGCGGTAGGCAATCACGCCTTCCAGGGTATGGCCGGGCAGAGGGATCATGAAGGGGTTGGACCCAGTGCCAAAGACAAGTTTGTCATAAGACAACACATCGCCATTTTCGGCTGTCACGGTCTTGGCCGCGCGGTTGATGTCGACAATGCGTTCCCCAAAGCGGCAGGTCACGCCATGCGCGTCATACCAATCTGCGTCATGGGTGACGATTTCGGCGTAGGTCTTGTCGCCCGATAGCACTGGCGACAGCATAATACGGTTATAGTTGCCGCGTGGTTCAGCATTGAACAGGGTCACATCATAGGCGGCTTCCGCGTCAAACAGGTCCTCCAACATGCGCCCTGTTGCCATGCCGGCACCGATGACAATCAGCTTCTGGGTCATCTCATTCACTCCGCTGCAATGGCTTTGGGTTTCGATTTGGAGGTGGGCGATTTTGGCTTCGCGCCATGTTCGTAGTCCTCAAGGAAATCAAGCACCTCTTGGCGATAGTTGTAGTAATCTGGGTGTTCTAATAGCGCCTTGCGCGTGCGGGGGCGGGGCAGGTTCACATCCGTGATTTTGCCAATGGTCGCCTGCGGTCCGTTGGTCATCATGACCACGCGGTCTGCCAACAAAATAGCCTCGTCTACGTCATGTGTCACACAGATCGCGGTCACCTTGGTGCGCGACCAAACCTCCATCAAGACTTCTTGCAATTCCCACCGCGTCAAACTGTCGAGCATGCCAAAGGGCTCATCCAAAAGCAGCAACTTGGGCGACAATGCAAAGGCACGGGCGATGCCGACGCGTTGTTTCATCCCGTTAGACAAAGATGCCGCACCCTTATCCATACTGTCTGCAAGACCGACCCGTTCCAGGTAGTATTCAACAACGTCTTGACGCTCTGCCTGCGATGCGCGGGGATAGACTTTGTCCACGCCAATCGCGACGTTTTCCTTAGCGGTCAGCCATGGGAACAAGTTGGGGGATTGAAACACAACAGCGCGCTCAGGGTCTGCGCCTTCGACGTTCCAACCATCCAGCTTGATCGCGCCTTTGGAAATCGGGTTTAGACCGGCGGCCATCGTCAGGACGGTGGATTTACCACAGCCAGAATGGCCGATCAGGGAAATGAATTCGCCCTTGTTGATCTTCAGGTCGAAGTTTTCAACGACGGTAAGCGGCCCTTTCGGTGTTGGGTAAACTTTGTCGAGTTGTGAGAAATTGAGGAACCGCTCCTCGATCCCGCCGTCTTGCGCCTTGGCCACTGCAGAAGGAACGCCGTGAATGGGTGTGACGTTTGGCAAGGTCCGAGAGTCCTCGACCTTCGACGCGATACCAACGTCCATCAGATAGGTCGTCACGTCCCCGCGCAACGTTTTAAATGCGGCATCATTGTTCATTGCGATCCGGTCGCGGGGGCGGGGAATATCGACCTTGAATTCATCGCCCAATGTGCCATCGGGGTTGAGTGCAATTATACGGTCCGCTAGAATAATCGCCTCATCGACATCATTGGTGATCAAGACGCATGTCTTTTTGTCCTTGTCCCAAATCGCCTCGATCTCGTCGGCAAGGTTGGCGCGGGTCAAGGCATCAAGCGCGGATAAGGGTTCGTCCAACAGCAGCATTTCTGGGTCCATCGCAAGCGCGCGGGCCACGTTCACCCGTTGGCGCATCCCGCCGGACAGTTCCGCAGGGCGGCGCGTGGCTGCATGGGACAGGCCCACCATGCCGACGTAGTGGTCCACTTTGGCGGCGCGTTCGGCTTTGGACAGATCTGGAAACATCGTGTCCACGGCCAGCCCGACATTGCCGTTCACTGTCAGCCACGGCATCAGCGAATAGCTTTGAAAAATCACACCACGCTCGCGCCCGGGCTCTTTAATTGGTGTGTCGCGGTAGGTGACGGACCCGACTGTCGGGTGTTCCAGACCCGCTATCATGTTGATCAGCGTGGTTTTCCCAGTGCCGGAAAACCCAAGGATGACCACGAATTCGCCTTCTGCCACATCAAGATTGATGTCCTTTAAAACGGGCGTTTCGCCATAGCTTTTTGAGACGTTCTTTAATTCTAGAATACCCATATCGATCACCGATTATTCGAAAATGTGAACATGGACTGCAGGGCATACATCACCCGATCCAATAGAAAGCCGATGATCCCGATGGTAAAAACGGCGACCATGATCCGGGCCAGCGATTGTGAACTGCCGTTTTGGAATTCATCCCAAACGAACTTTCCAAGACCGGGGTTCTGCGCAAGCATTTCTGCCGCGATCAGCACCATCCATCCAACGCCCAATGATAAGCGCAAACCGGTGAAGATCAGCGGCAATGCGGATGGCAGCACCAATTTGGTGATCTTGGTGTAGGTGTTCATTTTCAGTACGCGGCTGACAGACACAAGGTCTTTGTCGATGGATGACACGCCAAGTGCTGTGTTGATCAACGTGGGCCAGAGCGAACACAGGGTCACAGTGATGGCTGACACTAGGAACGACTTGGAAAACAGCCCGTCATTGGTTGTGTAAACCGCCGAAACGATCATCGTTACAATTGGCAGCCATGCCAGAGGGGATACAGGTTTGAAAATCTGGATGAGCGGGTTCAACGCGGCGTTTGCCGTGACCGACAATCCCGCCGCGATGCCCAATGGAATGGCCACGATTGATGCAATCAAGAAACCGAAGAACACGGTTTTGATCGAAGTCCAGATCTGGTCGTAATAGGTTGGCTTGCCGGTATAAATACGGTCGCGCACCTTTTCTGTATCACCATTGGCGATATGTTTCGCATTGCGCGCGTCTTGGCGTTCATAGAATGCAGCTTCGCGTTCGCCCTCGCGCACTGCATCTTGGCGTAGCTGGCCCACTTGTTCCCAAACCTGCACCGGGCCGGGCACAGCACCAAGGGACGTTTGCACCTTGGGTGCAAGCGACGCCCAAAGCGCCACAAATATCGCAATCGCCATTAATGGCACGCCAAGCTGGCGCCAAACCTCGCCCGCTTGCGCACGCGGATTATCACCCGCGATGGCCCGCAAGATCGGGGTCAGCCAAGCAAGGCCAAACACACGAAACCACGCGTCGGCCTTAGTGATGCGGGCAAAGCGACGCGCGCGGCGGGCTTCGATATCTTGTGAATTTGTGTCAATCGCGGTCATGTGAGCTGTCCAACTGCTAGTGATGGAAAAAGAAGCGCCCGCCCCCAAAACATCGTGGGACGGGCGGATTGGTTTAGTTCTGGATTTCACCGTCAAGCAAAGTTTGGCCAGATTTCAAACCAATCGGCAGGCTGTCGATATAGGCGTTCGGCGTGCGGCCGTCATAGGCAATGGCGTCGATGATATCGGCCGCGGGTGTGGCTGCTTTGAACCCGTCGCTGTCCCATGGGAAATCAGCTTCGTTGGCCATGCCGTCGTCAATTAAGAGGCGCGCGGCTGCCAGATAGATGTCAGGGCGATACACATCGGCGGCGGTCTCAAAATACCATTCATCCGGTTTGGTTTCTGCAATCTGCCCCCAACGGCGCATCTGCGTCAGATACCAAATGGCATCGGAATAAAACGGGTATGTGGCATTGTAGCGGAAGAACACGTTGAAGTCCGGCGCAGGGCGCACATCACCTTTTTCAAACTCAAAGAAGCCAGTCATCGAATTGGCAATCACTTCCGCATCCGCGCCGACATATTCAGGGCGTGATAGCATCGCGACGGCTTCTTCGCGGTTGGCGTTTTCGTTTTCATCCAACCAGATCGCGGCGCGGATCAAAGCCTTGGTCAGGGCCAGCGTCGTATTAGGGTAGTCTTCGGCAAAGGCTGCGGTTATCCCGAATACCTTTTCAGGGTTGTTCTTCCACATGTCATAGTCTGTGATGACCGGTACGCCGATGCCTTTGAACACGGCCTGTTGGTTCCATGGCTCACCCACGGCATAGCCAAAGATCGTACCGGCTTCCATCGTGGCAGGCATCTGCGGTGGCGGGGTCACGGACAACAGAACATCTGCGCCGATCTGGCCGGAAATGTCCTGTTCGCTATAGTACCCAGGCTGCAACCCACCGGCAGCAAGCCAATAACGTATTTCATAGTTGTGGGTGGACACAGGGAACACCATACCCATGTTGAACGGCTCGCCGCGGTCTTTGTAGTCTTCAACCACGGGCACCAACGCGGAGGCACTGATCGGGTGCTGCGGGCGACCATCAGCCATCAAAGGAACGTTGGGTTTCATATCCTCCCAAATCTCATTGGAAACGGTGATCGCGTTCCCGTTAAGGTCCATGGAAAACGGTGTGATAATATGGGCCTGTGTGCCGTACCCGATTGTCGCGGCAAGCGGTTGACCCGCCAACATATGCGCGCCGTCCAAATCGCCAGAAATCACACCGTCCAGAAGCACCTTCCAGTTCGCCTGCGCCTCTAAGGTCACAAACAAACCTTCGTCTTCAAAATATCCCAGCTCATATGCTACGGCGAGCGGAGCCATATCCGTCAGCTTGATAAAGCCAAGCGTCAAGTCTTCTTTTTCAAGGTCCAACGATTGTGCCGCCGCTGACGTGGCCAGCAAGCTAGAGGTGGCCAACAATAGTGCGAGGGTGGGTCTCATGTTCAATTCCTTTTGATGTCGCAACAGGCAAAAACAAAAAAGCCGCGCGTAGTGATCACGGGGGAGGAGATCCGTGTTCAGTACGAGCGGCTTTGCTCTTGGGATGTGCGCGACCAACAGTGGTCGACACGTTTAACTGGGCTGCGTTACCCGTCACAGACATCATGGCGCGCGGCACAGGCGGCGGACAGAAGTTTTTGGCTTCAGCATATGAATTTATGCTGCAATGCAGAATATGCCCAAAGATTCAGCGGTCGGGCTTAGGGAAATCAAAGGTTCTGCCGTCAAAAAAGGCATCCGCTGCAAGAATCATTTGGCCACGTGTGGATGCAACGGCGGTTTCGGAATGCAGTGCGCCCTCGTGTTTTTCGGATGCGGCGGGCAGGTCCGCACAGATGTCTGCAAGGTTTTTGCGATACAGGTCGGTGCGAAAACACCCTTTCGCTTTTTCAATGCCCGCGCTGTCCGCCCCAAGTTGGGCTGCGATCCAAGCGGCCTGGCTGCGCCAAGGGAAGCTGGCGGCATGGTCGTGGAATTGCAAAAATCGTTGGGCTGATTGTGACGATGAATGTCGCGGATCCACGATATCGCCGGACAGCGCGGGATCGATGTATTCGGGCGACATGCTCAGATGTTCGCTGCGGGCCAGAATGTCGACAGCAAGCGTGGTGTTCTTTTTCACATCAAGCCAAGCAGAGGCCCTGAAGACGGCCCGCATAAGACTGGCCACAGACTGGTCATTTTGGATGATCCAATTACGCCGCGCCGCCAACACTTTTTCAGGGGCGCATTGCCAGACATCGCGATTGGTCATCATCAGGCGGGCCACACCTTGCTGCACTGCAACGCTGCCCCATGGCTCGCCAACCCAAAACGCATCAACTGATTTGTTTGCAACCGCTTCTGCCATACGTGGAGGCGGCACGGTAATCTGTTCGATCTTCAAATCAGGTGCAGTGGCCGTCCAATAAGACAATAGCAATCGGTGCATAGAGTGGTGAAACGGTACCCCAATTCGGATCGGTCTTTCCATTTGGTTTGTGAGTTCAGCCAAAAGCCCATGCGCGTCCCCAAAGGGCACAGGCCCCATGCGATCTGCCAGGTCATTTGAAACCCCGAACACCGTACCATTCAACGACAAAACCATTAATGCATCGACGCGCGCGGGCATGTTGCCCAGCCCGATAGACATGGCCACAGGCATGGGCGACAACATATGTGCGACGTCCAAATGGCCAAGCGCCAACATGTCACGCAACGCGGACCATGATGGTTGCGACACAAGGTTTAAATCCAATCCTTCCTCTGCGGCAAACCCCAGCTCTTTGGCGATCACCAAAGGTGCGCAATCAACCAAGGGAACATAGCCACAATCCAATACGGTGCAGGTCATGACAGTAAATCCGCCGCCGTGACAAGCGCATCGGCCACGTCAATCACCTTACGGTTTTGGCTCATCGCGGTTTTACGCAAAAGGGTATAGGCGTCATTTTCGGTCAACCCACGCTGGCGCATCAATATGCCCTTAGCGCGATCAATTTGCTTTCGGTCCTCTAGCGCCTGTTTGGCGGCATCAAGCTCGGATTGCATCTGGCGCATCAGTTTAAATCGGGCAATCGCAGTTTCCAGAACCGACTTGATCCGTTCCATGTTCAGGCCATCGACAACATATGCGCTGACACCCGCACTTAGCGCGGCTTGGGTCAGTGCGTCGTCTGTCTGATCCACAAATAAGGCCACAGCGCGCTTGGAGGCTTCTGTCGCGTATGAGATATGCTCAAGCGTGTCGCGGTCCGGATTGGCCAGATCGATCAGCACGATATCGGGGGCAAAGTCCTGTACGGTCCGATCCAGTGCAGACATCTGCCCCAAAGCTCTGATCTGCGACCAACCTGCATCGCTTAAAGCGTCAATTATGGCACGGACGCGATCAGGATCGGGTTCGACAATGAGAATACGCAAGTTTTGGTTCATGATTGGTGTCGTTCCGGCTGAGCTCAGCGCGGTCAACAGGCAACGACTTACGTCCTGCAATCACGCGCGCGTTCTTTCATGAATGACGCCAGAACGATCATTTTGCCTGATTTTCTGGCATTTGGTTTTTTGCGCGACCAGAATTCTTTCGCCAAGGTTAGGATAGTCGCCTTTTGGGGCGATTTGCCGATGTCGTAACGACAAGCTGCCTTCGGCCAAGTGATTGGCCAGGTCGGCTTTGTTTTAGGTTTTTGATGTGGGCCATGGTGCAAGATTTCAGCTTTTGCTGAAAACCGCCCGCGTTTTAAGGTCTGAACAGGGCGAAGTCACGAACCGAGCCGTTCTTAGCTTCGATCTTATTGAGGATATGATGACGTGTAAAATTTCACGGGCTTTGCTTACGGGCCTTGCTGACGTGTGCCGCCAATAGACAAAGTGAGTGTCGCGGCCGCGTCAATCACAGCTTCGCTCAGCCGGTCTATGTCTTGGATACCGACGCGTGAGGTGGGGCCAGATACCGAAATACCGGCCACCGCTTCAGCATTTACATCGAAGACGGGTGCCGCGATACAGCGCATGCCAAGGTTCTTTTCTTCGCCATCAATAGAAAATCCACGTGCGCGGATTGCGTCAAGATCCTGTTGAAGGGTTTCAAGATCTGTGATCGTGAAGTCAGTGAACTGCGCGAGCGTGCGCCCCATAAGTGTGCGGGCCAAACGGTCAGGCTCCATTTCCGCCAAAAGCGCTTTGCCGATCCCCGAGGCATGCATGGGCGATAAAGTCCCTGGCGGAAAAAAGGCGCGAATGGTTGAATTCGTTTCAACCTGGCTCAAAAATAGAACCGAGCCATCTTGTTCGACCCCTAAATTTGCCGTCTCGCCCGTTTGCTCCATAAGCTTACGCATCACCGGGCGGGCACGGTCGACCAAACTGGTGCGCCGCAAAAACCGCGAGCCGATGACAAACGCTTTCGGCCCGATGTGCCAAACTTGTTCGCCAGCTTCAAATTCAACCAGTCCGCGCCCCTCAAGGGTTGTTAGAATGCGATACACAGTCGCTGGGGATTGCCCTAAATCATAGGCCAGCGCTGTCAGCGTTTTACCTTGGGCCGCTTGACTGAGATATTCGAACACCTGCATCGCCCGGTCCAAAGACTTTATCGTGTTTTGCGCAGTATTGTCGTCCCAACCCCTGGGACGCCCGCGGGCACGCCGCAGCCCTTTTTCTGGGTTTTCGGTCGAATCCATCGCACTACCCTGAGTATTGTGAAAATCTATTTCACAATATGAAAAATATAAACCACTGACAATAATAAATTATCTGGCCTCGATCGTTTTTGAAAAATGATTTCAAAAAAATTTACCCGCGCCACGTACAGCTTTATGCACAGACAAATCAACAAGGAGATGGGCATGAGCTTTCAAAATCCAGTATTCATTCCGGGCCCCACAAATATCCCCGAAGCACTGCGCAAAGCATGTGATATGCCGACGATTGATCACCGGTCCCCTTTGTTTGGTCAAATTCTGCATCCGGCACGCGATGGTGTGCGCCAGGTAATGAAAAGCACGACGGCTGAGATATTGATCTTTCCGGCCACAGGTACAGGGGGCTGGGAAACGGCTTTGACCAATTGCCTGTCTGCCGGGGACAAGGTTTTGGCGGCGCGCAATGGGATGTTTTCGCATCGCTGGATTGATATGTGTCAGCGTCACGGTTTGGACGTTGAGATTGTTGAAACGCCTTGGGGACAGGGCCTGCCTGCGGATCGCTATGAAGCCATTTTGGCGGCTGATACCAACCATCAAATCAAAGCCGTACTGGCCACGCATAACGAAACCGCCACAGGTGTAAAATCCGACATCGCTGCGGTGCGCCGTGCGTTGGATGCGGCGGGCCATCCGGCTTTATTGTTTGTGGATGGTGTGTCCTCAATTGGGTCCATGGATTTTCGGTTTGATGACTGGGGTGTCGATGTCGCGGTGACAGGGTCCCAGAAAGGGTTCATGTTGCCCGCGGGACTGGCGATTGTCGGGTTTAGCGCCAAAGCGATGGACGCCACCAAGACGGCAAAACTGCCGCGCACGTTCTTTGATGTGCATGATATGATCGCAGGTTATGCTAATAATGCGTATCCCTACACTCCGGCGGTGGGCTTGTTGAACGGGTTAAACCAGGCTTGCGATATGTTGCTGCGCGAAGGGTTGGACACTGTTTTTGATCGCCATACCCGTATTGCAAACGGGGTGCGTGCCGCTGTGGATGCCTGGGGCCTTAGCCTATGTGCCGCAACGCCAGACGTTTATTCCGACACGGTCAGCGCGATCCGCACCCCAGAGGGCTTCAATGCGACGGATATCGTCACGCACGCTGCCGAAACCTACGGCGTGGCCTTTGGTGTGGGTTTGGGTGACGTCGCAGGCAAAGTCTTCCGCATCGGCCATTTGGGCAGTTTGACGGATGTCATGACACTCAGCGGGATTGCGACGGCCGAGATGTGTATGGTGGATTTGGGCATGGATATCCGACTTGGGTCCGGTGTTGCCGCTGCGCAAGATGTGTATCGTGCGGCGCCTTCGACCGTTCAGAAGGATGCAGCATAATGAAGGATGCAATCACCAACGATGCTCCGCTGAATGCGCCAAGCTATGACGATATGCTGGCGGCGCATGATCGGATCCGCCCACATATCAATCGCACGCCGGTGCGCACCTCTGATTACCTGAATGCACTGACAGGCGCGCAATTGTTCTTTAAATGCGAGAACTTCCAGGAACCGGGGGCTTTTAAGGTGCGGGGCGCCAGCAATGCCGTGTTCGGGTTGGATGAGGCACAGGCCAAGCTGGGCGTTGCGACACATTCCTCGGGCAATCACGCGTCTTGCCTCAGCTATGCGGCCAGCCTGCGTGGGATTCCATGTAATGTGGTGATGCCGCACACAGCGCCTCAGGCCAAGAAGGATACCGTGCGCCGCTATGGTGGGCAGATCACCGAATGCGAGCCCTCGACCAGTTCTCGCGAAGAAACCTTCGCCCGTGTGCAAGCCGCCACGGGGGGCGATTTTGTGCACCCCTACAATGACCCGCGCGTGATTGCAGGGCAGGGCACCTGTGCCAAGGAATTCATTGAGCAAACCGATGGGTTGGACATCACAATGGCCCCAATCGGCGGCGGCGGTATGATTTCGGGCACCTGTCTGACCTTGTCGCATCTGGCCCCAGAAACGCAGATCATCGCGGCGGAACCCGAACAAGCTGACGACGCCTATCGCAGTTTCAAAGCGGGGCATATCATTGCCGATGACGCGCCAAAAACCATCGCCGATGGGCTGCTTGTGCCGCTGAAAGACATGACCTGGCATTTTGTGTCCAACCATGTCACCGATATTTTGACCGCCTCTGAGCAAGAAATCATCGACGCGATGAAATTGACCTGGAAGCACCTGCGGATCGTGATGGAGCCAAGCTCTGCGGTGCCGTTGGCCACGATCCTGAAACACAAAGACCGGTTCGCAGGCAAGCGCGTCGGCATCATCATCACGGGCGGCAATGTCGATCTTGACCGCCTTCCTTGGACCTTAGGATAGGAGATTTGCAGATGAACGCTCAAACAAAATTCGAAGGGCTTGAAGTCGGTTTTGACGTGCCCGCTTTGCCTGGCATGAACGCTGCCGATATCGCCACGCCCAGCTTGGTGTTGGATCTGGATGCGCTGGAACGCAATATCAAAAAGATGGGTGATTACGCCAAGGCCCACGGCATGCGCCACCGCGTGCATGGCAAGATGCACAAATCCGTCGACGTCGCTAAGCTGCAGGTCGAACTGGGCGGGGCCTGCGGTGTGTGTTGCCAAAAGGTGTCCGAGGCCGAAGTGTTCGCGCGTGGTGGCATCAAAGATGTGCTGGTGTCGAACCAAGTGCGCCAACCCGAAAAGATCGACCGTTTGGCGCGGATGCCCAAGCTGGGCGCACGCACGATTTGCTGTGTGGATGATGTTGAAAACGTTGCGGATCTGTCGGCAGCGGCACAAAAACACGGCACACAGATCGAATGTCTGGTGGAAATCGACTGTGGCGCGGGGCGCTGCGGTGTGACGACGACCCCAGCGGTTGTCGAAATCGCCAAGGCCATTGATGCGGCTGAGGGTTTAAAATTCGCCGGTCTGCAAGCCTATCAGGGCGCGATGCAGCACATGGACAGCTATGAAGATCGCAAGGCCAAGATCGACGTTGCGATTGGTATGGTGCGCGATGCGGTGGATACGCTGCGCGCAGATGGGATCGAATGTGATATCGTCGGCGGCGGCGGCACAGGGTCGTACTATTTCGAAAGCAATTCGGGTGTGTTCAACGAACTGCAATGTGGATCCTACGCGTTCATGGATGCTGACTACGGGCGGATCCTGGACAAGGACGGCAAGCGTATTGATCAGGGCGAATGGGAAAATGCGTTCTTTATTCTGACTTCGGTCATGAGCCACGCGAAAGCCGACAAAGCCATCGTGGATGCAGGCCTTAAGGCGCAATCCATCGACAGCGGCCTGCCGGTGATTTTCGGGCGCACAGATGTGGAATATGTCAAATGCTCGGACGAGCATGGTGTGGTCATGGACACAGATGGGGTGTTGAAAGTAAACGACAAATTGAAGCTGGTGCCGGGCCATTGTGATCCCACAGCAAATGTCCATGATTGGTATGTCGGCGTGCGCGGCGACACGGTGGAAACGCTGTGGCCAGTTTCGGCGCGCGGCAAAGCGTACTAAATCACGACCCCTTGGGCGCCTGTCTGCAACCAGATAGGCGCCGCTTTCAGAACGGAGCCCCCCATGATCATCGTCCCAGAACGCGAAATTTCAGCCCTTATGACTCGCGCCGATGCCTTTGATGCTGTCGAGCAAGTGTTTGCCGCTATGGCCGCCGAAGATGCTTATAATTTTCCGGTGATCCGCGAAGCGATTGGCCATGAAGACGCGCTGTATGGATTCAAGGGCGGGTTTGATCGCGCGGGTGCGACCTTGGGTGTCAAGGCTGGGGGGTATTGGCCGCATAACTTGGAAAAGCGCGGCGAGATCAATCACCAATCAACCGTGTTTTTATTCGACCCTGACACGGGCAAAACCAGCGCGATGGTGGGGGGCAATTTGTTGACCGCACTGCGCACGGCGGCGGCGTCATCTGTGTCGATCAAGCATCTGGCGCGCGCGGATGCAAAAGTTCTGGGCATGATCGGGGCTGGGCACCAGGCCACGTTCCAGCTGCGCGCCGCCTTGGAACAGCGCAGCTTTGAAAAAGTGATCGGCTGGAATTATCACCCCGATATGCTGCCCAACATTGAAAAAGTCGCACAAGAAGCCGGAGTCGCGTTCGAAGCAGTGGACTTGCCGGGCCTGGTCCAGGCCGATGTTATCATCTCTATCACCTCCGCTTTTGCCCCGTCGCTGCTGGCGGATCACGTCGCGCCCGGCACGCACATCGCCTGCATGGGCACGGACACGAAGGGCAAACAAGAAGTCGAAGCGGCGTTGCTGGGCAAAGCGACCGTGTTCACCGATGAAGTCGCGCAGTCGATCTCAATCGGTGAGGCCCAGCATGCAATCTTAGAAGGCCTGATCAAACCCGATGATATCACGCAGCTTGGTGCGGTAATCAATGGCGCGACCCCGGGCCGCGTTTCTGACGATCAGATCACTTTGTTTGATGGCACTGGCGTCGGGCTGCAGGATTTGGCCGTAGCGGCAAAAGTGGTTAAGTTGGCACTTGCAAAAGGCGTCGCGACTAAAGTCGATTTTTGATGAAACACA
>JBGCEM010000093.1:0-13075 GCA_045106335.1 Paracoccaceae bacterium | reverse complement strand
CCGACAGGGGGGCTTTTCCAGCGCAATGCTGAGTGCCGCCGTCGCGGATTGTAGAAGCCATTGATGTATTCGAAGTTGGCCATCTCAGCTTTGCGCCGTGTTTCCCAAGGATGCCGCCAGATCAGTTCAGCTTTGATCGCTGCCTGGCAGGGTATTGCGCAGGAATGTCCTGAGAAGGGGTTTTGAAGAATGTTTCGACGGTAGCATTATCGTAGCAATTGCCTTTACCGCTCATCGACACCTTGAACCCATGCTGGCGCATGAGCTTTTGGTAATCGTGAGAACAATATTGGCTACCGCGGTCCGTGTGGTGAATGCAGCCCTTGGGTGGCTGTCGCAACGCTACGGCCATCTTTAACGCCCTGATGGCGAGGTCCCGCTTCATGCGGTTGCTGACGGCCCAGCCGATGACACGCCTAGAATGCAGATCAAGGATGACAGCAAGGTAGAGCCAGCCTTCACGCGTCCAAACGTAACTGATGTCACCAGCCCATTTGTGGTTTGGCATGTCAGCGATGAAGTCACGATCCAATAGGTTCGGTGCGATATTGAACTTGTGGTCACTGTCGGTTGTGACCTTGTGTTTGCGGGTTCTGACCACTGATATCCCGTTCTGACGCATCAACCGCCCCACACGGCGGTGCCCAACATCCAGACCGATCTCCTTCAGTTCTTCGGTCAACCGAGGCCTGCCGTAGCTGCCAAGACTGAGACGCGATTGTTCTTTGATATGAGCCCGCGTGACCAGATCAGACCGCTGTCTGCGACTGGCAGGGCGGCTGCGGAAGGCGCGTAATCCGCGTGTGCTGACACCGACAACATCGCATAGGCGTGTGGCCGGGAAATTGCCTTGGTGCTCTTCAATGAACCTAAATCTCATTGCTTTAGGCCCGCGAAGAACTGCCCTCTCGGCAGATTACTGCGTAATCGCCTGCCGGGTAATAGGTGGCCTTTTTTAAGATCTCCCTCTCCTCCTTGAGAAGCCGGACCTCACGCCGAAGCCGCTCATTCTCTCTGGTAAGGTCCAAATCTTCTTTCGAAACCACGTCCGTGTCCCGCTGTGCTGTGATCCATTTGTTCAGCGTCGACATGCCAACACCCACCCTCTCGGGACATTTCCTTTGGAAATACCCTGTCGGGCAGTGGATCATCAGCAACCTGCTTACGCCCTTCTCACACATGTAAACATGTGCTGCCGGGCAATGGTTGGCCCACTGGTCAGTGCAATCCGCACCGCATCTTGGCGGAATTCGTCCGTCCGTTTCAGTCCCATAGTTTGTCTCCTTTGGTGTAGTAAATGCTATCAAAGGAGCGGCATCAAACCGTGACAGATCCAAGATGCTGTTCCTAATTGTGGCAAAGGAGTACGACGGGCTGGAAGAACTCAAGGCACGGTCTCTCAATCTGGGCCACCAAAATTTTGCAATTTCCTAAAGTTCCTATCTGCCAATGAGCACCGAACGTCAGTGAGACATTTTGCAGAAGTTTCGCACATAAGCTCTCTTAGGTTGCGTATTTCCTTCTTCATTGCAATCCTGCATGTAGCGATGGCACAGTCTATGGACGCGATTGATGATCGAAGAACAAAAGAAAAAGCTGGAACAGAAGCTTTGGAACATCGCGAACACCCTTTGCGGTGAGGTGAACGCATACGAGTTTCGCGACTACATCTTTGGGTTCATTTTCCATAATTACCCGACTGATCGGCTGTACATCTTCGCCAATTTCATTTGGACCGCCGACGGGATCGACTTTGCCGACGTGGCGGAAACGACCGAGGACGGCCAAGCATTCCTCGAAGCTCTGTCCGAGGCCGCAATTGACAGACTGTGCTATTTTCTCAAGCCACTCGAGATGTTCAGCACTGTTGCCAAGCGGGACTCATGCCTGCCTCTTATGCGGCTGTCACCCTCCAGGCGCCTGCTACTGCTCTGGCGCGTTGGCTGCGCCGGAAAAAACAAGGAACTTGCAGAAAGGTTCGCGCGGCAGTGTTGGTCTTGCAAACGCCGAACGAGATTGAATTTATGCTCAGAACGGTCTAGCGTCGAAAGCGCCTACGGATGTCAATCCGGTGTATGGACCCCAATGCAGCAGCCCCTTATTGCAGATACCTGTAACAGCCGATGAATCTGAACCTACTATTCGTGGTTGGCTTCCGAATGTTGGGAGCGGCATCGACATTCCTGGTAAGCCTTTTCGCTGCTAGAGCACTCGGTGTGGACAATGCAGGACAGTTCATCCTTTCGATAAACTTCGCCATGCTGCTTGCCATCTTGAGTCGAAGAGGCTTTGACAATTTGGCTTTGAAGGTCGTCGCCGTCTACGCCAATGGAGGCATGCGAGAGCGAACCTCGGATTTTCTGTACAAACGTTCACTCCAAACGCTTTGGATTTCAATCCCTATTCTTACATTATTGTGGATGGCGGTCCTGGTGGCTCGGTTTCTTTTCCCCGACTCAGGTTTTATCCAAATATGGATATTTATGGCTCCTGCCGTAGTGTTTATAACTATTTTAGGCATTTTATCGTCATCTTTCCAGGCGCTGGACAGAGCGGTTCTCGCGATTTTCTTTCAAGCATTTGGGTTAAACCTAGCCGTAATTGCTGCATCCTTGCTCGGCGCTACGACTGCCGGGTTGCTGGCACTGGCTCATTGCGGGGCCAGCATTGTCTTGATGATCATTGGAATGTGTTTATTGCGGCGTTATTTGGCAAGACTTCAAGAAGGAGGAACAAAAACAGAGTTATTGCATTTTGACGAAGTTGAGATGCAAAATACGGCAAAAGCGTTCTGGATCGTGAGCATTTTTCAGAATTTAAGCATCTGGGGCGCGTACTACGTCGCTAGCGCAGTGCTCGAGCCCACGCACTTGTCATCTCTGGTACTTGCGCAGCAAGCTTCTCTCGTGATCACGCTGGTGCTTCAAGCCGTAATCCTCGTGTATGCACCTCGTTTCGCTTTGATGCACAGGCAAGGTCGCATTCAGGACCTTGAAGCTCTTGGCCGGCGTGCCGTCGTATGGATCGCGCTAGCTGTTTTGCCGATCGCCATGGTGTTAACATTTTATCCGATTGCTGTTCTTTCCCTGTTTGGAGATGGCCTCGACGAGGGAGCAACAGCATTGCGCATACTCACAGTAGGACAATTCGTAAACGCAATAACTGGGCCCGTGGGGGTAATATTGCTCATGGCCGGTCATGAACGGGCTGTCCGTAACCTCCTATTAGCTGCGGTTCCTGCCTCACTCTGCTTCGCTGCAATTCTGGGAATGGCATTCGGTATCCTCGGATTTGCAGTTTCAACCGCTGGCACGCTGATTGTCACAAATATTCTGGCCACGTTCATCTTGAGACGAACGCTCGGTATCTACATCCACCCGTTCAGTCGCTAGAACACTGGGCGAAGAATGTCTTGCATTGTCCTCTTGAGCGCCTGTTTCGGGCCTACGTAGACACGGGTCTTCCCGATTTTTGGATTGCAAACAAGCAACGTGACACCTTCAGCGATGTAGCCGTCGACAACATAACGAGGTTTAGATGTGTCGCGGTTTGATGCCGCTCCATTGACAGCATTTACGTAAGCGGTGCGCCACCCCCACACTTACGATGTAGTGCTTGATCTGCGATTCAGAGGCTTCTTTGATTTGTGGGGAGTTTCTCGATGGCAACGACAAGCGAGTTTCTGGCAAGGGTGCCGCGCCGTGCGGATGGCAAGCGGAATTGGCCGCCTGAACTGAAGGCTCGGGTCGTGGCGGAGACGTTGATTAAGGGCGAGACGGTCAATGCGGTCTCGAAGCGATATGAGTTGATCCCCAGCACAGTGTCTGATTGGCGTCGTATGGCACGACAGGGCAAGCTGGTCCTGCCGAATTTGGATGGCATGGATTTTGTGCTGGTTGAGATTGAAGCGCCTGCGCCCGTGTTCCAGCCTCTGCCGACCACCTCTTCTGGCACGATTGATATGATCAAGGGCGATGTCACCGTTCGTCTTCACGCGACGACGCCCGCAACACGGATTGCCGAGACCGCTCGGGCTTTGGCCACGTGATCACGCCGTCTCACAAGGTTCGGATCTTTGTCGCCAGTGATCCGGTGGACTTCCGCAAAGGCCACGACGGGCTGGCGGCTTTGGTGCAGAGCCATCTGCGCCAGAGGCCGTTTGACGGGTTCGTCTATGTGTTCCGGGCCAAACGCGCCGATCGGCTCAAACTGATCTACTGGGACGGCAGCGGGCTGGTGATGGCGTACAAGCGGCTGGAGGATAACAGCTTCAAATGGCCCGCGATCAAGAACGGGGTGATGCGGCTTGAACCGGCCCAGTTTGAAGCGTTGTTCGCCGGTCTGGATTGGCGGCGCGTGCGGCCCGTGGAGGTAGCCGCCCCGGCCGCGGCGGAGTGACTCACGAGGGCGTTTGCGCGGGTCATTCTGCCCTTGTTTTGTTACGGCATCGGGAATGACCGCGCCCGATGAATTGCCCGATGACATTGCCGAACTGAAGGCAATTATCCGTGCGCAACAGGATCAGAATGCGCGGCTCGAGGCTTTGGTAGCCTCTTTCAAAAAGGTGCTCTTCGGCGCCAAACCCGAGAAGATCGACCCGGCCCAATACGAGTTGGAATTGGAGGATATCGAGACCGCTATCGCGCAGGTGGAAGCCGAGATCGACGCGGACGAACGCACCGCGCCCGTGCGGCCACAAAAGTCGCGCCAGACCAACCGTGGATCGCTGCCCAAACATCTGGAGCGGATGGAAGTTGTCATTGAGCCCGAGCTGTCCTGCGCCTGCGGGGCCGAGCGTCACGTCATTGGCGAAGATGTCAGCGAACGGCTGGACATCGTCCCCACCCAGTTCCGCGTGATCGTCACCCGTCGCCCCAAATACGCGTGCCGATCCTGCGAAGGCGGGATCACCCGAGCGTCAGCACCTGCCCACATCATTGCGGGCGGCATGCCGACCGAGACGACCTTGGCTCATGTGCTCGTCTCAAAATATGCGGACGACTTGCCGCTCTATAGGCAGGCGCAAATCTACAGTCGCCAGGGGATCGATCTGGATCGCTCGACCCTGGCCGCGTGGGTCGGCAAGTCAGCGTTCGAATTGACCCCGGTTTATGAGGCCCTGATGGCCGATCTGAAGTGCTCAACAAAGCTCTTCATGGATGAAACCCCCGCGCCGGTTCTGGCACCCGGGCGCAAACGCACAAAGACAGGCTACTCTTGGGCTCTGGCCCGCGATGACCGCCCATGGGGTGGAGATGATCCGCCTGGTGTGGCCTTTACCTATGCGCCGGGACGCTCCGGCCAGCATGCGGACACTATTTTGGAGGGCTTCAGCGGCATCCTGCAGGTCGATGGCTATGCTGGCTATAACCGTCTGCTCAAACGACCGACGCAAGATGTGACACTGGCCTACTGCTGGGCGCATGCCCGTCGCAAACTGCGTGATGTCATCCAATCTGGCGCAGCACCAATCGCGCAGGAAGGTCTGGCACAAATCCAGGCGCTCTATCGCGTCGAAAAAGACCTGCGCGGTCAGTCAGCTGATCTACGACGTGCTGCACGGCAGGAACGCTCAAAACCCGTTGTCGACGCCTTCGAACTCTGGCTCGCCCAGAACCGCGCCTGTGTCTCGGCAAAATCACCAACCGGAGAAGCCCTGAAATACATCGCCAAATACTGGGACGGGCTGATTCGGTTCCTCGACGACGGTCGCATCGAACTGGATTCCAACCCCGTCGAGCGCACCATCAGACCAATCGCCCTAAACCGCAAAAACGCGCTCTTCGCGGGCCATGATACCGGCGCACAAAACTGGGCCGTCATCGCGTCTCTAATCGAAACCTGCGAACTCAATGGGATCGAACCTCACGCCTATCTGTCAGCCGTTCTCACCGCCATCGCTAAGGGACACAAACAAACTGACATCAACGAGTTGCTGCCCTGGAATTACGTCAGACCAGTGTGACCGGCGCACCGCTTACGCATTTACTGCAACAAAAGAGAGTTACTATGGGATTGAAACGGAAGGGCGAATTCCGCCAAGTTGCAGCGCGGATTGCTCTGACCAGCGGGCTGACGCGGAAAAAGGTGGCTGATGATGACGGTGGCCAGCAGCAGGTCGGTGACAATAGTGGCGGACGCAAAGAGGTCGCCAAATTCCCGAACCATTAAAACTAAACTGCTAAGTCATCTGCCTCAATCATTTGCCGCGTATAGAGATATCCCAACAGCACCCAGAGAAAGGACATGATCTTTGATGAGGTCATCACGTCGATAAACAGACTGCAGATCACGATCACCATCATGCAGCAGCGATAGGGTAGGGGTGCCTCGCGCGCGGCGATCGAACGAAACACGAACATCCCGACAAAGGACGATCCGATCACTCCAACCTCGCCCAGAAACCGCACGATATGGCTGTCCACCGCTAGACCCCAAGCGCCGGGACCCCAGCCAATGAGGAAATGCATAGTGTCATTGCCGATTGATTTGAGGATCAACGCCCAGCGGACCACCCGAATCTCAAAACTGAGGTCGAGCTGGCGATCGAGGCGTTGCCAAATCGTGTCGAAGGCGTAATATCGGTAATCGCTCAGACTAGCGATAATCGGGCTGGTATCGATTTGCGCTCGGATCGCCTGCCACATCTGCATCGGTGTAGCCGTCTCTGCTAAGCGAGAATTGAGGTAAACTTCGGGGTTGGTCAGCAAGACAGTCGCGACCACAAGCCCAACGGGCAAAGCAAAGACTGATGCCTTCCGCCAATTGAAGATCAAATAGGTGAGCAGGGCCGCCGCCAAGGTGATACGCGATTGGGTCAACCATAGGAGCATCAACAACCCCAAAAGCACCAGCCGTTGGCGTACCATAACAATCAAAAACACCAGCACAACCGAGATCTCATAGGGACCTGACGTGTTCACAGTCACCCGCCCGGTGGCCCCTGTGAACTTCCCGATCTTGGGGATCACGCCAGCCGCCTCACCCAGACCCCAGAATAACAGCACCACAGCAACGCCGGTCAGCACCCGGCGAAATCGCTCAGGAGGGATGTGAATGGCCATCTGCGCGCCAATAAAGAACCAGATGAGATATTGCACCTGCCGCGCGACATTGATGATCCCGTAGGCCCCAAGATGGGAGATGTTTATGATAGACGACAAAAGCGCAAGCGCCAGATAGGCGAGATACCAATACATAAAGCCGGGAAGGATCGTTCGCCCAGGGGCATAGCGCCAGATCAAAACTGGCAAGGCCATCAGAAAGACGAAGTCTTCGACCCGCAGCACCGCGACAACACCGATCTTGGGCGCCAACAGGAAGGCCGCCAAGAGCCCGAGCAAAGTGCCCGCGCGTGTCCAGATCCTTGCAGACCTTGCGCGCGCCATTGGTGGCGGTATGTGAGGAGAAGGCGAAGGCAGATTGGCCACACTGAAACCTGTTACGACGAGATCAAGGCCCCTAGATACTCGCCATATTCGGTTTTGCCAAATGTCTTGATAGGTTCCGCCAATTTTGAGTCATCAAACCAGCCTTGGCGCCGCGAGATTTCCTCTGGAGAGCCCAGCTCAAGACTCTGACGCTGTGACATCGTGCGTACGAAATTGCCTCCATCGAGCAATCTGGCATGGGGCCGGTATCAAGCGAGGCGCATCCGCGACCGGCTTTGTTGCACAAATCCGATGTTGGGCAGTCTTCCCCTTACCCCGGACGGATTTAGCCTACGGGCCCAGTGACGGGTATGCCAAGAGCCGTATAGCGGTTTAGTACGGCGATGCGGATTTGGATCTCTGCGATCTGCCTTTCGAAGTCTCGCGCCATCAGCGATTGGCCGAGTAGTTTCATGCAGTTCATCCACTGACCGTCAGGGTTATGCGAAGCATGATCCCGAAAGGTTTGGTCTCGGCGCGGCTCCTGCGGTGATATCCGCTCCATCGTCTCCACAGGGTGCGACCCAGATATCGTTGCGCATTGACTGCGTCGTTTCGGGCAATAGCTCCGGCACTCGTCCACTGCCCGGCAGTGCATGCCAGCATGCACGAGAGGGGGTTTCCAGGGCTTGGCGTTCTTACGCGGCGGGATCACTGCGTGGGCATTTCTGGCGGCAATCGCCTCGTGGCATTTGCGCGTGTCATAGGCCCCGTCTGCGGTGACACTGCCGATGTCTTGGCTGGGTGGGATTTGGTTCAGAAGATCTGGCAACATGGGGGCATCCCCGATGTTGCTGCTGGTGACTTCGACCGCCCGAACCTCCAGCGTTTCCTCGTCGATACCTATGTGTATTTTGCGCCAGATGCGGCGCTTGGAGCCTCCATGCTTGCGGGCGTTCCATTCGCCTTCACCTTCGGCCTTGATGCCTGTGCTATCAATCAAGAGGTTCAGCGGACCAGTCCCACCGCGATACGGTAGGTTTACACTCAGTGTTCGTTGACGGCGGCAAAGGGTGCTAAAGTCGGGCACTGCCCAATCCAGCCCGATGAGTTGCAACAGGCTTTGCACAAACCCTGTGGTCTGCCGTAATGGCAGTCCAAACAGCACCTTCAAAGTGAGGCAGGCTTGGATCGCAGTGTCGCTGAAACTCTGTCGCCGACCACGCTTGCCGCTTGGCGGCGGCTCCCAAACCATCTCGGGATCAAACCAAATTGACAGTGAACCACGGCGCTTCAGACTGTCATTGTATGACGACCAGTTAGTCGTCTTGTACTTTGTCGGGGACCAACTGCTCATACATCCCAGCTATCATGCTGGATTCATGACGTGAATCCTTCACGCGATTTGCGCAACAAAGCCTCCGCGACCCATAGTCTGAACCGTAAGCGTGCCTTCAACGATATAGTTTTGTAGCAGCGTGGCTATCTTCAGCTCACCGCGCGCCGAGAGTGCGAAAGCACTAACGTGGGCCGGGGCCTCACCATCGAGGAAATGGAGATCATTGACGGCAAAGCTTGACGGAGGAATTTCAGGCTTTTCGATGATCTCACTCGCTTTGCCATCCGCGTCAAAGGCCACCACTCTGTCGCGTCCGGGATCGACCGCGTGATAGCCAAATACTGTGCGACACTCATCTTGCCAGCCGGCGGCTTCCAGCAGCTTAGGCAGGCCGTGGCCAAAGAAGATGTTGTCCGCCAGCACCATCGCCAAAGGAGCGCCGTCAAAGAAGTCCTCAGTCAGAATATGGGCCTGGGCCAAACCATCGAGAGAGGCTTGGACGATATAGGTAAAGTCCATGCCCGATTGACTACCGTCCTGCAAAATACGCTGGAACTGGGGCTGGTCTTGGGGGTGGTGATGATCGCCATCGCGCGAATGCTCGCCAGCATCAGCAGTGACAGCGGATAGTAGATCATCGGCTTGTCATAGATCGGCATCATCTATTTCGCCACGCCCAAGGCGGTCAAAAACGTATTGCCCTGCGCGCGGGCTTGCCCGAAGAAAGTGGCCGTATGGGCCTGACTGCGCGTGTCCCAGCCTTCGCAATCTGCGGCAATGGCCTCGGCTATGGTCTTGAGCCGCGCCACATCCTCGCTACGGGTCATCTCCATCAGATGCTCGGGCGAAATGGCGCGATCAGGTATGCAGCGACGCAGCGCCGCCAATGCCGCTGTGCTAGCCGCAAAGGCCTCCAGCAAGACCAGCGAATCCGCTTCATCAATCAACCAGGTTAACAAAACAAAGAGATCTGTCCGAGCATAAAACGACGCTTTTTCAGTATCCACTCATTGGAGCAAACCCACCGACTTCCAGTCGGTCCTGCTTTAGCATGAATCAAAGAGCGAATGTCCTTACCCTCTGAAAGATGAACCGCAGCCGGGTCGCAGGCTCATTTTTCAGAGGGTAAGGACATGCAATACGACACCGGCAGCCACTGCGTTTTTTTGCCACCGATATCACATGGTCTGGTCGACCAAGTATCGTTACAAAGTGCTGACTGGAGGAATTCGGCTGCGCGTGCGCGACATCTGCCGTCAGGTTTGTCGCGAATAGGGCGTCGACATCTTTCGGGGTGTGCTATCCGCGGATCATGTCTATATGTTTTTGTTGGTGCCGCCGAAGATTGCCATCAGCGATCTGGTGCGCCTGATGAAAGGACGATCCTCACACTAGGTTCAGCTCGAATTCCCCCATTTAAACTGCAGGTATTGGGGCAGGCGCTTTTGGGGCCAAGGGTAATTCTCGACGACCAACGGCGCCATCACAGATGGACACTGTTCTTTAGTACCGCCAGCACCGCTCTGCATTGGGCCGCGATCAGATAGGCATCGCGATAGTGCGCTTGCATGGTCTCACTGAGAAACACATGGCGGCTTTGGGCCTCGCCAAGTTTGGCCAGCCAGCGAAGAGGGGCAAGATTGATAGCGCGAAAGGAATGGTGATGAACGAAATGCATCAAGCCCCGCAGTCGGAGCACCAAGATTCCGGTCGACAACAGCCACAGCCCCATTTGCCCAAGCGCTGAGGTACAGATCGCATCATCGCTGCGAAAATCTCGGTCAAAACCAGCAAGGCGATGCGCAGCGCGGCTAAGATCTTTTCCTTGGCCGTCTCGCGGGTGGTGATGGTGATCGCCTATGTCTTGTCCTGCAATTGCGTGCGCAGCGTGACACTACAATGGGACTGACCGCTCAGGGGGGTTGGAAATGGGCTGGTAAACCAAATACGCGGCGACGTTGGGCTCTCAGTCATGATCCTTGCGCCTTTGCGACCTCCGCTTGGCGGATCACACGCGCCGGTGTGCCGATGGCAACGCAGCCCGCAGGCAGTGATTTGGTGACGACAGAGCCTGCCCCGACAACAGAACCTGCGCCTATTTCGACCCCGTCGAGCACAGTGACATTATTACCGAACCAGCAGTTTTCGCCAATGGAAATGCCTTTGCGCGCCGTGGCGCCACTAGTGTAAGAACCCTCGTGAAATTCATGGCTTTCGGCGGCAAAACTCACGCATGCGCCGATCTGACATCCCGCTTTGATGGTAATCTTTCCCCCGACACCAATTACTGCATTTGGGCCGATATAGACACCCTCGCGCAGCTCAAGCCCTGCGCCTTTGGCATTGAGCCCTGAGCGGCATTGCACCCAAGCATGTTCACGTAAAGTGACGTTGTCGGCAAAGATCACTGGGGTCTCGGCACAGGTCTCGATATAGGAATAGCAACCAATTGCGACACGCCGTCCGAATTTGAGATTGTTGGCGGCTATGAATTTGATGCCACGTCCCAGAAACAACTGCCGGGGGCGTCTGAGCCGCAACAGCTGCCAAAGCCAACCGCGCAGGGCAGGGCCAAGTCCCTTGGCCAGAGCATACCGCAGATCATCAGGACGGGACAAAAGATTGGTGATCTGGCCCATCTTTTAGGCCTCCCAAAAGCGTTTGTGCATCGACAACCGCCGCTTCCACGCGAGACTGAGCTTATGTTCGCGGCGGCCGATTTTGTAGGCAAAATATTTGACGAAGGTACGCACAATGGCTTCGGGAATGCGCAGCGGCGCGTGACGCGCGAGATAGTGCAGCTCGCCCAGCACAAAGGCTTTGCCCGCGCCGGAGGGCGAGCCGAAGTTTTCGATCAATTGCGCATTATGGGCATGCATTACGCCGACATCGAAAAAGCGGCGGAACTCTTGGACCAAGGTATAGGAATGGGAATGGCGCACGGCAGCCTGGGCCACATAGGCATGCGCATGGCCCGCGAGGATTAACTCCGCCACAGAGATGGCATCCTCACCAAAGATCGTATTCTCGGGAAAACCGCCCACCTCGATCAAGCTCGCGACGCGAAAGGCCGAGAAGGAGTTTGAGCAAAAGCTTGTGCGAAAGCCATATGTTGGAACATCGGCTTTGGTCCGGCGCACTGAAATCGCAGGATAGGAGAAGGCTCGGGAAAAACTCTCAATTGCTTTGGCGCCGTGATGGGGTAGCTGTCGTCCGTAAGCCGAGGCAATTTTTGGATCGTCAAACGTGGCGAGGATGTCAGCTAATGCGCGGTCACTGTCGAGAACGGCATCTTGGGTCATAAAGACCACTATCTCGCAATCCTTAGCCGCCATGCGGGCTGCGCGCATGCGGGTGCCCCCGTGGTCGAACTCGGCGCGAGGAATCTCAATCACCTCGGCGCCAGCGGCCTCAAAGCGCGCGCCGGTGTCATCGTCTGAGCTGCTATCGATAACGATGAAGCGATCAGGCTGGCGAGTTTGGGATTTGAGCCCCGCGAGGAAGGCATCCGCTTCCCGCGTGGCATTCAAGGTCGGAACAATCAGGGCAAAACGCATCATAACATGTTACCAATATCAAGCGGCCAATAATCTGCTGTAGGTGCAAAGGCCATTAACTGGTTTTTGCAGGGTAGGTGCCTTAATGCAATCCGATTCCATTGATCTCAGTTCCCCAGTGGTGCGGTTTGGGTAAGTTGCCGCCTTGTATATTTCCACAAAATGAAAACGCCACCCCGATGCATACAGCATGGCGTTGGTGTGATTTTGACATCAGAACTATTTGCGCTGCTTGCTGTTTTCCAGAAAACGCGCACAGTTCGAATCCCGCACCGCTTCATCCAGCCAGGCCAGAACGTAGATGCGGATATCGTCCGCATCAGAGACCTTGTACAGCTGCTGGAAACGTTGCAGCGATTTGAGCGTGTTTGCCCGAATCATGAACTGGTTGGCGGCGGAAACTCCAGACAATAAGACCATCTCAATTGACGCGACCTACCTCAAAGCGCACCTCACGGCCTCAAGTCTGGGGCTAAAAAAGGGGGCGTGGACGTCTGATTGGGCAAACAATGGGTAGCATGAACACGAAACTACACGCCGTAAAAGATACAAGCGGTCGGCCACTCCGCATCTTTATTACTGCAGGTCAAGTCAGTGACTACACCGATGCCATGGCTTTGATTGACAGTCTACCAGATGCTGAATGGCTACTCGGTGACCGGGGCTATGATGCGGATTGGTTCCGCGAAGCCTTGATAGCAAGGGGCACACGACCCTGCATCCCCGGTCGCAAATCTCGTAAGAAGGCCATTCGATACGACAAGCGCCGATACAGACGCCGCAACCATATCGAACGAATGTTTGGTAGG
>JBGCEM010000092.1:0-11154 GCA_045106335.1 Paracoccaceae bacterium | reverse complement strand
AGGTCTGTGAACCGGCCTGTGACGGCAGGCACAGAAAGCGGATCGTCCGGATCGTCGCCCTGACAGACATCCAGCATCAGCGTCAGGTCATCTACAGTGCGCGCCATTGGACCCAGCACCGATATGCCTGACCACCCCAAGTGCCGCGTGGGATGGGCGATCACGTCAACTGACGGACGATACCCGACAACCCCACAAAGTGCTGCGGGCATGCGCAAAGAACCACCCGTGTCCGACCCTGTACAAAGCGGCAAAAGATTGGCCGCCAGTGCTGCGGCCGAACCACCTGACGAGCCGCCCGCGATGAGGTTTGCATCAAACGGATTGCCTGTCGCCCCCCATACAGGATTGCGGGTGTTACCTCCGGCACCCATTTCAGGAACATTCGTTTTGGCCAGTATGATTGCACCTGCTGCACGCAGACGTCCAACCATCAGCATATCTTCGTCAGGCACAAAACTACGTGCACGTACGCTGCCATGCGTGGTCAGCAGACCTTTGGCATTTTGCAAATCCTTTACGCCAATCGGTAGTCCATCGAGAGGCCCCATCGGGCATCCGATCTGCCAGCGCTTTGTCGCAGCTGCGGCGAAATCAATTGCGCCCTCAATATCCATCGCTGCCAAAGCGTTTATCTTGGGGTTAAAACAAGAAATCGCTTCAAGGCAGGCCGCCAGATACGCTGTTGGCGTCAGACTTTTGGCCTTAAAGGCTGCAAGAACGTCGCAAGCCGAGCGCGTCACTAAACCCTTTTGACTCAAAGGCCTGTACTAATTTTGGTTATGCTATGATCCGACACCCAAGTCCTCCCAGACGGTCCTATTGGTTAAGATAAAGCGTGCAGGTCGCCAAGAATATTGAAATATACACCAATAATATTAACCAAAAGGAATGGTATTGATATCTTCCGTGGTTTGCTGAAGGCATTTAAGGAACAACGAAAGGGTCGCGTTCTGCGCAACTTTATCTTTATCCCAAAAGCACCGGGCCTCTGACAGCAAGTCCTGCGTTTCAAGCGATAGTATCACAGTTTGACCGCGCGCCGCCTGCGCCTGAGCAAGACGTTGGGGCAACAAGCCAAGCGCAGGCATTGCCTGTAAAAGCTCAAGATTTAGGGTAAGCGACAAGGATGCAATTGTATTGTTGGGTGGAGGCAGTCCATTCGCCGCAAAAAGCGCGTCAACAGCTTGCCGCGCCACCGAGTTGGGCTGCGGCAATATCCACGGATAACTTGCGACATCTGCCCATTTCACGTCTGCGGCTTGCGCGAGTGGATGATTTCGCCCAGCGACAACGACAACGGGTTCGCAAAACAAGGCCATTTGGTCAATTCCAGCTATTTCCTGCGGCTGCCAAATCCTTGCGATCACCAAATCCAACGCGCCCGACTCAAGCTGCGGCAACAATTCAACAAAATGCCCTTCAGAAACAGATATGTTTGCATGCGGCGCGCTGCGCTTGAACAATGCAACCGTGCCGGGCAGCAACGTCGGTGCAACCGAACTGACAACGCCGATTGAAACAGACCCTGAAACGCCGCTTGTCATCGCTTCAATGTCAAATGCTGCGCGATCAAGTTGGCCAAGTGCTTGACGCGCATAATCTGCAAGGCGGATACCGATGGGTGTCAGATACAATCGGTTGCGATCCCGCTTGACGACCGGCACACCAACGATTTTTTCCAACTCGGAAATCTGTTTTGATACCGCTGGCTGTGTCACCCCTAGCGCCTCAGAGACCCGTGCGATCAGTTTTAGATCTGAAAGAGCCACCAGAGCACGCAAGTGCCGAAGCGTTATTCCTTTTTGAAAGCCCTTACTCAAAATTTGTTGCACCTCTTCGCAAACCCAACGTGCCTGTGACATAGCCTTCGCAAATGGACACATTAAAAGTCTGTATGCGAAGTTGATCAACCATGTCGATAGAACATGAAACTTCTAGACCCTCATGCGTGGTTACAGCTTGGCCTGTGATCCAGCTCTAGGCACTGCTCGGCAAGGACACGACACCTTGCAAGGCCAAAGCCGATCGCGCAGCGATTTCCCTTGTGGTTCGCATTTCGAATGAGACCAGATTTGGCCGTGTTTTGAAAACTGCCAAACTTGTCTGACCCATGCGGTTTCTCAGTCTTATGACAAGAGGTTTCAATGACGGAAGAAAAGATGATCCCGCTGCGGGATCATGCATCGCCTAGGCGTCGGAAATGAAACCCGTTCTTATGATCTTGCCTTTCCATATCCACCGCCGCCGGGGGACTTAAGGACAAACACATCCCCCATATTCATCTGCGCGGCGTCATTCCCTTGCAGCGCGACCTCAGTCCCATCTGCGCGGATGACAGAATTTTCGCCAGTTGCGCCGCAGGACCCACCAGATGCCCCATGCGGTGCGGTTTTGCGATGTGACGTCAGAACCGTAACGGTCATCGGCTCTAAGAACCGCAGCTTCCGCACGATCCCGTCCCCGCCTTTGAATGCGCCGTCGCCACCTGATCCGCGCCGGATCGAAAATTCCTCCACGCGCACGGGAAAACGGGTTTCCAGAACCTCTGGATCGGTCATGCGAGTATTGGTCATGTGGCTGTGCACCGCACTCGCCCCATCAAACCCCTTGCCCGCACCTGTCCCGCCGCAGATCGTTTCGTAGTTTTGCACATCATCGTTGCCGTAAACGAAATTATTCATCGTCCCCTGACTGCCCGCAACCACACCAAGTGCCCCATAAAGCGTATCAGCAATCGCCTGAGAGACTTCGGTATTGCCAGCTATCACCGCAGCAGGCGCATCGGGGTTAATCATCGTTCCTTTGGGAACCTTAAGGTGCAGTGGCTTCATGCATCCTTCGTTCATCGGGATGTTGGATCCGACCAAGGTGCGAAACACATAAAGCACCACTGCGCGGCAGATCGACAAAGGGGCGTTGTAGTTCAGATCGTCCTGATCGGATGTGCCAGTAAAATCAATGTCAGCCGTGCGTGCAGTTTTATCGACTGAGATTTTCACTTTGATCTGCGCGCCGCTGTCCAGCGGATAGGTGAATTGACAATCATGCAGCACATCCAAAACACGCCGCACACTTTCGGTCGCGTTGTTCTGCACGTGACCCATATAGGCATGCACAACATCAAGTCCGAACTGGCGGGTGATTTTTTGCAACTCCCTTTCGCCGGTGGCATTTGCGGCAATTTGCGCTGCCAGGTCAGCCATGTTCTGATCGACATTACGGCAAGGATATTTGGCTGATGACAGCAAGTCGCGGGTTTGTTGATCTTGCAAAACCCCCTGTTTGACCAGCAAGAAGTTATCGATCAACACGCCTTCTTCGTCGATGTGGCGGCTGTCTGGCGGGGCAGAACCGGGTGTCGTGCCACCAATGTCGGCATGATGACCGCGTGAGGCGACAGTGTAGATGATGGCTTGACCGGCCTCATCAAAGACAGGGGTGATGACCGTCACGTCGGGCAGATGGGTGCCGCCGTTAAACGGGTTGTTCATCATGAACACATCACCGGGGCGAATTTTGTCTGCATTCTGCGTCAAGATTGACCGGACACTGCCCGACATGGACCCCAGATGCACAGGCACATGCGGCGCATTAGCGACCAGATCACCCTTGTGATCAAAAATCGCACAGGAAAAATCCAAGCGCTCTTTGATGTTTACCGAGTAAGCTGTGTTGGCCAGTGTCGCGCCCATCTGTTCGGCGATGGACATATAGAGATTGTTAAACACCTCAAGCATGACCGGATCAACGGTGGTGCCGATGGCTTCGACACGTTCCAGCGCCACAGTGCGACGCAGCACAAGGTTGCCACCTTCTACACATTCCGCTTGCCAGCCGTCCTCAATAATATTGGTGCCCGTGGGCTCGGTCAAAATCGCAGGGCCTGTCACGGTTTCGCCACCCGCAAGGCTGGCGCGGTTGACCAATGGGACCTCAACCCATGCGCCTTGCGAATACATTTGGGCTGTTTTGCTGTCGTGATCAATTTGAACATTGTCGGGCAAGGTCACGGTTTCACCAGTTGAACCGATGGCTTCGGCCGTCAGCAGATCGATGATCAATGTGGCGTTCTCGGGCACGAACCCAAAGCGGGTCTTATGCGCTCGGTTGAAATTTTTGGTCATCTCATCCGGTGTGCCAAAGGGCACTTCCAATGTCTGATGCGCCCCGTCGGTGCGAATATGTGCGGCCACCACTGTTGAGATGTCGGCCACATCAATCCCTTGCAAGCGCACGTCTGCTTGGGCCGCTTTCACCAGGTCGCCAAGAGCGATTTCGGCCTGTAACGTATCGCCAATACCGCCCGCAAATTGGTGCTCGTGGATGGACCGGACATCGGCCAACCCCATCCCGAATGCAGATAACACGCCTGCGAACGGATGGATAAAGATACTCTCCATCCCCAAGGTATCTGCCACCAAACACGCGTGCTGACCGCCCGCGCCGCCAAAGCAATTCATGGTATATTGGGTGACATCATAGCCACGCTGCACGCTGATTTGCTTGATCGCATTGGCCATGTTTTCGACCGCAATGCGCAAGAAACCGTCGGCTATGGCTTCGATGGACTTGTCCGTGCCTATCTCTTCCTTCAGTGCAGCGAACTTTTCGCGCACAACTGTTGCGTCCAAAGGCTGATCCGCATCTGGGCCGAATACGGACGGGAATTGACTTGGCTGCAATTTTCCAAGCAAGACGTTGCAATCCGTCACCGTCAATGGGCCACCACGACGATACGCAGCGGGGCCGGGATTGGCGCCGGCACTTTCGGGGCCGACCTGCATGCGCCCGTCGCGATAAGACAGAATGGATCCGCCACCAGCAGCAACCGTATGGATCGACATCATCGGCGCACGCATTCGCACACCGGCCACTTCGGTTTCAAACGACCGTTCGAATTCACCGGCATAGTGACAAACATCTGTTGATGTGCCGCCCATGTCGAACCCGATCAGACGGTCAAAACCAAGATTGGCCGCCGTGCGCACCATGCCGACCACACCGCCCGCAGGACCGGAAAGAATTGCATCTTTGCCTTGAAAGCGCGTCGCGTCGGTTAAGCCGCCGTTGGATTGCATAAACATCAGGCTGTCACAGCCACCGCCGTTGGCATTCAAGGCGGACGCAACTTGATCGATGTAGCGACGCAGGATCGGGGAAAGGTAGGCGTCCACCACAGCAGTATCGCCACGTGAGACCAATTTGATCAAAGGGCTTGCCTCGTGGCTAAGCGAAATTTGCGTAAAGCCCGACTGCCGCGCCATTTCACCCAAACGGGTTTCATGGTCGGTGAATTTGTACCCATGCATAAGCGCGATTGCGACCGACCGATAGCCTTTCCCAAAGGCGCGCGAAAGCGCCTCGCGGGCATTTGTCGTATCAAGAGGGGTAACGATCTGTCCGTCCGCTGTGACACGTTCGTCGATCTCTATCACCTCTTCATACAAAAGCTCGGGCAGCTTGATGTTGAGCGCAAATAGATCGGGACGGTTCTGGTATCCAATCCGCAGAAGGTCACGCAAACCCTTCGTAATCAACAAAACAGTGCGCTCGCCTTTGCGTTCCAACAACGCATTGGTTGCCACAGTCGTGCCCATCTTCACGGCAGCGATTTGACCCGGCGGTATGTCATCGCTTGGCGCAACACCAAGCAGGGATTTGATGCCATGGACCGCAGCATCTGGATAGACTTCGGGGTTTTCAGACAGAAGTTTATGGGTCTGCAACGTCCCATCAGGTTTGCGCGCAACGATGTCGGTAAAGGTGCCGCCACGGTCCACCCAAAACTGCCACTTATTATTGTCTATGTGATCCACAGCACTCTCCCAGAATCAATTTGTTATTGCTTTATGATTATAACGCTGACATTTTGTCAACGTTATGGATTCGAATTTAGTCGACCGATACTGACACCGATACGGAGAGACCTATGAAACACCTTATTTTCGCAGCCGCCGCCCTTGTATGCGCAACAGCCGCCACTGCCCAAAGCTGGGATATGCCGACACCTTATGGCGACAGCACGTTCCACACACAAAATATCGCCCAGTTCGCAGATGACGTCCGCGCGGCGACAGGCGGCGCGCTTGATATTACACTTCATTCCGCTGGATCGCTTTTCCCACATGCGGAAATCAAAGGCGCCGTGCGCAACCGCTCGGTTCCATTGGGAGAGTTCTTTCTATCGCGCCTGTCCAACGAAGATCTGGCGTTCGGTGTGGATAGCCAACCCTTTGTCGCCACCAGCTATGAAGATGCCGCGCGCCTTTGGGCCGCCCAAGAACCCGTCATCACCGATTTGTTGGCCAAACAGGGTCTGATCCCCTTGTTTTCCGTGCCATGGCCCGCACAGGGTCTTTATACCAACGGCAAGATTGCGACAGTGGACGATCTGAACGGCCTGCGCTTCCGCGCCTACAATGCGGCCCTAGAAGAGTTCGCGACGCTGGCTGGTGCCGCACCTGTGCAAATTGAGGCGTCCAACATCCCGCAGGCCTTTGCGACAGGTCAGGTCGAGGCGATGATTACATCGCCGTCTACAGGTGTGAACTCAACAGCGTGGGATTTTGTAACGCATTACACGCCAATCAATGCTTGGGTGCCAAAGAACATCGTCGTCATCAACCAACGCATGTTTGACCGACTGGATGCGGACACACAAGCTGCCGTTCTTGCCGCCGCCGACGCCGCCGAAACGCGCGGCTGGAAGATGTCTGCGGCCGAAGCTGAAAGCATGACCGCCGCCCTCGCAGAAAACGGTATCACCGTCTACGAACCAAGTGCGACCTTGATTGAGGGCCTGCAAGGGATCGGTGAAACAATGCTTGGAACATGGGATGCTGCTGCATCTGACAGCGCCCGTGCGGTTTTGAACGCATACAACAACTGATTGCGCCCTGTACTGGCCGGTGGTGTGACAATCATCGGCCACGTTTCTGACCAAAAGGACGGCTTTGTGATGGCTCGCTTACTTCAAAAAATATACGATCTATGCGGCATGATCGCCGGAGGGCTGATCTTGTGCATTTGCCTTCTGATTTCGGCACAGATTTGCCTGAATGCGTTTGGGCGTTTTGCACCGGGCATCTTGCCATCGACCATTCCATCTTACGCCGATTTTTCCGGTTTTATGCTGGCAGGGGCCACGTTCCTTGCCTTGGCGCATACCTTGCGGGCGGGGGCACACATTCGGGTTAATCTTGTGGTGTCCCGATTGCCACAAAAGGTGCAATTTTTCGCGGAATTATTCGTGTTGATCCTTGCTGCGGCCCTCGTCGGCTATGCCACCTATTTTATGGGCGCGCTGGTCGTGGAAAGCGTGCACTATGGGGATGTCTCGAACGGGATCGTCCCTGTTCCGTTATGGATACCGCAAAGTGTGGCAGCCTTGGGCATCGGATTGTTGCTGGTCGCAATCATTCACACATTGATCGAATTGTTGGCCGCGCGCGCGCCGATCCTCTCAACACCAGGAGAGGTATAATCATGTCTGATCCAGGTATTGGTCTTGTTCTCCTTGGGCTTCTCATCGCGCTTTTGGCAAGTGGCGTTTGGGTTGCGATTTCCTTGTCCCTTGTTGGTCTGGCCGGCCTTGTGTTTTTTTCGAACGCGCCGTCGGGCTTGGTTTTGGCCTCGACGTTTTGGGGCCATTCCCACAGCTGGGCTTTGACCGCCTTGCCATTGTTTATTCTGATGGGTGAGATCCTGCTTCGGTCCCGCATGAGCGACGATATGTTCACGGGGCTCGTGCCGTGGCTCAGCCGTGCACCGGGGCGGCTGTTGCATGTAAACGTGTTTGGCTGTGCGATCTTTGCGGCTGTGTCGGGATCGTCCGCGGCAACCGCTGCCACCATCGGGCGCATGTCCGTACCCGAACTCACCAAACGTGGCTATCCCGAAAGCCTGATCCTTGGCACGCTTGCGGGGTCCGCCACGCTAGGGCTGCTCATCCCGCCGTCCATCATCCTGATCGTTTATGGCGTCGCCACAGAGCAATCCATCGCCCGCTTGTTTATCGCTGCGATCATCCCAGGCATCATGTTGATGACGCTGTTCGCAAGCTACGTTGCCCTGCGCGCATGGATGAACCCCGATCTGATCCCCGCGATTGACGAGACGTTTTCCCTGCGCGAGAAATTCCGCGCATCGCGCCGCCTAATCCCCGTGGCATTGCTGATCGGGGGCGTGATCGGATCTATCTACGGCGGATTGGCATCACCAACGGACGCGGCCGCATTGGGTGTTGTGTTAGCGACAATCCTTGCGTGGACGTCGGGCGCGTTCAGTTGGCAACTGTTTGGAGCGGCGGTGATGTCGGCGACACGGACATCGTGCATGATCGCCTTGATCCTTCTTGGTGCAGCATTCCTGTCGGTTTCGATGGGCTTTACGGGACTGCCACGCAATCTGGCGGCATGGATATCGGACATGAACCTATCCGTTGGCGCATTGCTCATCGCGCTGACGATCTTCTTCATTATCCTTGGGTGTTTCTTGGACGGTATTTCAGTCATCGTGTTGACCACATCCATCATCATGCCGATGGTCAGCACCGTGGGAATTGATCCGATTTGGTTTGGTATCTATCTGGTGATTGTCGTCGAAATGAGCCAGATCACGCCCCCCGTTGGCTTTAATCTTTTCGTGATTCAAGGCTTGACGGGTATCGATATCTTGCGGATCGCCAAGGCCGCGTTCCCGTTCTTTGTGCTGCTTTTGTTGGGTGTGCTACTCATTTGCCTTTTCCCGCAAATCGTCACGTTTCTGCCGACCTATATGGCAGGCTAAAGCGACGCTGCCGCCCTGCTAGCTTGGTCATACTGGCCAGACAGGGCGCGCAGGCTTGCTGCAATTTCGCGCATGTCTTCGCCCGTCATATCCATTCGTGACAAACCATCTAGGAAACAGCGGTCCCGCACATCGCGGTAGGCTTCGCACAGTTTTTCTCCGGATGGCGACGTGCTGTAAAACACTTCTTTGCCCCGCTTGTTTGATATCAGCAGTTCCATCTTCATCAACTTACGCAATGCGTAGTTGACCGTATGTGTATCTTCGATGTTCAGAAGAAAGCAGATGTCTGTTAGCCGTTTATCACGGCCGCGGTGATTGGTGTTATGCAGCACTAGAATTTCCAGTGGTGTCAAATCGGTGTTGCCTGCCGCAGACATGCACCGGGTCATCCACCTTGAAAACGCATTGTAAGCGATAATCATGCCATACTCGATCTCAGAGGACTCCCAGTTCGCGCCGTCCGCCAAATGGCGAGATGAGACGATCCGTCTTTTTGGGATATCTGGCTCGCTCATATCTAAAATTCCTCAACGTTTCGCGTGCGTTTAGTGTATATTTCACGAAGAAAGAGTTCAATTTCTCTTTTTAGCAATGGCCATCGTGCACGTAAGTGTGTTCAGCTCATCAAGGACGGCCCTTTGCGATCGCGGCCCGCAGTCCAGACATTCGCGGCAAGGGCGAATTCCGGGCCTCGTCTAGCTGACACATTTCAGACCAGCCGGACTTGTGCAGATGCGGCCATTGCTGATGCAGTACTTGTTATTTGATAACAAATACCTGCCGGTGCATCTCAGCCAATGTCACTATATCGGTCATTCAGTCTATGACTGAATCCCTGTTTCGGCGGCCCAACAACTTTCTTCGCGCCTGAACTGAAACGCCTTTGGCAAGCATTACCGCGAATAAGCGCTCATCCAGTCCAACGTTTTTTCTGTCGGGCCCTTGGGCTTGTATTCCGCCCCAAGCGGTGCAGTGTAGCCTAAGCCGGAGATGACTTCGAATATATAAGGGTAGTTGATTTCACCGCCGATCGGTGCGCCGCGATCCGGAACCGATGCAAATTGAATATGCCCGATAACAGGCAGTAAATCAGAAAGGCGATGGGTCAGATCGCCTTCCATCAGTTGCACATGGTAGCAATCAAACATCAGAGCGATATTAGGTTTGCCAACCTGTGCGATGATGTCCCTTGCCTGTTGCGTTGTCTGAAGGAAATAGCCCGTCGCATCGTAACGATTGAGCGGTTCAATCAAGATGTTAATCCCATGCAGCGCAGCCGCGTCGCAGGCATAGTGCAGATTGGCGACAAAAGCTTCGTAGGCCGGCGCGCCTTGCGCAAAACCGGCCATGACGTGGATCGCGCGGGCGTTGATTGCAACGGCATAATGCAGCGCCTCATCGATTGCGGCGCGGGCGTCTTTGCTGCGATCCGGCAGGGCGGACAGGCCGTTTTCGCCGTTGTCTACATCACCGCGCCGGGTGTTTAAGCCCAGCATAACCATTCCCGTTGCATCCAGCGCGGCCTTTACCTCGACCGCAGGCACGTCATAGGGCCAATGGCACTCAACCGCGTCAAATCCAGCGGCTTTGGCGGCATAGATCGCGTCAGGCAGCCGCAAGTCGGCCCACAGAAACCCAAGGTTGGCCGAAAATTTGGTCATGTGTCCCACTCCATATCGAATTGCGTTACCAGATCAGTGATATGCCAAGGCGACAGTCGTCGCGTACGCAAACCCTGCATCACCATCGCCCGTGCGGGCCGAGATATTCCCTGTCGACCCACCTGTTAGCCCACAATCAAACATGGACTTTGCTAAAGAGCAAATGAGCTTACGCGGTCTTGCTTGCGTCATGCCTGGGCCGCAAGCATTTCTGCGGATTATGTGAGACGCACGCACGATCCATCCACTGCCCGTCAGGGCATTGCGCAGCAATGTCCCGAGAGGGGTTCAGCCAAAGCCGCCCCTTCTTTGGTTGTTTCATTGGTACTTTAAGCCCCTCGCGTCGCCATAGACGTCCGACACGCTTGTCATTCACGCATTGCCCGGCAACACATGCAAAGCATGTGTGAGAGGGGGCCAGCCTGCATCCCTCAAGAGGGCAGCAACCCGGCGATAGCCACTCTCGGGACATTTCCTTTCAGGAAATACCCTGCCGTGCAGTGCATATCGACCGTACTGGCGTGTCAGCTCAATCATATCCGCGACCAAGCGTTCTTCATCAGCACGTCCGCTTGGCAATCGGCGTTGTGTGGATCGGTGCTGGCCCAGAACGCGACAGACACGACGCTCAGAAACCTTGAACTGGCTACGCACAAGGTCAATGCAGGCCCGCCTACGCGAGGGGCTCAGAAGTTTCCCG
>JBGCEM010000091.1:0-13391 GCA_045106335.1 Paracoccaceae bacterium | reverse complement strand
GTGGTAGAGAATGTGGTATTTTGCGATGGCCCTATCTGGCAAACTGACAAAGAAACTGGTCGAGAACCTTGGCCCCGGTCGGCATGGCGATGGTAACGGGCTTTATCTGGTGGTCGATCCGTCTGGTGCGCGGCGTTGGATCTTGCGGGTGGTGGTCAAAGGGCAGAAAAATAAGAAGGGCGCACCAATGCGCACGGACTTCGGTTTGGGTGGCGCTGATATCGTCACAATCAACCAAGCGCGTGAACGAGCGCTGGAATATCGCCGCATGGCAAAGACGGGCCTGAACCCGCGTTTCAACGCCAAACGGGACATTCCGACTTTTGAGGAGTTCGCCAAACAGGTCCATATTGACCGAATGCCCACATGGAAGAACGCTAAACACGGGCAGCAATGGATCAACACGCTACGCGACTATGCCTTTCCCAAAATTGGCCGGATGCCGATTGACAGGGTGCGCCAACCAGAAGTGATGATGTGCCTTGCGCCGATCTGGACTGAAAAGCACGAAACCGCAAAACGGTTGCGATGGTGCAGTTGCCGGAATACACGCCGCATGACTTCCGCACGACATTGATCAAAATGGCCAATGACCGATGCGAAACTGTAGAGCAATTCAAAGCTTGGGGCATGAACATCGGCCATGAGAACATGGCCGTCACGATGGGGTCATACCTGCCGATCCCAAAGCACCGCAAAGGAGGAGTTGATTAAGGGGATGACGGGGTAGAAGGGCGGGAAGTGTGCATTCGCTGCACCTGCAAGGGCATCCTGTCAAAGACATGGAAGCGGCCATTGACAGCTCAGGTTCAACGTCCCGCAAGCTGCACCAAGCACCAAGGTCTGCTATGCGCAGATAGTGACCTTTGCAAAGTTTACGCCGTTTCCCGACAGCGGACACTCATGCTGACTGCGGCAAACGGCAGTTCAGAGCCGATTGTGTTGAAAAACTCGCGCTTGATCGACGCATGACTTGCTGATTCAATTCTCTCAACGGGCGGGAGGAAGAGCGATGATGGGACCGAGGCAGGAAGCGCAGGGAGCTTTGTTCTACGCGTTTTCGATAGAGGATCACGTTCCTCATAATCACTTGGTGCGGTCGATTGATCGGTTTGTTGATCTGACCAGCGTCCGCGTTCACTTGGCGGATTTCTTCCATTGATCCAGAGCTCCTGATCCGCATGCTTTTGATCGGATATTGCTTCGGTATTCGATCCGAGCGGCGGCTTTGCGAGGAGGTGCATCTGAACCTCGCGTATCGCTGGTTCTGCCGCCTCGATCTGGCAGACTGCATCCCGGACCACTCTACTTTCAGCAAAAACCGACATGGTCGCTTCCGTGAAAGTGATCTGCTGCGCCATGTGTTTGAGACGACGGTTGCGTGTTGCATGAAGGAAGGCTTGGTCGGTGGCCAAGGCTTTGCGGTCGATGCCAGCCTGATCAGCGCCGATGTTCAGAAGCAGAACTCAAGCAATCCCGAGGATTGGGCCGCTCGTGAGATTGATCCCGCTGATGCACCGCGTGCCGTCCGCGAGTATCTCGATACGCTTGATGATGAAGCTTTTGGCGCAGCGACAACGGCAAAGCCCAAGTTCACCGCCCATACTGACCCAGCCAGCCAGTGGACAGCGGCGCGCAAAGGCCCTGCTTTCGTTGCCTATTCCGACAACTATCTGATCGACACGGACCACGGCATCATCATGGATGTTGATGCCAGCCGATCGAACAAGACCGCTGAGGTCGGCGCGATGCGCAAGATGCTCGACCGGACCGAAAAGCGTTTTGGCGTGAAGCCTGATTGGATCGCTGCGGACACCGCCTATGGGTCTTCCGACACTCTGGTCTGGCTCGCATTGAAACGTCAAATACTCCCCTTCATCCCCGTCTTCGACAAGGGTGAGCGGACCGACGGAACTTTCTCGCGCTCCGACTTCACATGGGATGATGAGAATGACCGGTACATCTGCCCGGGCGGCAAAGAGATGCGGCATACATGGCGGACATATTCTGATCCCAAACGGAATGCGCCGGTTTGGAAATCCAGAAACTATCGGGCCTTAAAATCAGACTGCACAGGATGCGATCTGAAGGCAAAATGCTGTCCCAACGCTGAAACGCGTTCGGTGCATCGCGATAAATATGAGGTCGTCAGAGACTTTGCCCGCCAATGCACAGCATCAGAGTTCAATCCAAAGGCTCAGGCGCGACGAAAAAAGGTCGAGATGCTCTTCGCCCATCTCAAACGCATCCTCGGCCTGGGACGGCTCCGATTACGGGGGCCATGCGGCGTTCAAGATGAGTTTACCCTCGCAGCCACCGCCCAAAACCTTCGGAAACTCGCAAAGCTCAAGCCAATGCCGTCCGCCACAAGTTGAAGCGGCGGCTACGTCCTAGACATCTGAACGAAATCAAACCGATACTTCAAACAGACGCACCGAAATCAGTGACTTTTTCAACAAAATCAGCTCTTCGATAGCATTCGCTGCATAGATCACGAGTGGCGGCTTCAGGAAACAGCGCCCATTCGCTGCAGGGTACTTGAAATGGAAAGGTGCGGACAAACCCGCCGTTCAGTTTCCGGCCTTCGCTGACGCAGCATCGCTTCGCAGTTGCGGAACGCTCACTGCTGCGGCTCAGGCAATGTCGCCGAAGCAGCCATTTGTAGCGTTAAAGCCATGGATCCCTGATCTACACGTCAGTGTCATTATGGCTTAACAACTAAATCGCGAGTATGATCGCCATTTTTTCGACCAAACTTAAAGACTACTATTGCCATCTTATTGGTCGACAATGTGGATCGAGCTGAAACTATTCCACACTAGGAACTGTTGATCACCATAATGCGCGGTTTTGACTACAAAAGACGCGTACCATGGTCTGAGAGACGTAGGGACTTTCCAATAAAATTTAAAGAGAAAATCAATGCAGGAACGCCCGGCACGTCTGCTCAATACTCGACGACGGCACGAATGGACTTGCCCTCATGCATCAAATCAAACCCTTGGTTGATTTCATCCAAACTCAGTTTGTGGGTGATCATCGGATCAATATCGATCTTGCCGTCCATGTACCAGTCTACAATTTTTGGCACGTCGGTGCGACCGGACGCACCGCCAAAAGCCGTGCCGCGCCAGCTGCGCCCGGTCACCAGTTGGAAAGGTCGCGTGCTGATTTCCGCACCTGCACGGGCGACACCGATGATGATGCTTTCACCCCAGCCCTTATGCGCAGCTTCAAGTGCTGTCCGCATCACCTGAACATTGCCGGTGGCATCAAATGTATAGTCCGCGCCACCGCCTGTCAGTTCGACAAGATGGGCCACCAGATCTCCATCAATTTTTGACGGGTTCACGAAATCGGTCATCCCGAAATGCTGCGCCATCTCAGCTTTTCCTTCATTCAAGTCGACACCGACGATTTGGTCAGCACCCGCAAGACGAAGGCCTTGAATCACGTTTAACCCGATGCCGCCCAACCCAAACACAATCCCGCGCGACCCAATCTCAACCTTTGCAGTATTTATCACCGCCCCAATGCCAGTCGTGACACCACATCCGATATAGCAAATCTTGTCAAACGGCGCGTCCTTGCGCACTTTCGCCAACGCAATCTCCGGCACAACCGTATGGTTGGCAAAGGTAGAGCAGCCCATGTAGTGGTGGATCGGCGTGCCATCGAGCATAGAAAACCGGGTGGACCCATCGGGCAGCAACCCCTGTCCCTGAGTGGAACGGATTGACTGGCACAGATTGGTTTTCGGGTTCAAACAGTATTCGCATTCGCGGCATTCAGGCGTGTACAGCGGGATCACGTGATCGCCCACTTCCAGCGTCGTGACACCTTCGCCAACCTCAATAACAACACCAGCACCTTCATGGCCCAGAATGGCCGGAAAAATCCCTTCGGGATCATCCCCCGAGCGGGTGAATTCATCCGTGTGGCATAGGCCTGTCGCCTTGATCTCTACCAAAACCTCACCGGCCCTTGGGCCTTCGAGGTTCACTTCCATAATTTCAAGTGGCTTACCCGCTTCAACGGCGACCGCAGCTCGTGTTCTCAATGTCTTTCTCCTTGTTGTGTCTTGGACAGGGGTGATGCTTTAGCAGACGCCCCGGTCATACCTTGAATTACATCAGCGATTTCAGATCGATGTCAGGGTTGCCTACGGCGTCCTTGGAAACGGTCTTGCCTGCTTCGATGATCCGCTTTCCAATCATGTAGCCGCGCGGATCGTTCATGGCATCGACGGCCAGCAGTTGATCCCCACGGAAATACCAAAAGGACATCATACCTTCCTTGTCACCGGTTCGGGTAATGACATTGTCGTAACCGGTGTTCAGCCCCGCAATTTGCAGTTTCACGTCGAACTGATCGGACCAGAACCAGGGCTTGGCGACATATTCTTTGTCTGCACCCATGATGTTAGCAGCCACAATCTCGGCTTGATCAATGGCGTTGGGAACGCTTTCCAGCCGGATACGCCGACCCTGAAACGGGAAAGAGGCGCAATCACCCGCAGCCCAGATGCCTTGCAGAGATGTGCGGCCCATCGCATCGGTCCGGATGCCGTTTTCGATGCCGACACCAGCAGCCTCAGCAAGTGACACTTCAGGGACGATCCCCACCCCAACGATCGCAAAATCGATCTTGAGCTCCGTTCCATCGGTTAATTTTGCGCCACTCACACGATCCTCACCGATCAGATGATCCAGACCGACACCTTCGAGGATCTCGACGCCATTGGCGTTGTGCAGCGCGCGGAAGTAATCCGACGTTTGCGGGCAGGCAACGCGTTGCAAAATACGGTCTACCATTTCAACCAAAGTGACTTTCAACCCTTTTGACGCCGCAACTGCTGCCGCTTCCAGCCCAATATAGCCGCCGCCGATGATCAACACATGACTGTCTTCAGTGAATTCGGGGGCCATGGCATCGACATCCGACAATCCTCGCACAACGTGAACACCCTTTAGCTGGCCCCCAATCGCGGCGGGCAGGTATCTGGGGCTTGAACCGGTTGTGAAAATGAGATTGTCATAGTTCAGCACCGCGTCCCCGACTTCAACGGATTTTGCTACGGCATCCACCTTTGTGACAGGCTGACCAATGCGCAGATCAATCCCATTCTCGCCATAGAACGCCTCGGGCTTGAGAAACAGCCGCTCCAAAACCATGTCACCCAGCAGGTACTTTTTGGACAAGGGAGGGCGTTGATACGGCGGCGCAGATTCTGCACCGATCAGGCTAATGTCACCGTCAAAGCCAAGAGCACGCAGTTTCACGACCAACGAACTGCCTGCCTGACCGGCCCCTATCACCACAACATGAGACATGATGAGCCCCCCTTTTGAGAATGAGATGTGTCTTGAAGACCCATGAACGGGGCATATGACGTGCATCACATCCATCGATACAATATTCAGGAAGCGCGCTTTGCTCCGATTGAAGCACTTCGCAGATGATGCTCCAAATAGCTTTGTTGGATGGCGATCTGGTCGACCACAAATTTGGCGTCGTGCCAGACACCCCAGATAAAGGATGAGCCTCTGCGCGATTGCCAAGGCAAGCCTACGAAGTACAGGCCCGGCACTTCTGAAACACCCCTTTGATGAACCGGCCTGCCGATATCATCCACGGCGCCTTCCGCGTGTAACCAGCCATAGTCAAACTTGAACCCCGTTGCCCAGATGACCGTCGTGATGCCCCGCTCTGCAAGATTGAGGGATCTGATCGGATTTGCGACACAAGCGGGATCATCAGGGATGTCCCAGGCTTCAGGCTCTGGCGGGAGGTCAATGCCTGTGCGTTCGATGTATTCGTCAGCGGCTTTCATCAGGGAGCGATAATTATCATCGCCCGCGCTGATGTTTGTTTTGAGATCATCTGCGATGGTCAATGTGCCATCACCGTATCCGCTGGTCATACCCAAAAGGGTGATGCCCTGCTCTGCCAGCCGCCGAAAATCAACGGTTTTGCCCCCATGTGCACCGCTGACCGCAATCGTCACATGTTCCGTGCCGGGTGCGGGTGTATCCATGTTCCAGATGCCCAGAACGCCAAGCCACCAGCAGTTGTCCCGCCCGCGATAGCGCCGGAATGGACGGTCGTGCGGGCCGATTGAAAAATAGACCTCGCGACCAGCAGCGTTCAGCTCCGCTGCAATTTGTGACCCGGATGACCCGCCCCCGATGACCAGCACGGCCCCCTCGTCCAGGGCCTGTGGGTTGCGATATGCGGTAGAATGCATCTGCGTGACCTCCGCCGTATCCGGCAAAATCGGAGGAATGGAGGGTTTTTGAAACGGGCCGGTGGCGCTGATCACGTTGAGGGCGTCAAAATCGCCGTCTGACGTTTGCACATGAAAACCGGCGCGATCCGGGTGCGGTGTGACCGCTTCGACAGTGACGCCAGTCCGCACGGGCGCGTCAATCATGCGGGCATAGTTCTCAAAATAGGCGGCGACGCTTTCTTTGTCAGCAAAAGCGTTTTCATCACATGAAAAGCGCATGCCGGGAAAACGGTCATGCCACGCGGGACCGTTTGCAACCAGAGAATCCCACCGCTCGGAGCGCCACCGTTCCGCGATGCGGCCACGTTCAAGGACGACATGTTCAATACCTTGATGCGCCAAGTGTTCGCTGGTTGCGACGCCGCCTTGGCCCGCGCCAATAACAAGTGTGTTGAGCCGTTTCATAGCATCGCCTTTTCTGTTCCGGCCTAACGGTTAACGCGGTGGGTGCTTCTAACCCAAGCAGTCATTTGCGAAGCAGTGGTTTTGCTTTGCCTAACGCATCTAAGGATTTGGCTAAGCAACGGTAAGTTAATGAGACGCTTTCTATTGCGCCAAGGTGGTTGCAAACTCAGCGCGAAGACGCCCGTTGACCCGCTCAAGGAGAGATTTCTATGCCCAAAGATCACGTCGATCCGATTGCCGCCTTGCGCGACAGCACTGCCGTTCCGTTTGAGCGCGCACGGGCCATGCCAACCGAGGTGTATACATCGCCCGATTTTGTTGCGGCAGAGCTGGAGCATATCTTTAGCAAAGACTGGTACTGTGTGGGACGGGCCGATGCGTTGTCAGCCGCCGGTGACTATGTGTCTGCGGAACTGGCGGGCCAGCCGATTGTCGTGTTGCGCGACCGCGAAGGCACATTGCGCGCTATGAGCAACGTCTGTCTGCACCGCATGTCGACGTTGTTGCACGGACGCGGCAACGCCAAGACAATCGTGTGCCCCTATCACGCATGGACCTACAATCTGGACGGCAACCTGCGCGGCGCACCAGCGATGACGCAGAATGAAGGGTTTTGCAAAGACCAATACAAGTTGCCACAAGTACGATGTGAGGAATGGCTCGGCTGGGTTTTTGTTTGCCTTGATACCGACGCGGCACCGGTTGCCGATCAACTGTCCGAAGTCGCTGATATGATCTCGGGCTATGATATGACCAATTATTCCGAATCTTTTTACGAGGAACACGTCTGGGACACCAACTGGAAGGTGTTGGCCGAGAATTTCATGGAAAGCTACCACCTGCCTGTCTGCCATGCAGGCACAATCGGGGGGCTGTCCAAACTAGAGGACATGATCTGCCCACCGGGGCGTCCGGCTTTTAACTACCACACGATCCTTAAGGATGAATCCCTGCGTATCGCCATGGCGCATCCGACAAAGAATGACCGGCTATGTAGGGATGAACGGCGCACAACCTATCTGCTGGCGCTCTATCCAAGCTTGATGATCACGCTCACGCCGGGCTATTTCTGGTACATATCATTGCACCCAAAGGGCCCCGGACAGGTGCACATCAGGTTTGGTGGTGGCATGTCCAATGATTTTGCCGATGATCCAGACACGAACGAGAATTTCGCGCAACTCAAGACCCTGCTGGACGAGGTGAACGTCGAGGATCGCGGCTGCACCGAAAAGGTCTATCGCGGTCTGTGTTCTGATGCGGCAACCCCCGGCCACCTGAGCCATCTGGAGCGGCCAAACTATGATTTCGCGCAATATCTGATGGCAAAAATCGACGCGGGATAAGGAAACTGACATGGCACATGCTCGCATTCGCCCCTTTAACACTCGCGATACCTATCCAGAGCAGGCATTGGACAATGACCTGTGTCAGGCGGTTGTCACGCATGGCGGCAAAACAGTCTGGATGCGGGGGCAATGCCCGCAGAACCTTGATGACGCCGTCAATCTTGATAGCCACGACCCCGTCGAGCAGACCCACAAGGTCATGCAGAACATCAAGCAATTGATCGAGGAGGCGGGTGGCGAGATGGCGCATCTGGTCAAGGTCGTTGTCTACATCACCGACGTGCGCCACCGCGAGGCGATTTACCGAACGATGGGCGAATACATTCAAGGCGTGCACCCAGTCTCAACCGGATTGGTGGTGCAAGCGCTGGCCCGGCCCGAATGGCTGGTGGAAATCGACGCCACCGCCGTGATTTCGGATTAGGGCCATGACATTTTCGCTTGTCGCCCGCTGCGTTGAGACTGGCATGTTCGGCATGGCCATCTCTTCCTCTTCACCCGCTGTTGCTGCCCGGTGTGCCTATGCGCGCGCAGAGATTGGTGCCGTGGCCAGCCAGAACATTACGGACCCAACATTGGGACCAAAAACGCTGGATCATATGGCACAAGGTCTGTCTGCGCCGGAGGCGGTAAGCGCCGTCGTGGCCGACGCAGCGCATGTTCAGTACCGCCAGCTTTTGGCGGTTGATGCGATGGGGCGCACGTCCGTCCATTCAGGCTCAAATGTCTTGGGCAATTGGAATGAAGCGCAGGGCGTTGACGTCGCCTCGAGCGGGAACTTACTGGACAACGACGGCGTGCCAGCGGCCATCGTCACCGGGTTTGAGACGGCGCAGGGTCATATGGGTGATCGGTTGATCGCCGCGATGCGGGCAGGTCTGGCCGCAGGTGGTGAAGCAGGGCCAGTTCATTCAGCAGGTCTGTTGCTGGTGGACAAAGTGTCTTGGCCGGTGGCCGAACTGCGGTGTGACTGGACACAAGAGTGCCCGATCGAAGCGATTGCAACGGCTTGGGACGTCTACAAACCACAACTGGATGACTACGTGCGCCGCGCGCTCGATCCGTCCGAGGCACCGTCCTACGGCGTGCCCGGCGACAGATAATCGAACACAAACAAGGGACGCCGCCATGGGCTACTTAAGAAACAAACTTCAGGATGTCGCAGCCCTGCCTGCGGATCGCCCAATGGGCATGCCGGGGGCATTTTACACCTCGCAGGAGCAGTTTGACCATGAAGCGCGCACCGTTCTACGCAGTGGTTGGCACTGCCTTGGCCGCGAAGACGAAATCCCCGAAATGGGTGACTTTTTCACCGCACAATTGCTCAATGAGCCGCTGCTGGTGGTGCGCGGAGAGGACGACGTCGTACGGGTCATGGCAAACGTTTGCCGCCATCGCGGCATGCCGCTTGCAGAAGGTCGCGGAAACACCAAGCGGTTTGTATGCAGCTATCACGCGTGGACCTACGGCCATGACGGCACCCTGTTGCGCGCACCGCGCATGCAGAATGCAGGCTTTGATGCCAAAGGCTGCAAGTTGCCCGAACACAAAGTCCAGCTTTGGAATGGCTTTATCTACGTGACCCTCGACCCCAATGAGCCTGCATTTGAACACCCCGAACTGGATGCCTTGCTGGCCCCCTATGAGACTGGCTCTTTCCGCATGGTGCACATGGCCGAGGAAGAATGGCATACGAATTGGAAATGTCTCGTTGAGAATTTCATGGAAGGCTATCATTTGAGTGTCGTGCATCCGCGCACATTGCACGGCTATACGCCCACGGGCCTGTCACGCAAACTGGTGAACGGGGACGGGTACACGTCCTATGCTGCCAATTACCCTGATAGCATTGAACCACGCGGGGACGGTGCGCCGGGCCTGAGCGAGGAAGAGCGCAAGCGATCCACTCTTTTCGCCAAGTTTCCCACGCAGGTTGCAAGTCAGGCCGCAAATCTGCTGGTGTCTTTGTCGATCTTTCCGGTCCATGCCAACCTGATCCGCGTGAAATGGACCATGTCCGTCTATCAGGACTATCTGGATTGGGACACCGTGCAGCAACGCATCGCGCTCTGGGAAGAAGTAAACCGCGAAGACCGCGAAAAGCTGGAGCGGATGCAGGTCGCATTGGCGTCCGCCCATGCGGTCGAGGGGCCCCTTGCCGGTGATGACTACGAAGGGACAGTCCGCGATTTCCAGACGTGGCTTGCCGCGCGGGACGCAAAACTGCCCGCCGCATAGCATGCTCACTGGTCTTGGGTGCAAGAATCTGATTTTCTGACCCTCCACATGAGAGGAAACAAGCGTGCCCCGGTTCACCTTCCGGCAATTGGAATATCTTGTTGCAGTTGGTGAAACAGGCAGCATCGCCCGCGCGTCGGAAACCCTGAACGTGTCTTCACCCTCCATCTCCTCCGCTATTTCACACTTGGAGGAAGAGCTCGGCATTGCGCTTTTTGTGCGGCAACATGCACAGGGACTGTCGATCACGCAGGGCGGGCGCAGGGTCATTGATCAGGCAAACCTTGTGTTGAAAGAGGCGGCGACCATCGCCGACATTGCCTCGGACGTGTCCGGGATGGCGCACGGGCCCCTGACCGTCGGATGTCTTGTCACCTTTGCGCAACTTGTCCTGCCCCGTATGCGGACTGGCTATGAGGCGGCCTATCCCGATGTCCGTACGGAACAGAAAGAACTGAACCAGGCTGAAATTTTCAGCGCATTGCGCCGCTCTGACATTGATATCGCACTGACCTATGACATGGATATCCCGACGGACTTGCTGTTTACGGGGCTTGTGCGGTTGCGTCCTTTTGCGTTGCTCGCGGCCTCGCATAAGGATGCAAACAGGCAACAGATCACTCTTGATGACCTCGCTGATCAGCCAATGGTGCTGCTGGATTTACCGATCAGTGCAGATTACTTTCTGTCTCTGTTTGAAGCCGCCAAGCAACCGCCCCACATTGCTGAGCGTACGCGAGATATGGCCGTGATGCGGTCGCTGGTCGGCAACGGTTTTGGCTATTCGATTGCCAATGTCCGCCCGCACGGCAATACCTCACCGGACGGCATGCAACTGGCTTACGTGCCGATCGCTGGCCCTGTGCCGCCCCTGCGGATGGGGTTGCTGACCTCTCAGGGGGCGGAAAAGTCGCGCACCGTGCGGACGTTCATGGACTTCGCCCAGGAACAGGTTGCGACCGGCGCGTTCGACGCCATCGGTGGAGAGCCGTTGAAATGACGCTGTCACTAGAGATTCTGGACCGGCTGATCGCGTTTGATACTGTCAGCAGCCAGTCCAACCTTGATCTGATTGCCTTTGCCGAGGATTTTTTGCGCGCCCGCCAATTTCGGGTGCATCGTATCCCCGACCTGACGGAGGCAAAGGCCGGTCTTTATGCAGAAATAGGCCCCCAGACAGACGGTGGCGTTCTGCTGTCTGCGCATTCCGACGTTGTGCCGGTCGAAGGGCAGGTTTGGACCCGGCCACCCTTTCAGCTGACGCGCGATGGGGATCGGCTTTTCGGACGCGGCACGACAGATATGAAGGGCTTTCTAGCCGAAATGCTGGCGCTTGCCGATGACGCCAGCCGCAAGGCCCTGAAGGCGCCGTTGAAGTTGTTGATTTCCTATGACGAAGAGATCGGCTGTGTCGGTATTGATCGCATGAGCGCGCGCCTCAAACCTCTGCTGGGCCGTCCTGAATTGGCCATCGTGGGGGAGCCAACCGAAATGCAGATTGCCATCGGGCATAAGGGCAAGCGTTCGTACTCGGCACAGATCACAGGTCAGGCAGGTCACTCTGCGCTGGCTCCTCGGTTTGTCAGTGCCCTGCATATCGCGTTGGATTACGTCGCCGCACTGCGCAATTTGCAAGACGGACTGGAGCGCAACGGCAGCCGCGATGACAGCTACGATATTCCGTATAGCACGATCCATGTGGGCCGGATACGCAGTGGCACAACGCTGAATATCGTGCCAGACAGCGCAGAGCTATTGTTCGAATTTCGGCATCTCGCCAAGGACGATCCGGACAGTCTGGCACGCAGGATAGCCGAAGCGGCAAACGCCGTAAAAGCGCCTCATCTAGACTCCGCCGCTATAGAATTACAATCCTTGGCGGCCTATCCGGGCTTGGCAACACCGGCTTCAAATGCAGCAGTGAGCTTGACAAGAAACTGGTCCGGGGGGCGGGTTTGCAAGGTGGCCTTTGGCACCGAGGCCGGTTTCCTTTCGGAAATGAGTATTCCCACGGTAGTTTGTGGTCCAGGCTCAATGGTGGATCAGGGACATAAACCTGATGAGTACATCTCCGAGATGCAACTCATCAAATGCTCGAAAATGCTCGCAAGAGCTGTCAATCACCTGCTATAGTCTCAAGACTAGTGGGCAGTACCTTAAATTGGGGTGGGCCGTTTTGGCAGTGAGAAAATGCATGCATTTGAAAAAGGCGGCCATTATTTGGATTTTCGGGATCTGCTGTGTTTTAGTCTTCGCTCTGCATTATTCGAACACTGTGACCTCGTTGATGTCAGATAATTTTGATAACACCTCGCGAAATATGCTATTTGCAATCATCGCTTTTTAGAGAAGTAGTTTTACGCATCGGCAATTTTATCGTGCCGTTTTCAAGAAAGTTCGATCCGCGAGCCTCTTCTTTTACCGGACGGCGGAACGCGGGGCATTCTCTGTCACAACATTCTTGGAGTATTTTCAACGCCGCTTTCCGTCCACTGAGATGTCAAACCTTTCGATGACGACAAAGACTTTGCGCAACTGCGAAGGATTGAAAATATTTGCTTCTCGACTCGTGATGTCGCGTATTGGTATTGCTGTTCCGCAACATGATCCTTGGCCTCGGCCCTATAACTGCAAATTGTGCGAATGGCCGGTTTCCTCGGTGCGTTTCGGCAAGAGCTTTTTGGCAGGCGCAGCATTAACCTCGCTGCGCGCGCACGCGGCAAAAATTTGACACTTCCGGTATGGGCTCTTTTTCCTTTTTCGCCGCGCTGGTCACGAGTGACCGCATCGGAAAATCGCGCCGTTCGGTGCACAGTGGGCGAACTAGCAAGATGTGGGACGAAAGAGACTTCCGCCAAAGGAGGCGAAGGTCCAGTTTGTATGCGACGGTGCAGTTCAGGCAGGCAGGTGGTAGGTCAGTGCAGCCGCGATGCAGTGGTTCAGTGCAGGTTCAAGCTCGGTCAATTCACTATCAAGGAGTATTGCGCGGTTCTTGGAATATGAAAGCTCTGCACCGAATTTTTGGCGGAACTCTTCAACCAAAGTTGTCTTGCAGTTGAAGAACAGCGCAGGCCTACCTGACCCTTTTTCTATACCAAGACGGATTGTGC
>JBGCEM010000090.1:0-17469 GCA_045106335.1 Paracoccaceae bacterium | reverse complement strand
TTGACGTGTGATCTCGACTTGAACACCGGCGGCGACCATATCAAGGATCTCGGACAGGCGGGACTTGGCTTCGCGAAGGGTGAATTGCTTTGACATACATGACCTCCAAGCGTGACTACATATAGTCAAAGAGATCTCAATCGTCAAGAGCAACATAATCTGTCTTATGGTAATTTATTTGTACTTTGCGTTAAGCGTCATCTTTGAAAGCTAATGTTCAACCAAGACACTTCGAACGAACGAAGGGGCGTCCACTGAACCCATTTATCACCGCCGGACAGTTCAGCGATTACATCGGAGTGCGAGCATTACTGAACAGCTTGTCAGATTTCGACTGCCTGCTCGGGGACTGTGGCTATGATGCTGATTCGTTAAGAGAAGCGTTCCAAGACAAAGAGATACGCCCATGATCACGGAGCGAAAGCTGCACAAGAAAATCATCAAGTAGGATAAGCGGCGATTCAAACGCCGCAATCGCCTTGAGTTCACGATCGGCAGGTTCAAGGATTTTCGGCGCATCGCGACACACTATGAACGATGTTCCAACGTGTTCCTTACAACCTTCGCCCTTGTTACGCTCGTCATCTGCTGGCTCTGAAACTCTATGACTCTAGACCCAACCTGGTCACACGCAATTCACGGAGTGATCACGACCAATGTTGATTAATATGTACAATGGAAGAGAACTCTAAGTTCATGCGCAGAATCGAAGACGAAATACATCTTAAAATAGATTTAGGAGACAAAATGGAACACGTCGATTGGATAATGTTGATACTGCTCGGAAGCCTTCTTGGAGCACTTGGGCAGGTCATCAGAAGTGTAATGGGTGCATACAAAGCCGTTTCGCGGCAAAAAATTGCAGATCATGATAACATTGGCATCTCAGGGCAAAGACTATTGTATTCGATACTGGGTGGCGCCTGCGCAGGTGCATTGGCCGCAATTTCGCTTGACCTCGTGTCCTCTGGTGCGTCCACAGGCCAGCTCTCCTCAGAAGCGATAGGTGCAATACTTGCCGCTGGATACGCTGGAACTGACTTTGTCGAAGGCTTTATCCGGTCAAGGATCCCCGCAACCTAGAGGGGTTGCCCAAACACAGTTCAACCACGGGGATTTATACACTTGGAGCGCGAGAATTTTATCGTCAGTTTGCACACAAACAGGTCCCAACCAAAAAACGGCTCACCTAGAAAATACTCAGTTTGCCAATTCTCAAGGGAGGTATGAAATTGTCACACGGTTTGCACTTGAATGCCTTGGGCAACGCCGGGCTTTTGGAGCGCGTTGGTTCCCCGCGGGCTGACTTACTTAGAAAATTGGCGTCTCGGATGCAGGCTGACGCCACAGAGGAGCATCTGCAGAAACCCGGGCTACCGGCGGGATATACCTATCTTGGTCAGTTGGTTGCACATGATATGACCAAGCCGATTGATCCAATGTTTTTGGGTCTCGACGTGCCGGATGAAGTGTCGGTCACGCGTGATTGGCCACTGTTTTTGGAAACGCTTTATGGCGACGGACCGATTGGAACACCGCTGATCTACCAATTGTCTGGTGGCGATGCGTATTTGGGCCGGAATGGCAAATTGCGTCTTGGGCTAACGCGCGGGAATGGAACGCAGGGTGAGCAAGCGCCATTGCACGCGCGTGATGTCCCACGGCTTGGATGTCCGGTTTCGCAAAGCCAGTTCTCGCCCACTAGAAGGGGTCAGCCAGTTCCGTCCGAATGCGTTTCCGGTTTGTTTGGAAGCGCCAATGCAGGCCGAACCGTCGCAACCGAGCCTTTGCTCTTTGACCCGCGAAACGATGACAACCTGATAATCTCACAATTGCTTACGGTGTTCATTCGATTGCATAATCATTTGTACGATGCGGTTCACCGACAGAATGAAACAGACATGCTTCAATCGTTCCGGCATGCGCGAAATATGACGACAGCGATTTATCAGCAAATTCTGCTGGAAGACTATTTCGCAAAGATCTTGGATGGTCGTGTTTGGCGGTTTTACCGGGATCAGAAGGGTCGAGATGAGCTGCCGTACAGTGATCCGAACGGAGGCCGTTTTTATGTGCCGCCAATGTTCAAACACGGGGCGTTCCGCATGGGACACGCCATGGTGCACCGGGAGTACAAGTTGGCGCGGATGGACGGAAAGTCCAATCTCGCCAGTTTTCTTGAGCGAGAGACAACACGCTCGCGCGACAGGCTGCCAATTACCTCCAAATGGGTGATCGACTTTACCCACGAAACTGACGGATTTTTTGATACAGATTTTGCCGAGGCCGGAAACAGATCTAGGGTCTTTTCTCCCAGTATCGAGCCGACGCTGAACAAGAAGCGCCAAGACGTCGCTGACGGTTTGTTCAGCCAAGAGCCAAAGGCTCAGATGCAGTTGTCCCTGACCTATTTGGACCTCCTGCGCGCAGAGAAAACTGTTCAGTCAAATTTTGAAGAAATTCGTGGTCCGCTTGAGAAAACCACCCTATTGAAAGGCTCTGTTTTCAAAACGGCAGAAGAAGGACAAGCGAAAATGCAAAGATGGCTCTTGCGTCCTCCCAAGCCGTACGAGGACCCGCTGAGTGCGGCGGAGGCGGCTGAAATTGCCGCAAATCCACCGCTGCCATTTGCCGTTACCTTTGAGGCAAAAAACAAGATACGTTTGGGCAAACTTGGCTCTGCCTTGGTGGCCAGAACTGTTGCGCCAATTCTTATGAACAGCACTTACAAAACTAAGCGCAGTGCCGGGCTCGCTTTGGCGGCGCAGCACTTGAACATCCCTGAAAAGCAACTTGGCCAGATCAAGACCATTCTAGAAATTTTCACCTAAATCACCAAAGCGAAACCAAAAATCGGAGGAGAATACACTTTGGCAAATATAAATTCACCCATTCCGAAGGCGATCAGAAATATACAGGGCGCGGAGGAAGATCTTGGCTTGCAGTTTATCAAACTGGCCCTGATGGACCCTAGTGAGCTTCGAAACCCTGACGGAAGCGCCTTTACCATTTCTCAGTTTCGGGCGAAATTTTCGGTCTTTAACGGCCTTCTTGATTTCAGTGACTTTGTCGGTGAGGAAGACAACCACACGATGGTCTTCAACCAAGGTTCCGCAACAGAACACCATTTTTCTTTAGCGTCACTGAACAAATTGGTTCCAATGATTGAAGGGTATTTGGAAAGAAGCTTAGCCGACTACATCGACGAAAACGAAATGCGCAATGACATCGACTTAAGAAAGCCCTTTCCGACAGAACCATCGACGGATGACTACCCGCCACCCCGTGTCTACGAAGACGTTTTCCTGCCGCCCGGAGCGGAGCCACTCAATACCCAAATGCCGGAGTATTTCCATAAAGTGGTGGCCGAATACGCGCATAAAGGATGCCGTGGATAATAGACTACGCTAAGGGCTGTATCTCAAGCGATTGCTCAAGATACGGCCCACCAGCCAATGCCAATCCATCCCTCAGCAGCTTCCAATCGTCTGATCCTCGAATGGGGTAGCAGTGGAGAAGCCATTGCGTGATTTCACGATTATCTGCAGGCCCGTCTCCATACCAATCCGCTCGGATCGTATCAAGAAACGACCCGAAAACCTCTTGCGCCGCCTGCACTTCGCCCATGTGAGCCAAAGCCGCGGCATGCCATCCAGCGATATAGGGTGTTGAGCCAGTGCCGCGCTCCGCTGCTGCTACGGCCGCCTCGTAATTGCCTTCCATAAATTGCACGCCAGCGTGGTAGGCCCATTGCAAAGGCGAAATGCCCAGACCGATTTCTGCCAAAAGTTCCGCCAATTGGCGCGCGCTTTCACGGTCGCCGCAATAGGAAAAGCCCAAGGCGCCCGATACAAGGGTCCAGGGGTCATTCTCATTTAGCTCGAAGGCAATTTTGAACGTCGCCAGCGCAATGTCCCAATTGCCAAGCATTGCGTAACTCCAGGCAAGCGTAAGTTGCGCGCGAGAGTCGAGTGGATCAACTGACACTGCCTGATTGGACAGCATCAAGGCCTCCAAATGATCCTTCCGGTTGCGATAGGTTCCAGGGCGCATATGATGCCGAGAATTCAGTATCTGAGCAAGACCGGTTTGAGCAGCTGCAAAACGAGGATTGTTATGCAAGAGTTGTCGGAAGATCTGTTCGGCCTTGTCGTCACTTTCTGGACGCCATTCCAAAAGCAAAGTCTGACCTAGTAACCACGCCTCACGGCCAGGAAGGTCGATCTCTGCCAAATCAGGTACAGCTTGAATACGTGATGCCGCCAGATGCAAGTTCATTGCCAAAGCAACGCGCCGAATGGCGCGACGTTTCAAACGCGTCCAATCGGCATCAAAAAATGCAAGCGACTCGCTCCAAACAAGTTGCTTGGTATCGCAGTCGTGGAAGTTGACGATTATTTTCCCGCATTCGTCCGCATCGCTACAAGCACCAGATAGGATAAAGCTGTGAATCCCTGGATTGCGCACCATAGTCTCGGGGTCGAGCTCTTTTCGATCAATCACTTTCCATTCGCGAAACCGGCTTAGAGCACTGGCAAGATCCAACCGAAGCCCATTGATCGGTTTTTCAAATTCGGGCCGTTGCAACGAGTTTTCAAACTGAGCAATCCAGATAATGGGATTTAGACACGTTGCTGGTTCTTCGGCTAAGGCAAGTATCTCTGGGTCAGGTGCGGTTTGTTCATGTTGTTCGATCGTAGGCGCCGGGATCCTTGGCAGGAATGACGTCAGACTTTCGCCCGATTTTATGGCGACAACCAAATCCTGAGTAGGCTCGGACGGTCGGACCTCATATTCCTCCCAAAGTTCGTGCCAAAGTCGTTCATATAATCGTAGGGCCGTCGTTGTCTCTCCTTGCATGCAATAGTGCAGCATCATGAATCGAACGGCTGCCTCATGCGTCGGCTCCATAACGTTGAGAGTGCGCGCAAATCGGAGGTTGTTTTCATCTTTAGGATCCAATGACGAAAGGGATTTCGTCAAGAAATCCACCATGTCCTGATGCATCCGTTGACGTTTTAAGGTCATCCAACTGGCAAACGAGTGATCTAGGAATTCAAATCCCGGAAGCATATTGCACAACGCACCAGGGTTTTCGGCCAAAAGCTCAGGAAAGTGCCCAGTACAGGCTTGCTCTAACGCCGTAAGCACATCGACCTCAACCTTATCATTCAGCTGAAACCCGAATTCGGTTTCGCGAAACAAGAGATCTGCAGTATCGCTTAGGGTCCGCCGAAGCTTGGAAAGCTCTTGCCGGAAACTGGTTCGCGATTGCGCATTGTCTTTGGTCCAAAGTAGATTGGCCAGATGATCGCGATCTACAGGCTTTGGTGCCTCAAGTGAAATAACGGCAATTAAAGCTGCGCGTTTCCCTGACAGTTCGGTGACGGAACGTTCACCGTCTATGATTTTTACGCCCGTCTCAAGGCTGATTCTTAACGAACAATCCATTGCTCCCCGTCCACAACGGCACCCGCCAAATGTGTTTATCTGGGCAGGTTATCAGACCAAATCGCAAATTCCTACCAATAGAGTCCTACATTTGCACGCTTTGGGTTCGGAGGCCCCCACGTATTTTGCAGTGACGCGATTGATGGACTGATGGATTGCGTTCGTGATGGTTCTAGGTCCGGCGACATCGCTTTGAATACCGATAACCCGAATTCGCGCCGCGTCAGATCTACAAAACCAATTCGAATATTCTGCTGCTTGGCCCGTGACATGAGCACTTCAAGCACACGAGACGATTGGTCTGTCGGCAAATCTTGGGCTGTCTCTAACATGTCATTGAATGGCCCCGCGAGGTCCAGCATAGTGCCGCCTGAACAGATTTCATCTTGTTTCTTGTAAACCGCTGCATCTTGAGTGGTATGACGCTTTGAAATCTGTGCGACCTCAAATTGGATCAGTTCGCGAAGCGCAGCCAATTTGGCCTCAGAGAAACTTGGGCGGCATGCGGCGGCAAACACACAGTCTTTTGTCTGCTGACAGCAAGAGATCATCGCCACGACAGGTGCCAAAGAGCCGTGCGACAAATCAAGAACCAAAACTTGCCTGGGCGCTTCGCCAACGCGCTCAAAAACGGCATTTGAAATTCTCCTTGCCGGTTGACCGCCATGCCACCATCTTGCGACGCTATCGCGCTCGATCAATTCCAACATGCCAGCAAGTTTCGCAAACTCGGGCGTTGGTCCAGCGGCGGCACCCTCGCTAATGGGCGGAATTGCATCAGTGCTTTTGTTCATGCGCAGAACGCAAACCGCCGGCACCTTGAACGCGTTTTGCGTATCGTGACCCTGCGCCCAGACTTGCCTTTGTCGAAATTTGGGCGGGACGTCGGAAAACCATCCTTGGCATTCACCTGCATCTGATTGGGCTGAAAGGATCGGATCAGTATTCCGCATATCTTGCGAGAGTGTTTCAACGGCTTCCCCATAAGCTGACCGGACAGCCTGCTCTCTTTCTCGGCCAACACCAGCGACGTCTATTCGGTCAGCATACTTGGATTGAACAGAGGCGGCACAAAAAAAGAAATCCGGGAAGAACGGAATTCGGTTAACAAAAAAACGACTTGCAAGCGCACGAAGATTCTTTTCCGATTCGTTCAAGGTATGCATCCAACAAGTATTTCAAAAACGAGTATCTCAAGCCTAACCTGCAAGCGTGTCAAAGTTAAGCAACGCAAAGGCGGTCGACCCAGATTTTAGCGGCCGCGACCCAGCGATCCAAAGCCAATCACAACCCATTCACGGAGCTATCACAGACTCTGTCTTTTAATGTCCAAGATCGGATGAACCATCGAGTCGATCCAATTTTTAAGGGTGGGAAAATTAATGCGACTGACAATTGAACTTTTGGTCAAACTCGTGATTGGGCGGGCAACCGGAACGCCGCCTGCGAACGTGCTGAAAGACCATATTTTGGCGGACACCCATGGGTTTAGCGTGCAAGGGCGACAGACCCTGGCATTTTCGCTAACCGCAAAATTTGCTGAGAACGAAACGCCCATCGTGCCGCCTCTTGCGCCGCAGGAAACAGAGGCCTGTGTCACTGTTCGTGATGTCATGAACCTCATCAAAAACCGGTTTGGAGTTTGAGCGATGTGGACAGAATTCAAAAACGGCATCGCCATTGCTGCTATGGTCTGCGCACTCGCCACCGCGCAAACCAGCAAAGCGGTTGCGGAAGACACTCCAGCATTTGACCCACTAAAGCGCACCGTTTCGCCGTTGAGGTTTCGGTTGCGCGGCACCTTTCATGATGCATCGGTGATTGCGCCTGCGAGTGATGAACTCAAAGATCGCATCGCAAACCCATTTGTTCTCTCTTACCTGAAGGATAATGTCGCCTCAGATGAGGTGTTCGCCTTGCGCGGCGCGTTGTTTGGAAGCTTCCGAATTGACAATCCGGCCGGTGTTTCTCCAAGTATCGCGTCCTACGCATTCGGTGTCGTTGTCAATCAGGCGAAAGCGAACGGCGAAACAACCCAGGATACTATTGGATTTAAACTGGGTGGAGCGTGGTTGATTGGCAACTACAAACCAAAGGCACTCATCCGCTCGCTCTATATGTCGGCAGATGTAGGATGGTTAACCGACAGCGGCTTTGATCTTAGCGTCTTTACGGCCAATGCACGCTATGAGGTGTTTGGAGAGACGCGCGGTTTTGCCGGGGCTCCTTACAGGACAGGGAACTTTGCTTTCGAACTGCGTCCGGTCGCGGAATTGCAATTCCAGCATGTTGCCGACGCCGATGGGCGAGCGGAGTTTCTTGGCGAAGATAATCGTCTTTATGCCGGGATCCGATTGCTTGCAAAGGCTGGCTTTGTTGAGGGCCCGTTGGAACGGATGTCGTTCGATGCGGAATACCAGGCCTTCGAAGATGTCATAGGCACCGCGCCAAGCACGGAACTGGTTACGGTGGGCATTAACTGGGCGCTGGATGACGACAGCAATGCGGTTTTGCGCCTGAGCTATGAGAATGGTGAGACACCGACCCAAAGCGAATCCGACAAGATTTCGATGGGTTTGGGCCTTTCATTTTGATCGGAATTTCGGCCGTCTGCCACGCTTTGTGCGCGGATGACCCTCTTTGCAGCCAAAAGAACTCAATAGGAGGAACACATGTTAACAGCTTCGACACACGGGAAAAACGCGACCCTTCCGGCGCATATCAACCCTGAGGAGTGCACAAGTTTCGGATACTTTTTCCCTGACGCGCCAACCCCAGATTTCAACGAGAACACCGAAGACCATCTTGGCGAGTTGTTCGCGAATATGGTTGGACGGGCAAGCGATCCGACCGATGGCGCCTTACCGCCCATCTTCACCTATCTTGGGCAGTTCATTGATCATGACATCACCAACCAGGTGGATATTGATCCAACTGTCACAGACAATATCGGACCCATAGACCCGCAGGACCGAGCCGTCGTACTTGCAGCCATCAAGAACCAACGTACCGGGCAACTGGACCTAGACAGTCTGTATGGCCCGCAAACGCTCTCAAGCAACCCAACGCTGAACAAATTGATGGCCACCATGCGATTTCCGGCGGATCCTGCCAAGATGCGGCTGGCCTTTCCGGATCCAAATACAAAGTTTGTTGCGGAATTCCCCACGGACCGCGCAGCGGATCTTTTGCGGCTGGAGCGTGTCTTCGGGCAGGAGGTCACGCAAACGGATCTGGATGCGCTGCCCGACGACCACAAGGGCCTGTTTCTCGACTCAGACGGCAACCCAAACCTGTCGCGCGCCCTGATCGGTGACAATCGCAACGATGAAAACCTCTTCATCTCTCAGGTGCACATGGCCTTCCTGCGCCTGCACAACACGATGGTGGATGCCATTCGCGCCAACAATCCGGGCCTCAGCACCACAGCCGTGTTCGAAAATGCGCGCCAGGCCATGCAATGGACCTACCAATGGATGATCATGAACATCTACCTACCCAGCTTGTGTGACCCTGTCGCTTTGAGGGACGTGATTCAGTCAGGTGCCGTGCTTTATGGTGATTTTCTAGGGCAGTGCGATCTGGATCACGGCATGCCGATGCCGCTTGAATTCTCGGTCGCGGCCTTCCGGTTTGGACACTCAATGGTACGCCCCGGCTATGATTGGAATGACCGGTTCGGGCGCGACAAGAACGGGAATGGCGATCTGGCTTCGTTCGAGCTGTTTTTTGCCTTCACCGCAAATGGCAGTCCGCCGATGTTCGGTGCTTCAACGAAACTTCCCGCCAACTGGGTCGGTGACTTCACACGCCTCGTGACGGCCAACGCAACGCGGCCTGATCGTGTTGCTCGATTAATTGACACGAAAGTGGCGTTACCCCTGACCAATATGCAGAACGAGGACAAAGAGGGGGACACCGACGAAGAAAAGACTTTACGGCGCAACTTAATCGCCCGCAATCTACGGCGCGGATTTCGAATGAATGTCCCGTCTGCTCAGGCCTGCGCCGACAAGCTGAAAAACACGTATGGCTTCGACGTGCCCATGCTGACCAAGGCACAACTCAAGAGCGGCACCACCGGGAGCATTGTGGATGAGGCAAATTTCGATGATGAGACGCCGCTATGGTTCTATGTTCTGAAGGAAGCCGAAGTCATGCATCGTGGTCAAAGGCTAGGGCCGTTGGGCACGCATTTGATTGCCGGAACGCTGTGTGGTTTGGTTATCCATGATTCCGACAGTTATTGGCACAAAACCGGCTCTATCGAAGGGCGCTGGCATCCCGTAGATGGACCACGCCCAAACGGTCAAATTGTCGATAGTTTGCCAGCGTTCTTCCGCGCAGCTGGATTGATGAAAAGCTGATTGGTCAAAAGCATTGGGAAGGCGTGAGGGTCACGCCCTCCTGTTGAATCGGCTCGCCGATGTGGCCCTGTCCTCAACTATTGTTTGGTTTACGTTCAGTCTTAGCGACCGCCAACGCTGTCGGCGGCACCTGTGTCCTGCTGGAACGCCGCAAAACACCCGACTTGGTGTCTGTAAACACCGGTACTGGCGGTCAAATTCTTTGCTTCTTAAAAACTCTTCAATTCGCCACAAAGTTGATTAAGTTAGCTGTATTAGGCGACACAATCATTTCTCTAGGACAGAACCATGAATATTGACGTGACTTTACCAAACTATGCCCTCGCAGAAGGTGCCGAAATTTCCGTTGAGCAGATTGAAGAGGCGGTCAAAGAAGCCGTGCAAGAGGCCGCGACACGTTACGCGGCAGAGAAAAACGCGCTGGAGGGCGGCGTCCTCGACGTGACTGCGCAGGAAAAACCACAAGACGGCGGCGCTACGCTAATTACGATCGCGGCGACGGCGTTTGTCACCGGCCTTGCCACGCAGCTTGGCACTGAAGCGGGCCAGATTATCGGTGCCTATGCGCGAGAGTGGCTTGCAGATCGCAAACAGCATCTTTTGACAGAGGCAGAAGACAGCGAAACTGAAGACAGGTGACTGGGGCGCAGCATGTCAGATCCTGATCTGTTGCTGAGCTGTTACTACCGTGATTCCGAAGAAAAGACCCGTCGTGCCAGTTTCCTTCGGTTTCTAGCGACACAGTGTTTTGCAGACGCAGCATACGATGCGGAGGCGCGCGAGTTTCTTGAGGAACTGCGCGCCCGCGTTGTCGCAGAGCTCAACCGCTTTACCTTTCCCAGCGCAGGTGGCGAAAAACCGTTGCCCGCACCCGACGACGTGCGCGAGGTGTTGTTTGGCTGCCTTGAACAGAACCGCAGGCAGTTCAAAGACTTCGATGAAGCGCGCATCCGACCCGTCCTGCGCAACTTTGTCAGTGGATTTCGCGCCTTTCGCTTGGCAGAGCATGCGCCGCAAGCAGGACTGTGGCAAGGCTATCAAGAGGAAGTGCCGTCTCCCAATCCAGTGTTGGCCCGCTATTTGCGGGAAATCGAGCCCATTCTTGACGAAGTCCGCCGCTGTTATGGGTATGCAATAACATCAGACGTCAGTGAAGGGGCGGACGACTTAGACATAGACACGGCGTTTGATGATGCGGAAGACCCCTTGGTGTTTGAAGAGGGCTATGCACCCGCCGCCAGCCTTCATGTGCAAAACGCGGGCGATCTGCGGGTGCATGTCAATATTGCACTGCAACCCAAAAGCGTGCGCAACGGACCTGTGCACGGTAAGTTGTGGAAGACCGACAGTTGCCCAAGAACAAATCCGCCGCCCACCGACGCTTTCGACACCGATCGTGTCGCGCGCGTGAATATCCAACTCCCGGATGAGCCTGACAAAAATGCCGCTTTTATGGTGCCCTACACTGTGGCGCATGAGGTGGGGATACATGCGCTTCAACAGATTTCCGGGTCGCAAGGCATCTATCCGGACAGACAGCAATGGCAGTTTTCCGAAGGCTTTATGGACGCTGTCATTTTTGATCTCGTATATGCATATCTCGATGCCGACCCAGAAGATCCGGACGCGGTGAAACGCAAAGAGGCCGCCGATTTCCGCCACACATCGCGCCGCACGCGGGACGTGCCCTCAATTGCGAAAGGACGCGAACCGGATTGGGCACAGCACCTCAGCACGGGTGGTTTTGCTTGGAAAGCGCTCAAGACGCTTGCGCGGGAAGCGTATGACGCGGCGCGCATCAACGAGTCCGACAGCCGCTGGGCTACCAGCGTCGCACTCAAGTTGAACGTTTTGGACCTACGCTCCGATCGGCGCGCCGAATTGTTGAGCGCGATCCAGTTTTTGTGGGGCAATAGACCCAGACTCGCCGATCAGGCACCGGGCGACCTATTGGCTGAGCCTGGCCTGGATGATCCGGTTTTACCCCACGAAACCTTGTTTCAGTCCTTGCACGAAATTCGAACCCACGAGGACTTCGGTTATTGCAAAGAAGTAGCATTAACGTTGATCGAGGTTCACAGAGCGCTCCAACCGCCCGGCCTTGACTATTAAGTTACATTACATTACGTTACCAACATTGATTGTTAAGGAGATTTCAATGTCGAGCGATGGTAAGCCCCCCGCTGAACCCGGCGTTGTGACCGACCTGCCGGGCCGTGATTTTTTTGACAGGCCGGAAAACGCCCGACTTCTTTTGGCCATGCGTGACAAGCCAAGATTCTCATATCAGCAACTTGCGATTGCAAGTCAGACATCCGTTGGTGCGCTTCGGAAACGCTTTGCCGAACAACCGCAGTGGCGGAACTTGCTGCGGGTTGTGGGTACGCTACCGACGCAACGCGCCGGCCCAAAGCAAAAGCTGTTTCAACTGCGACCGGACGCCGCGGCAGCGATTGAAAAATTTGTAACCAATCCGGGCGGCGACGCGCCGGTTTTGTATTTCCTGCCGCAAGTCGACAGCATCAAAGATATGTTGATCAATGCACAGGTGAACGAACCTTTTGCACCAGGCATGTCTTTTGATTTGCACAAGCACGCGGCAGGCGCTTTGCAGCGAACGCTTGACTACGTTGACGAGGGAAACGCGAACGGTACTCTGGTATGCAGCGACTCGCTGCGGCAGACTTTGTCTACGTTAAAAGATCGGTTGACCTTCACGGAGCGGTTGCTTCAGGCCCGCAGCGAGAACCGACGGTCCAGCATCGAAAGGCAGTTTCAAATCGCGGCGCGCGCAAGTCACAGCGAAGACGGCCTGCCGAATTACTTCTTTTCCATGCCAAAACGGTCTATCAGCGGATATGGCGGCGCGATGCTGGCACAGTCAGACCCCGCAAGGAGCAACCTCGAACACCTTGCGAGTTATTTTGCAAAAAGGGTTGTTGGGGAACCGGGCAACTTTAGCTTTGTCGAGGCCTGCGGGCATTCGTTAAGCGAAGTGCTCCGGCTTTCGGTGTTTGACCGCGAATGGGTTGGTATCGCTGGACGGCTGCTTGACGGGATTCGGCGGAGCACTCGGTTGGCCCGTCAGCCGATCATTCTGGACGCGTGCCAGTCCATCCCCAACGTCGACCAAATGGATCCATGTCTGCGACAGGACGTTCAATCGTTCACTGAACGGCATGGCGTTGACAGGGCGTCCGAAATGCCGGGCGCTAACGACCTGCTGGCGTCACTTGATGCGGTGACTGCCTAATGAACCCCGTCGACCGGCTTGGCGACAGCTTCTCCGATGATTTGACTTATCTCTCAGAACTCTTCGATTTTCGAAAAGTTCTGATGCAAAACGTCATTGACTCAACTGAGATGGACCAAAACCCGTCTCATTGCATTCTTTATGTCTTTGACGCCAACGTGTTGCAACTATGTTTTAACCCAACCGAAAACAAACGGCTGATCCGAATTCCTTTTGTTGATAGCTCTGAAGATGTGGAATTGGGGATTGCGATCATTACGGCGCATTTCTTGCTGCAAGGCGATCTTCCGGGGCGCCGTGGCTATCCAGCCTATGTTTCGAAATCCCATTGGGAAGAGTTTCGCAGCGGCCGCAACGGCATTCGAGACACCATCGACACCTACAATCGTGCACGGCGCAACATGCCCCCTCAGCTTGCGGTAGAGATTAAAACCCAGCTGGAACGCTGCAGTAGTGCAATGCGCAACGCCAGCGGAAACATGAAAGAGGTCACAAAGGTCGTTAGGGAGCAGGTGTTGCCGCTCTTTTTGTCGCAAGACTTTGAAACAGTGGCGCGCGGACGAGTCTTGCGGTCGCTGTTGCGCGATGGGCGTCATGTGCGTCCTCTCAACCTGGCACCGTTTCTGCGCCCGGGCCAACAGATGGAACAAATGGAAGGCGCCGTAGAGGTCTGGCGAACCGAGCTACGCAGTGCTTATGAATCAAAAGAGGCTGCTGATCGCAGGCGCGACAACATCGCAAGAGACGCAGAAACTCTGGCCGAAATCCAGACGCTGAATGCACAATTTGTTAAGGAACATGTTGCAGCCAAAGCCGTGCTTGTGACCGCGGACGAAGCCGTTCACCGAGCTGCGCAGAAGGTCTATTCCGACAAAGATGGACATTTCGTGCGCCGCGTGACTCAATATCTTCCGCTAATCAATTTTCGCGATATGGCCAACTCCGTCGAACAGCATCACGCGACCTCTGAGTTAAGCCTTGCGATTGACGCCTTGATCCAAGACCCCCGCGATGCCGAGTCCGGGGGCAGATATAGTTTAGAGGGCTTAACGGAGTTGGACCTCAAGCAATTAGATCACGGGTTGAAGAACGATCTGCAAGTCCGTCGTGTCATAGCGCGTTATGCCAAAACTAACAGAGAGGCCGAACGCAAGGCCCGTGTCATTTTGCAGGAACTCGAAAAGCAAATCCGCAAGAAATATGAACACATGTTGGACGACCGTCTGAATGAAACAATCAGGGAAGTTGCAACTTACTGGGAACAACTGTCTGAAAACTCTATGTTTGCCAATCGTGCCCTGATTGAGGGATACTACAAAAGCTGGTGGTCAGATTTTCTGGAAAACGGGATCGAAACCAACATTCCTTTTGCCCAGGCGCGGTCGATGAGCCTGATATTTGAAAAAGAGCAAATTAATCTGTCGCATGATTTGGCGCGGGTGCACTTTGAACAGGTGGTTATGTCCGATATACGATCCTCACGTCGTATGGCGGAACATTGGGCCAGCGTGACGATGGGGCTTCGAATGGACTGGCGTCTGCAAGCGCAAGCCAAACGCGCGGTTGAAGCGATCACTGGGGGGCATTGGAGCGAAACGGAAATCGCAATCACCAACCTTTGCCAAGCCCGAGAGGTGGCAAGCGAAGACCTCGCTTTGGCCTGCGCAAGCTTGGCCCTGCAATGCGGGCGATGGGCCACTGCAAGTGAGCTGTCCAGACACGTTATTTCGCTCCGCGAAGTAGATAATCACGACGCACATGCGAGCACTGTCGTCTTGCCCAGAGCGCAGTTGGTGAATGTGGTAAGCAGGCGGGCCATTCTGCTGGAGCTCGCGCCGTCTAAGGAAGTGCGTGGAGTGCGTCAAGAAGTCGACGCATGCTTGGCCTTGGCAGATGCCGCTGAACTTGGCTTTACCAATTCCAACGGCGGTTATGCTGTTGAACTGGCCATTCTTTTGGCCGAACGCGCGGCGCTGCGGGCCAGCCTGCTGATGCACCTTGTGGCACGACCCTCGCAAAAAACCGCACCTGAAGAATTGATGGCGATGCTGCGCGCCATTGCAATGGACGCCAGCGCTGTCGAAGACGCTTTGCCATCCGAAGAGGCCCAAGATTTCATGGGCCGTGACATAACGTCTTTAGTACATTGCCGTGCTGCCGCTGCCGTTCTCGAAGGTTTGATGTGCGCCAAGTTCTTCAACTTGACCGCCCCACATGTTCTGAGGGTTTTAGCTGACGAAGCATTGCAGATACTGCAAAGCCGTGCCAGCGCCGCAGGACCCGGTCGCAATTTTCAGGATTTGGCGTCGGTTGCCCAACAAGCGTATTTTGGCCAAGCCAATGCCCCCAGCTTGGCCAGCGACGGAGAGGTTTCGGTCCCGTTGGGCAAGGAACCGTTTTGCTTCCAATTAGATGTCGAGTTTTTGGCCGAGGTTCAGAGAAAACTGAAGGGCCCGGAGCCCGCTTGAGAGAACAGGACGTTTTTTAGCCAGAGCTACACAGACGCGCTGTTCCGCAAGGTTCCCCTTGACCGGGCCCTCCTGTCAAAGATCATGTCGCTCTAGCACGGGCGCTCGGTCTGCTGGGCAATCTTCGTCTTGCGAATAATCTGAACCAGCTTGCCAAGGCTGCCAATATGGGCGCGTTGCCACTGTCCCCTGAAGTCGAGCAAGAACTGATGGCAACCTGCGCGGCTGTGATTGCGATCAGGGCGGAACTGATGAAAGCGCTTAGTTATCCATCGGATGCCTTGGATTTGGCTTCCTCGTCCAGCCATGCTGTGACCTGTTCGACCAGCGTGCCTTCATCGACTTCGACCGTTCCCACAGGGTGGAAGTGGGAACGATAGCCCGTCTCGGTAATCGGCAGCGGCGCGCGCTCTGGGTTGATGCTGCGCACCTCAAGATGGGCGATGACGCCGCCATGGCCTTCGGGCTTGTAGGTCAGTTCAATCTCGATGCCTTGCCATGTCAGTCTGTGCGTCTCTGTGCTCATATCAATGACTCCAGAACACATGAACTTGCTCAAAGCCTGTATCGATGGTGAAGACATCATTGATTTCGATATCCCGCGCCATCGCTTCATAGTCGATGTAGAAACGTAAGCTTTCAGGGATTTCCGTGCTTTGCTCGGTCAGTTCTACGGCAAAATCAGCCAGAGATTTGTACTCACCCGCATAGGCGTCCTCGATAGCTTTTTTTGCGCCATCCAGACTGCCCAGATGGTTGACAAGCTGTCTTGCCGCAATCTTATCGTGGATTTCCTTGTTGACCTCCCCGATCAATCCGTTGAGCTGCGCATTGTATGTGTCAGGCGCTTTGTCGTAGTCCCGTTTTCCGGTGACCTTCTCTGTATCTTCCCCGAGTACCGTCCTGCGACGGTTTTCGAGCTGTCCATGTGCCTTCTTGAACCTGTCGTGCTCCTTCTTCTTCCTCACCTTCTCGTCGCCGTCATAGTGATCATCTCCAAAGGCAACAAACTCTGGTAATTCGAAGAGCTTCGGAAAGACCTGTTGGATGTTCTTCTTGAACAGCGAAGTTATCTGGCCCAGGAACGAGTGAATTGTTGAAACCTTGATGTCGCTAGACACACGATCTGCAATTTCGTCTGCTGCTTTGTTCGTATGAGTGATGCACGCGATACGAAGGCTTAGGTTGGCCTTCAGAACCTTTTGAACAACCCTCTTCAGGCTCTCTGTCTTTCCGCTTCCGGCTCCGCCTTGAAGAACGAAGTTCTCGCCACCGGAAACAAGCTCCACGATCCGATCTACCGGATTCAGTTTTTGTGAATCCATTTCAAACCATCCATAATGTATTTCGGCACACGCCAGCTTTCGCCCTCTACAAGCGCAGAGTATAAAACCGATCCGGCAAACTCGGATTTCTTGCCGAGTATCTGATCTGTAAGAGAATAAAATTCATTGCCACTGAATTTATCGAGCATGTCCCTATTTTTCAGTCCCGCCAACGTATCCTTACGGGCCTTTACTTTTTCCAGGTTGATCGAAATGAAGGCGTCTTCAAAGCTCCTTGCATGGTAACCATCCTCTTTAAGCTGGTAAGCAAGCTTTATCTGCCCTTTATCCGAAGTGACAGTTCCTTCGATCAGGCACCTATGCCATTCCGAGAACTCTTTCTCTTCCTTCAGATCAGGGGCCGATAGGAAGTGCTTCAGGGTTTCATTTGAGGTGTGGCTCGACTTCGCAACAGGACAGGCAGGATAGCTGAGCTTTTCCGTCTTCTCACTGACAACAGCTTTGGTTGTGTCGATATCAGTGATGACCAATGTGCGAACGCCAATGAACTCAAGGAACGGCGCAAACGCACGCGCATTCGCGCCGACTTCAAGAACGGATATGTTTTGCGACGACAGCCCGCTCTCCGCCGTTTCATCAACATT
>JBGCEM010000089.1:0-13699 GCA_045106335.1 Paracoccaceae bacterium | reverse complement strand
AGTTTCGATCTCGTGGGGGGATACTTTTTCGCCACCGACATTGATCATTTCCTTCAAACGGCCTTGCAAGAAAAGGGATCCGTCGGGATCGCGTTTGCCAAGGTCTCCGGTGCGGAAATAGTGCTCAAAGAAGACATCGTCACGCGTACTGCCTTCGTAGCCTTCAAAAACCGTTGGGCCCCTGACACATACTTCACCTGTTTGCCCCGGGCCGAGTGCGTTGCCAAAACGATCCAAAATGGCGACTTCGACCCCGACAGGTTTGCCAACGCTGCCGGGTTTATGGGTCTGCGGGTCACGCCCCAACGTCGCGATTTGCCCTGCCGTTTCCGTCATGCCGTACATTTCGATGACGGGGCAGCCCAAAAGGGCCTCGACTGCGTCTTTTAGGTCCTGCGGAACGGGCGCGGAAATAGAGCGTATGAAGCGCAGCGATTGTCCAGCTTGCTTCAAGGTCGCGTGATCGACGTCTTCGACCAAACGGCGTAGAAGTGTTGGAACCACCTGAAACCAAGTCGGTCGCTGCTTGATCAGAGCTGCGACCAAATCCTCAGGTGCACGGTTTGCCGTGAGTGAGATTCGTCCCTGGGCGGCAAATGGCGCCAGCATCACATCCACTAAGGCGCCGATATGGAAGGTGGGCAGCGCATTCAGCGCATGATCATCCGCCGCCAATCTATGCCCTTTGGCAATATTCTGGGCCGACGCATTCATCGCGTCCAACGAAATCGGAACCCGTTTCGGCGTCCCGGTAGAGCCTGAAGTATGCAAGATCAAACGCCCAATTTGGTTCCATTTGGGTGGCATAGGCGTGGGTTTTCCTGCGCGCAAAGCCTGCACTGCGGCCTGCACAATATCGTCCCAAATCAAAACATTGATCATCGACAAAGCCGCGCATTTTTGGTCCAGCAATGTGCGTGACACAATTGCGATATCGGCACCGGATGTGCGCACCATGTCAGATGTTTCCGCGTCCGATAGCTTGGGGTTGATCGGCATGTAGTCGCTTAACTCTGTCAGGAACAAAAGCGCGAAAAGGGCGTGTTCGTCGTCTTCTAAACAGCCCAAAATCCGTTTTGGCGGACCCAAGACCTGTTGTCCGAATGCGTCGCCCATGAAATGTCGAAGCTGGTGCAAATCGTCGAAACTAAATGTGTCCCGCGCTGTGACAATCGCGTCTTTGGCGCCAGTTGGGAACTGTAAAAGTCGGTCGGGCATGCGCACAGCCTTTGGCGTTTAACTCACCCCAGATGCTGACCCGGCAGACACCTTTTGACAAGTCCTCTGTCCTGCGTCTGAGGTCCTCACAAGGGGCTGTCTTTTACATCACTGCACGGGACGTTAATCCCGGGTGCTGTCGCCGGCGAGAAAAATCTTATCGTTCGCTTCTAAGTGATAGAAGTATTTTATGGCATCTATTGCGACCTGTTCTGTGCTTGGCAGCGGGGGCTCAACGCGCGTAACGCCATCCGAATTCAAACGAAAGAAAGCACGGCCTATCGCCGCCCAATTGGTATCCGGCGAAACAGTTTCATCAAAAACCGATGTGCCCAAAAAGGCGTGATCGACGTCTTTATAGCCCAAAAGATGCAATACCGTCGGCGCAAGGTCCAATGAGGTGCGCACTCCGTTTTGATAGCGCATGGGCTGTACGTCCCCAGGAAGATGCATCAACAGCGGGATCTGGTCCACAAAATGCTGGGTGAAGTTCTTTGTTCCGGAAAAGGCTTGAACGACGGCGGGTTCTGCAAATGCTGAATGATCCGAAGTCAGGATCAACAGAGTGTTCTTTGCAAGTTCTGAGGCATTAAACGCATCTAAGAACGGTTTGAGGCTGGCATCCAATTCGTGAAACCGGTTCAAGGCCGCGTTGCGACCATCCCCATAGCGCTTTGCCCCGTCGGGAACGTCATAAAATGCGTGCGATCCAAGGTTGTAGGACGCCCAGAAAAACGGTGGCGCATCTGGCGTTTGATCGCGTTCCTTTAGGTTGGCAGTCATGTGTTCAAACAGCGCCTTGTCGGATAAATGCGTGCCCTGACTGCCGTCGCCCTCGATGTCTTCCATCGTGTGGACATCTTCAAAGCCAACAAATTCTAGGAATTCATCAAAGGGTTTATGTTCGCGGTGGGGTGAAAAGAAGCGGGTTTGATACCCACGTGCTTCCAGTATGGTTGGAAGTGTTGAGAATGTTGCAGCACTTAATGTGCCTTGGGCCTCATCCGAGCTTTCCCACATGTCGACGCCGCCAGCCGCCGGAAAAGCCGAGGCCAGCGACCCAAGAAGACCACGATAGGTGGCGGCCGTGTGATTGAAATACCCATCCACGGAAAGCGCGTTTTGCGCAAAGCCGTCAATATTTGGGGTGAGATCTGCAAAAGGACCGCCGTAGTGGTTCAACGCGCGCGCCGAAAGCCCTTCCAGAAAAACTATGATTACATTCAAAGGTTGCGAGGGCGCTGCGGAATGATCAAATGGCAGGGGCACACTGGGAAGGGTTTCGTGCTGAAGTGGGAATTCAGCGGACATGTCAAAGTTGAAGGGCGCGGTGACGGTTCCGTTTGCCACAGCATCCTGAAACGCGATCATTGCTTGGCTGTCGTCGCGGACCCGGCCAAAATCCTTCACAGTGGCGTGAAATTGCAATGCGGGCGCAAGATCGGTATCTAATGCGACGGAACTCATTTTATTCCGCTCACTGTACAAAGCCCCCATTCCGATAAAGATACCGAACGTCAGCAATGCAGGCAGCGCACCTGCGCGCACGCAACAGCGCGTTTTAAGGTCGTGAACCAGCGCCGCGATCAGGGCAAGCACCAGCGCGCCAAAGCACAGCGTTAGAACCAGGCTAACGGGGTTGGTGACATAGGCCGCTTCGGTTGCGTTTTCTAAGGCCAGGACACTGATATACTGACCCGAAAGGATCACGGAAATCAGCTGCACCAGGTAAAATGTGCCGATCACCGCAGGAACAAGAATGGATAGCGGCACGACCAAATACCGCAGCCAGGATTTGCGCAAGCGCCACAGTCCCAGGGTGAGCACACAGAAAAACGTAAGCTCAAAGGCAGGAAGACCCAAGGAAGACAGGCCCCATGCGAAGTTCGGCGGGTGGACAGGGACGAACAAGAAAATAGCCACATAGACGACAAACAGAAGTGCAAAGAACCCGCAAACGGCTTTTTCAAACAAGGCTGATGGCATGCGCGGGACCTGCATTGTACAAAATGACTGTCGGGCAGGGTCGCCCTTGGCGGTAACCAGTGACGAGATATCGCTAAAACCTCAAGTTGTTTGTTGTTGGGGGGCTGGCGCGGTAAGCCTGCGCAAAAAAGGAGGCGCAAGATGACATCACAACTGAAACGCATTTGGCAGCGTGTGATCTGGTCAGCGGCTGGATTTCGCCATGTGTATCAGACCGAGCATTCGCTGAAGCAATGGCTGGTCGCGAATGTGCTGTTTGCGATATTGGCATTTGTTTTGCCGCTGGATGCAGCCCTGCGTGGTGTCTTGTTAATGGGCGGTGTCTTGGTCTTGGCGATGGAGTGCGTGAACACGGCGATTGAACGCGTCGTCGATGATGTCTCGATGGAAAAGCGCGACCTGGCCAAACAGGCCAAGGATTGCGGATCTGCCGCCGTTGCTGTCACAGCTGTGGCTGTTGGGATCGCTTGGGTCGGGGCAATTATCAGCGTTTCGTGACCTTTCGACCGCGTTTTAAAAGACCTGAACGCGCCGCAATGTGGTGTAATCGCTGCCTGGGCGTCATGTGGCATGCTTGGTTCGCGCCTTCTAAAACCCCTACAAAGCTTGGGGCGACTTCTGGCACCGCAAAATGTAGCTTCGTCTGCCACAGTGGTTGCAGCGTAGGCGGTAGATCGTAAGTAGCGTGCGCAAATAGCCAAGTTTTGTCCGCAGCAGTGGTCGTAAACGGGTCAATGTTCCAGTCTTCAAGATACATGTGTTTTGGGTCTTTGGCCCAGGCCAAGAACCGGCGTGTCATCTGCGCAATCACCTGCTGGCGCAAAGATGTCTTATCCGAACGTTCGTCCAGCGAGTCCCCAACAAAGCCAAACACTACAAAATGTCCCCATGCTTCGGGGACGTATCGTGAATTTCGGCCTGCGGGCCGGCACGGCTCATCGCGTCACCCTAGATCCTATCCGCATGCCAAAACGCGCGCGGGCAGCGATCCGCAGAAAATCATGCCGCGCCCTTCAAGCTGTACGACCAAGGCAAGCCGTCCCGCACAATCGGCGTCTTCATCACAGTGCTGGCGCTTTTGCATGTATAAGATGCCCCGTTTTGATCCAAACCGCCGCACCCTGTGGCCCAGCTTTGGCCCTCAGGTCGGTCCCGTCGGGCAGTCGCAGCCACGCCCCCTTACCCAATACCTCGCCCGCCTCATGTATTGACCCCGCGATCACCAGCAGCTCTAACCCACCGGTTTCGTTATTTTCCAGCATCGCGCCGGGATCCAACTGACTGTAGGTGACGGTTTCTTGGTCATCTTGGTGCAGTACGGCGGTCGCTACACCCTTCACAGGCGTCCCAAGCCCGTCGGTCATGTTTTTGCGAAACTGCGTGCGGTCATCCATATCGAATTGCCACAGTTTCACAAAGATCGTGCACCCTTGCGCCGAGCCAGGCGTGTGTGCGGAAGTCGGTGGATTGCGCACGTAGGTCCCGGTCGGAAAATCGCCATGCTCATCCTGAAACACACCGTCCAGCACTATGAACTCTTCGCCGCCCGTATGTGTGTGCTTGGAAAAATGGCTGCCCGGCGCATACCGCACAATCGTCGTCGCCCGCGCAACTTCTCCGCCCATGCGATCCAACATCCGACGCGCCACACCCGGCATCGGCGAGGCGACCCAATCCAATGTGTCCGAATGCACAACAACGCGTTGGCCGAAATCTGCGTTTAATTCCATAAGGGCATCCTTCCGGTTTGGGTCTAGATTTCAGATCCATCGCCGGTAGATATGCGGTTCCGCGCCAAATGCAAAGGTGCGCTTGCTCTGCCAGCGATCCAGGCGTCTTGCCCTATGACAGAATTCAGCCTTGTCCATCAAACGCTGTTGCATCCATCCAGCGCGGCCCGACGTCCCGCGTGTGTGTTTGAAATGCTGCAATGCTTAACGCACTTTAGAAATAGACTTCTACCCAAGGCACCACATGATATTTTATCGGGCATAGACATACTATTTATCCGGAGCATTCCATGCGTAACATCCTCATTGCGACTACTATTCTTTTATCAAGCCCGGCTTTGGCCGAAAGTCCGTCCGGCTTCTAACTGGGCGGTGCAATTTCTTCATTTGATACCGAATTCGAAAACCTTACAATCACGGCAGACGGCAACGGTTTTGGCGTTTTTGCCGGATATCGTCACAACCTGAACGGGTCTCTGTTCATCGAAGGCGAGCTGTTCGCGGCGTCGCTGAATGGTGAGACGAACACAGGGAATACAGATTTCGACACTTTCGTGGCCGTGACCCTTGGCGTTGGTACATATTTTTCTGAAACTGTATCCGGTTTGATCTTTGCAGGCGTCGCGAATCTAAAGACAGACAATGCGACGAACGGCTCTGCCAGTGATGACGGGACAGTGCTTGGCTTAGGCATCAATTACGATTTTACCCCGCAACAAACGGCCGGGGTCCGGTATTATAGAACAAGCGGTGAAGGTACATTTGGCGATGTCGACACAGACACACTAGAACTTCGCTATGCGTTCCGTTTCTAAACGCCGATCTTCGCACTTAAAAAGTTGCACCTACGCCAACGGCAGACGTTTGAACGGGCTGTTGGCGCAGGCGCTATCTTAGGTGCTTCAGGCTGCAAATGCGACTGTGATCATGTCAACAGGCAGCAATCGCCCCGAAATCTTGCCCACGATTTTGCCAATACGCACGAAAGAAAGAATTTTCGGCGCTTGCAATCATTGAACCGTTCTGGGCTCCGCACAATCCATCTGCGAAATCAATCGTGCCTTTGAAGACTTCGGCCACGGCTTTGACACACCAAAAACCCGAACTGTCCAAAGGCGGCGACCACGTCGTATTTTGGATCGCACATAAAAGGCAATTAGAAACACACGCCATACGACATTTCCCAATTCTAGCGCTTGACCGCTCCCCTTCACTTAGCCCAATAAACTCCCGCCGGAGGCAAACCGGGACCACCTAAAAAGGACCGCGCCATGCAGTTTCAGCGCTCTATCAAAATCGCTCCGTCCATTCTTGCCGCAGATTTTGCGAACTTCGGGGCAGAATGCGCCGCCGTCGAGGCGCGGGGCGCCGATTGGATTCATGTCGATGTCATGGATGGCCACTTTGTGCCCAATATCTCTTTCGGTCCCGCCACATGTGCTGCAATCCGCCCGCATATTAAAGGCGTGATGGATGTACACCTTATGATCGCGCCTGTTGATCCCTATATTGAGGACTTCGCCAAGGCGGGCGCGGATATCTTGACGGCGCATGTCGAAGCCGGGCCTCACATCCATCGCACGCTGCAAGCCATTCGTGCCAACGGCATGCGCCCCGGTGTGGCCTTAAACCCAGGCACTGCGCCCGAAGCGGTGGCCTCTGTTCTGGATCTGGTCGATTTGGTGTGTGTGATGACGGTGAATCCAGGATTTGGGGGGCAAAAATTCATTGATATGAGCACCAAGATCCGCACACTTCGCAGCATGATCGGCGACCGTGAAATCCATATCGAAATCGACGGAGGCGTCGATCCAAGCACAGCGCCCGTCGTGGCACAGGCTGGCGCAGATGTGTTGGTTGCAGGCAGCGCTGTGTTTCGCGGCGGATCCGTGCGGGATCCTGCGCCTTATGGCGACAACATCCGCGCCATTCGGGACGCCGCTCAGGGCACTTGGGTCTAACGACGCCTCAACAGACGCGCCAAGCGCCGTGAATATAACCAAGTTCCGCCTAACACATGGGGCTTGGCCCCGCATCCCAATTTGAACCGAGCCAACCCTGGTGCGTTATCGGTGTTCAACGTCCCCAAATCCAGCATTTGAACACCCCGTGCCGCAAAATACCGGGCTGCTTTCATGATCAGCAGGTTATGCGCACCCAAAGCACGCCCCTGATCGCAGGTATGGCCGATGAAATATGTCGCCATAGCGCCATGACGCAGAAAGATCATACCCCCAATGGGCTTGCCTGCATGAGATGCCGTAAAAAGCTGGGCCTCGCCTGGATTTTCCATCGTATAGGCCGTGGCCAATTCTGCGGGCAATCCTTTGTAAGCCTTCGAATTTCGTTGCTCTGTTTCCGCTGTGATCAACCAATGCAAACGATCCTCAGGTAAGGTCTGTTGAGACAGCTGCAATCGTGATTGCGCGGCCTTGCGCCACCGATTACGCCATTTCTGATGCATTCGTGCGATCTGAGCATTTTCATCTCGATCCAAGTGAAGCAAAGCAAGCGTCGCAGGGCTCATCACAGGGACGCAGCCTGCGTCCCTCAGATCGTCCGGCTTTAACCCGTCCGCATTGATCAAAATCGGATGGCCTTGCGTGGCCAGTGCGTCAAAAAAAGTTTTTGGTTCAAAGGCATGGTCGACCACAGGACCACGCGAAATCAACCCGACCCAGCCGCCCCAAGGCATGATGCGTGCTTGCATCAATGCTTTGCCGCAACCGTAATCCACCCATTGCCAAAACGTATCCAGCCGCGTCAACGCGTCGGCAAAGGCCTGGGATTGTTGCAAGGGCGCAGGCTGTGTCGTGGAAAATCCGTCAAACATGCGCGGATCTTAAACAGCCAGTAACTAACTCATCGTTAACTATGTTCTATGAAGCGAAAAAGAAAAGTCTATGGGGTCCGCGCGCCTGCCCCTGCGCCAACCTGGCAAGCGGCATTGCTGCTGGCCAGCTGTCTTAGTGTGCCGTTCGCAGTGCTGGCGCTTGTGGAGTTTACCTTGTTTTAACGCGGACGCGCGGGTATCTGCATCCTTCTAAAACGCTTCGGAAAAGGCGTCTTTTAGCTTATGTTTTAGGATTTTGCCTGTTGCTGCTGCCGGCAAACTTTCGGCACAAAGGATCCGCCAGGGGCGTTTATACCCGACCAGCCTTTCTTTAACCCAGGCTGCCAGATCGTTTTCTGAGGGCGCATCATCAGGCGCGACTTGGCAAAAGGCGAAGATCTTTTCATCGCCCTCCACTATATGCCCGATCACAGCCGCTTGGATGATTTGGGGGTGATCGCTTAGGACCGCCTCGACCTCGGGGGGATAGACGTTGAAGCCGCCGTGGATGATCAGTTCTTTGAGCCGCCCCAGGATCGTCACGCGCCCAGTTTCATCGATTTGTCCCAGATCGCCTGTCGAAAACCACCCATCGGGGTCCAGTACGTCTGCTGTCAAATCGGGCGCGCGAAAGTAGCCTTGCATCACATGGGGACCGCGCGTGCGCAATTGCCCGTCCGCAGTGGCCTGGATTTCAACATCTGGCAGGGCGGGCCCGCAGGAAATATCGTCATTGCGCGTCAGGTGCTGGGTGGCGGCAATTCCGGCTGTTGTCTCGGTCATCCCGTAGCCATTTTGCAGCGGCACACCATAGAACGCCTCGGCGCGGTGTTTCCAATCCGGATCCAAAGGCGCGCCGCCAGACGAGACATAGCGCAGTTTGCTTCCGCGCAGCTGATCCAGCCCCTGTTCCTTCACATATTGCATTAGCAGCGCATGCATTTGCGGAACGGCGGACAGCAGCGTCACATCATCCAGTAGCGCATGATACAGCTTTTCCGCGCTAAACCGGGCCTCAAATCGCACATAGGCCCCGATAAAGGTCGCAGCTGTGACGACCGAGGCCAGCCCAAAGACATGACTAATCGGAAGCGCACCGTAAATCACATCGTCGGGCGTCATCCAGCGCAATGTGGCCGAGGTCTTACCCCCAAAGCGCATATTCCCATGGGTCAGCATTACGCCTTTGGGATCGCCAGTGGTGCCGGTGGTATACAAAATGACCGCAACATCATCCAGCGGGTCGGGTGTTCCGGTGCCCTGCGCGATATGAACCGCGCCAAACCGCCCAGTGATACGGGACGCATTCATGCGGGTTGCATGGGCCTGGGCGTCGGGCGAGATCTTTGACAGCATCACAATCGCGGCAGGTTCCGCATGGGCGATGACCCGGTCCAACTCGCCCGGCGTTTGGCGCGCGTTGAACGGCACGATAGGGGCGCCCAAGATCGAAGCTCCAAACAAAAACGCAGCTGCGGCACAGCAATTTTCCGCCAACAGAATCACACGATCCCCGGGTTTGACCCCGGCGTTCTGCAAGGCTTGGCACGCGTCTTGTGCCGCTTCTGCCGCCTGTTTCCAGCTCCAATTCGTGCCCAACCCATCGCTGAATGCACGGGCATCGGGGCGCGTTTGTGCTTGATGCAGCAGCAAATCATGCCAGCGCAGATTGGAGCCATTGCTCATTTTGCGGCCCGCTTGAACACACCCGAAGCGGTCGAACACACCACACCGGCCGCGTCAACGATTTGGGCTGTGGCATAGACAATTTTGAACCCACCGCCCGTCACCTGTCCCGTCGCGATGGCGCATCCCTTTGAAATAGCTGCAACAAACGACGTACTTAAGGACAGCGTCACAACAGGCACGATCTGATCGCTGCCATCTGCCAAGTGCCGCGACGCTGCAAACCCGGCTGCCGCATCCAACATCATCGCGTGGATCCCACCATGCAATGTGCCGTTCCGATTGAGGTGTTGATCCCCTACGTCCAACACGATCTTGGACGTGCCATCAGCGGCGTTCAGGTCAATCGAATACCCAACCAGACCCTGCGCCCCACTGGCGGGCGCGTTATGCGGCGGAAAGTGCAATGAACCGTTCCAGATGCCAATCTTGATCGCCAAACCGGTGATCTGCCATCATGATGCGTTTGGCGATATGGGCCAGCTCATATTCCTGAGTCATCGCAATTCCACCATGCATTTGAATACTTTCTTCCGCGATCAGACGGCAAATCCCCCCAAACAGGCTTTTGGCGGCAGAAATCTGGCGATCACGCTCAAACGGCGCGGCGGTCAGGTGCCCTGCGGCGTTGATAAGCGCCGAGCGCGCCTGTTCCATTTCGATCAACATTTCGGACATGCGGTGCTGCAGGGCTTGAAACGTGCCAATGGGGCGGCCGAATTGTTGGCGCGTGACCAAGTAATCTTGGGTTAGATCGACGGCGGTGCTCATGGCGCCCAGGCTTTCGGCCATTTGCGCCACTGTCGCGCGCGCCATTACGGCTTCGATCGTGGGCAAGGCATCGCCTGGTGCGCCCAGACGGGACACTTCGGGGACTTGAACGCCGTCCAAAATCACCTCGGCGGCGCGCCCGCCTGAAATCAGCGGATAGCCTTGAATATCAAGCCCATCGCTGCTGGCCGGGACCAGAAACAGCGATAGACCGCCTGCGTCTTCGTCCCGGGCAGACACCACAAATTGATCCGCCGCGTCACCGTTCACGACAACCGCTTTGCGCCCTGTTAGCAGGATCGCGCCATCCCGGCTTTCGGCCACAGTTTGCACATTGTCTAGATCATAGCGCGATTGTGGCTCGCCATGGGCAAAGGCCAGCTGAGTTGTGCCTTCAATCACGCCCTCAAGATGCGCTTTATGCGCCGAGTTGCCAATTGCAGCGATCAAACCACCTGCCAAAACACCCGTGTCTAGAAACGGTTCGACAACACCCGCGCGGCCTAGCTCTTCGAACACGACGGCCAGGTCAAACCCGTCCCCGCCGAAGCCGCCATCCTCGGGGGAAAACAGCGCGCCAATCACGCCAAGTTCAGCCATTTCAGCCCAAATCTCGGAACTATACCCCTGGTCACTGGCCAAGATCTTGTTGCGCCTTTCGGTGTCGTATTTGTCGGACAGATAGCGGCGCAGCGTGTCTGACAGCATTTGACGTTCTTCGGTTAGGTTGAAATTCATGCGCGTGACCCCAGGCTGACTTTGGCGATGATGTTCTTTTGAACCTCATTCGACCCCCCAAAGATCGAGATTTTACGGTTGTTGAAATATTGCCCGGCTATCCCGCCCACATCGAACGGGTCGGGCACGGGGGTATTGGTGCCTTCCAGCGCCTCTGACGCAAAAGGCATCGCATAGGGCCCCACAGCGCGGCGGGTCAAGTCATTGATTTCTTGTCGAATAATCGATCCTTTAACCTTAAGCATCGACGCTTCAAGCCCGGGTGCGCCGCCCGCACCCGCGGCTGCGATCATACGCATGTTGAAGGTCGCCAAGGCCATCAGCTCCATTTCGACCTTAGCGACGCGGGCCGCGAAATGGGGGTTCGTTGCCAGCGGTTTACCATTGTCAGTTACCGCGCGCGCCACGCGTTTGACCGTCGCCAGGGCCGCTTTGCTAAAGCCGACGCCCGCGATATTGGCGCGCTCATGGGTCAGCAGATATTTGGCGTAGGTCCAACCTTTGTTTTCTTCGCCTACCAGATTTTCGACCGGCACACGCACATCCGTGAACCAAACTTCGTTCACCTCATGGGTGCCATCCAACAGGATGATCGGGCGGACTTCTATCCCGGGCGTGTCCATGTCGATCAGTAGGAATGAGATGCCTTCTTGCTGTTTGGCGGTTGGATCAGTGCGCACCAGGCAAAAGATCATGTTGGCGAATTGGCCCAGCGTCGTCCATGTTTTCTGCCCATTGACAACGTAATGATCGCCATCGCGCACCGCTTTGGTCTTCAAAGATGCCAGATCCGAGCCCGCCCCAGGTTCAGAATAGCCCTGGCACCACCAATCTTCGCCCGACAGAATGCGCGGCAGCCAATGGTCCTGTTGTTCTTTCGATCCAAATTTTTGCAACACTGGGGCAAGCATCGCCAACCCAAAAGGTACAATCCGCGGTGCCCCTGCCTTGCTGGCCTCTTCTTCGTAGATATTGCGTTGGGCGGCCGTCCAAGCGGCCCCGCCAAACTCTGTTGGCCAGTTTTGCGCCAACCAACCGCGCGCATTCAAGGCTGCGTGCCAGCTGTCCATCTCTTGCTTGGTTAGATCTTTGCCGCGCTGTACCTTGTCGGCAAGCGCAGGATCCAATGTTTCGGCCAAAAACGCACGCACATCGTCGCGAAAGGCCAGTTCTTCGTCTGAATAGCTAAGATCCATGTGTCTTAATTCCTTTGCAATAAATCCGCGCGTTTGCGCTGCAGTTTCAACCGGCTTTGTTCAGATCCTCAAAAGACCGCCCTGAGGCGACCAAATCCTTCAGCAACGGGGCGGGTTCCCAGAAATAAGGATCGTCCTGCGCCCAAGCTTTGATATCCGCAAGCAGATCCGGTAAGCCGACAATATCTGCCCATTTCAGTGGTCCGCCCCAGTAACGCGGGAAGCCATAGCCAAACAGCAGCGTCATATCGACGTCTAGCGGGCGGCGCGCAATGCCTTCGCCTACGACTTTGGCAGCCTCATTTACCATCGCTGCCATGTATGTGCGCACGATGTCTTGGGATGTGAAATCGCGTGGCGTGATTCCCTTATCGCGGCGTTCTTGGTTAACAAAGCCCATCACTTCTGGGTTCGGCACGCCTGCGCGTTTTCCAGCTTTATATATGTAGTAACCCTTGCCGGTCTTTTGGCCGAAATTTCCCTGTTCGCAGATGCGGTCGGGATAGCTGGCAACGCGTGCCCTGGGGTCCAACCCTTCGGCGGCTTTGCGTTTGCGCACGGCCCATCCGATGTCCAAACCCGCTAAATCCGCAACAGCATAGGGTCCCATGGCAAATCCGAATTCGGTTAATGCTTGGTCAATTTGAAACGGCGACGCCCCATCGAGCACCATATGATCCGCCGCCGCACGATAAGTTGCCAGGATACGATTGCCGATAAAGCCATCACACACCCCCGCGCGCACACTGATTTTCTTCAAGCGCTTGCCCAGATCAAAGCCGGTGGTGACAACATCAGGGGCGGTCGCATCTCCGACCACAACTTCGAGTAATTTCATCACGTGCGCAGGCGAAAAGAAGTGCAGTCCGATCACGTCTTGGGGGCGTTTGGTGGTTGATGCGATTTCGTTTAGGTCGAGGTAGGACGTATTTGTGGCCAGGATCGCGCCGGGTTTGCAAACCGCGTCCAGCTTGGCGAAGACCTGTTTTTTTGTGTCCATGTCTTCGAAGACGGCCTCAATCACCAGATCTGCCTCTGCCAGCGCCAAGTAATCCGTGGCCAGGGTCAATGCCGTTTCTGTCAGCGAATCGAATTCGGTTTGTGAGATTTTGCCCCGTCGCAAAGCGCCCTGCAGATTGCTGGAAATGCGCGATTTTGCAGTTTCTGCACTTTCTGGCGTCATTTCCAACAGCGTCACCCTTAGACCGGCCAAAAGGGCGGCTGTGGCAATCCCGGCGCCCATCGTCCCGCCACCGATCACCCCGATCTGTGATAAATCTCGGGGCGAAATTCCTTTCAATTCGGGCAGGGTCCCAACGGCACGCTCGCTAAAAAAGGCATGGATCATGCCTTGGCGTTGCTCGGTTTGCATAAGCTCCATAAAGATCCGGCGCTCGGCTTTGATGCCTTCGGCAAATGGCAGCTCAACACAGGCCTGTACGGCGCGCACCGCTTCGGCAGGGGAAATTTGACCGCGTCCTTTGACCAGCACAGTGTCATAGGTGGCGTCCCAATCAATCGCTGGGGGCGGATCCATTTCA